>JADBWK010000076.1 GCA_020404895.1 Pseudanabaena sp. M085S1SP2A07QC | reverse complement strand
TCCCCCTTTGCAAGGGGGAATTAAAGGGGGTAAGTCCGACTTGTGTGTACACGGTAGCTTTTTAAGGGGGATTGAGGGGGGATCTCTTGGAGCTTTTGATCGCAGAAAGTAATTCTTAAATGGTTTCTAAATATCCCACATCGGCTTGATTTCTTTAGATTTTCTTCATTTTTATAGGCTAGGCTAAAGCTACTTACTACCTCAAGTTGTGCAAAAAAAGTATTTTCTTAATATTGCCAGAACTCATGCCAAATTCATCTTCCAATCCTATTTCTAGCTCGATTTCTCAATTCATTTGCAAAATGAGGCGCGCGCAACAGCAAGAGGTATTAATTGCTAAAATTGCGCTCCATATTCGGCAATATCTTGATTTAGAAGAAATCCTGAATGCGATCGTCCAAGAAGTACGATTCTTTTTGAAAGCCGATCGCGCCGTTGTTTATCAATTTAATCCTGATATGAGTGGGATGCTTGTCGCTGAGGCGCTCTTGCCACCTTGGGAAACCTGTCTCCATCGACAACTAAGTGATGAACACTTTCCTGAGACTATGGGCGGCGCGTATCGAGAGGGAAGAGTTTTTGTCGCTCCTGATGTGTATAAGGCGAATCTCAGTGAATGTCATTTGCAAATGTTAGAACAGTTCCCCACAAGAGCAAGTTTGATCGTACCCATCCTTCGCCCCAACAACAAAACCGATCCTCTGTGGGGCTTGCTATGTACCTATCAATGTTTTGAGCCGCGCGTTTGGGAAGAGACAGATATTCGCTTACTTCAGCGATTATCAGTACAGTTAGCGATCGCGATTCAACAAGCTCAACTCTATCGCAATCTTCAGATCGCGAATCTCTCTTTAGAGAAAGAAATTAGGGAACGCAAAAAAGCCGAACTTGCACTTCAGCAAGCTAACGTAAACTTAGAAATTCACGTTGCCGAGCGCACTGCCGAGCTATATCAACGCCAACAGGAATTTATTGCTCTTGCCGAGAATTCGCCTAGCGTGATTATGCGCCTCGATCTGCAACTGCGTTATCTCTACGTTAATTCAGCCGTAGAAAGAGCTACGGGTATCCCCGCTAAAGAGTTTCTGGGTAAAACCCTGCGAGGAATGGGATTCCCTGAGAAGAATGTAACCATGCTCGAATCTGCTGCTCAAAGATTGCTCGAAACAGGCGAAGACCAGAGATATGAAATCGAATATCCATTCCCAGAAGTTCAGGGCATGGGATATTATCGCGCTCATCTCATTCCTGAATATGCTCCAGATGGCAAAATTGCCACGATATTATCGATCTTCTATGACATTACCCAGAGCAAACTAAATGTAATAGCTCTTCAAGAATCAAACCGTCGTTGGCGATATTTGCTAGATAATGTCAGTTTAATCGTGGTTGGGGTGACCTGTGCGGGAGAAGTGGAATATATCAATCCATTTTTGTTAGCTCTTACAGGCTATACCATAGAGGAAGTAATCGGCAAAGACTGGTTCTCTCAATTTATACCCCAGATCGATCAACTGGAGATTAGAGAGGAATTTTCTAGCCTACTGATTAATGACTTTCCGAAATATCATCAAAATGCCATTGTCACAAAGGCAGGCGAAGAAAGAATGATCTCTTGGAACAATACAATCCTGCGCAGTCAAGATAACGAAATTATTGGAACGCTGAGCATTGGTGAAGATATTACTGAAAAATTGAAAGTTGATCGTATCAAAAGTGAATTTATTTCTATTGTTAGTCATGAACTCAGAACTCCCTTAGCTTCTATTCGGGGCGCATTAGGCTTGCTATCTTCAGGTGTATTGGCTAATCGACCTGAGACTGCCCAAAATATGCTCAATATTGCTTCCTCAGATACCGAAAGATTAGTGCGTCTAGTCAATGACATTCTCGACTTAGAGCGTTTAGAATCAAGCAAAGTCACACTCGATCGCAATTGGTATGATGTGCTTGAGCTATGTCAACAGGCGATCGAAACGATGCAGGCGATCGCAATCGAAAGCCAGATCGAAATATTATGCAATATTCAATCACAGCAAGTTTTTGCCGATCAAGATCGCCTTGTCCAAACCTTAGTTAATTTACTCAGCAATGCGATTAAGTTTTCGCCACCTCAAAGTCAAGTTCATCTAGAAGCCGAACAGATAGCCAATGAGATTGTCTTTCGAGTTTGCGATCGCGGTCGTGGTATCCCAGCCGCTCAGCTAGAAAGTATTTTTGAACGATTCCACCAAGTCGATGCTTCCGATTCCCGCCAAATGGGAGGCACAGGTTTAGGCTTAGCGATCTGCCGCAGCATTGTCCAACAACATGGTGGCAAGATTTGGGTAGAGAGTGTATTGTCAGAAGGCAGTACTTTTTCGTTTACCATTCCTCATCGCTTAGGCTAAGGAACCAATAATTGTTGAATCGAGCTTCACTCGACTCAACAATTATTAGGCTTTAAATCGCATAAGTTATTTGATTTGCAATCCTAAGAGGAGATTCTAGATTTATGACTACCAAATCAATTTTACTTATTGATGACGAGCCAAATATTGCAGAAGTTATTGCTGTTTGTCTCGAAAGCTTTAAAGGATGGAAGGTGCAAGTGGCTAACTCTGGCAAGGCAGGACTTAGCATTGTGGAAACACTCAAACCAGACGCAATCCTCCTTGATGTGATGATGCCCATAATGGATGGCATCACCGTCTATCAAAACTTGCAAATGAATTCAGCTACTAAAAATATTCCCGTAATCTTCTTAACAGCTAAGGTACAAGTAAGCGATCGCGAACGGTTTACCCAGTTAGGCGTAGCAGGGACAATCGCCAAGCCCTTTGAGCCGCTCAAAATTTCTGACCAAATTGCCGAGATGCTCGGTTGGTAATTACGATTTCTCAGATTGTCCTCATTTTTATTTTCTACACTAGTGACTAGTAATTAGAAGACAAAATGGAAACGCAACAGGCATCTTGTAAAACGATTTTATTGATTGATGATGAAGACTATATTCTCCAAATTGTAGAGGCTTGTATAGAAAATTTCAGCAATTGGCGACCAGCACTCGCAGCTTCTGGCGATGAAGGATTAGCAGCAGCAGCTAAGGCAAAACCTGATGCAATTTTGCTAGATATGATGATGCCAAATATGGATGGGTTTACCTTCCTCAAAAACTTAAAAGCCGATCCTCAACTTGCAGATATCCCTGTAGTACTTATTACCGCTCGTTTAGATCTGCTTGAAACCCAAAAACTTTCCCAATTGGGTGTCAAAGGCGCGATCGCTAAACCATTTCATGCAACTAAGCTCGTCGATCAAATTACCAAGATTTTAGGCTGGTAGTAGTGATCGCTTGGCAACATTTTTGCCAAAAATATTAACTTTTATTTCAGCACAAAGAATTTTCAGGAAATATTTTACTAACTACAGAATTTCCTCATTTTTTATCTTTAATCTTGGAGGAGTGGTAAGGTCACATCTTGAAAAAACTTGGACTGACTGAGGGTGCAAAAACTTTTTCTATCTACATGTTAAGTAAATCACCAAAATGTCGAAATTTTAACTCTTGTTCCTTAGAATAATTTTCAGCATGAAAAATATCAATCTTTTTTATCAATGCCACGTCGCTGGTCAAGATTCTGCAATTTGGCAACTGAAATGTCATTTACGCATTATCTATCAACAATTTGGACAGCAAATCGTGATCGTCTCACCTCAAAACTGTGAAATTGGTTGGTTTATTCCATCTCAGATCGAAAAACTTGCTACGCAGATTATTCAGGATTTTCAGCTTAATCCTAATCGTCTAACTTGGATTGAGCATGACCCTAACTATGCCAGCAGACAAATTTGCTCAGAATATAGTGAGGTCACATTTCAATGGAAACAAGCGATCATCGCCACTAATCCACAGTGGCATTCAATCTCCAATGAGTTATTAGACTCCTTAATCGCTGACACCGACTATAGCGACTCTTGGAGCCAAATCCATTTATTTACAAACCATTCGCAACTTCTACAAAAAAATTCCTACCTGCAAGAAATAAAAGATTCCACACCACACTATCTCTCTGTATAATTGCAAAATAATTGCAAACCAAAAGAGAGTGGCGGTGCAAAGCACCTTCACTCTCTTTTGATTTTAATCGCTAAGCGGTCTAAATTCCTGCCTTCACAAAAAACTGCTCTGATGTCACTGCCAAATCAGGAAATAAATTATCTGTTAATAGCCGATCGCTGCGATAAGTTTCAGGTGGGAGATCGACAAAAAACACTGTCAAACTACGCATTGGTGGATAAACCACCCACACTCGATCAACTCCAGCATTCAAATAGTCCATCGCTTTCTGGGCTAACTGATTAAAAGTCTGTTCGGGCGATACAATCTCAATCACCAACTCAGGCAATACAGGACAAGGTGAATCCTCAAGCCAATCTACAGCAAGGCGATCATACGAAACATATAGCAAGTCAGGGACAGGAACCCAATCTTGTCCCCGCCGTTTTAAGACTACCGACCACTCGATCGCTACCTGCCCAAAACCATTAGCCCATGCTGACAAATCACTCCCAAAGGATGCAGTTAAACGAGAATGAAAAAATTTGGGTGACATTTTTTTTATGGCGACTCCTTCCCATAGTTCATAACTTCCATCAAGGTCGGACAATTGCAAAAAATGCTCTAATGTCAGCTTTTGCTTTACTTCTGATTCAGTTGCCGCTTTTTCTATAACAACACTGGTCATTGCTTCAACTCCTAACTGTGGTGATTATCCAACGAGATTTGCGATCGCTGTGATTAAAAAAGGTACAGCCGTCGCATCCCAAAAGCCTTCAAAACTTCTCTCAGTCAATAATTGTAAATGTAAAGTAAAAGCATGGGGAAGCCCATTAACTTCAAGGCTAATATCTTCAGTTTCCAATGTACAACAAATTTTTTCGCCGTCCGATAGCTCGGCTGCCATAATCTGCATCGTCTCGGCAAGTTGTGATGCTAGCTTACAAAAATCTTTAAACTCACCTTCAGTTAGCTCGATCGCCCAACTATCTGTTCCCACCAATCCCTTATATAAATCTACATCTGATCGCAGACCAATCCGCCAACCTTCACCGATTAACAACTGCTTAGATGTATCTTGAGATGCGAAATTTAGCATAATACTTAGCAAGGTTGGCGGTGCTAAGCACCGCCAACTCTAGGGCTTTCAGTCGCTCAGAATTTCAGGCTGGGAAATTTCGTCAGACATTTCCAGAATGGCGCGTAAAATTGGCTTCATCATGCGATCGTCATAGTCATCATCTTCATAGCGTCTGAGTTTGGCTCGGTTCGCAACTTGCACAGTAATGCGATAACGATTGGAAGAAGCACTTATCAGTTCTTCGACACGACGAATAATTTGCGATGAGTCAATAGTGTATCGTTTTGCCATAAAACCGAAAGAAAATGGGTCTTTTAAGTCTAACGCGATCGCGCTCATCTTGCACTGTTCCACAAACAGCAATTCTTAACTAATACCAAAGCACAAAATTGCTACGCCATTTTGTGCTTGTAAAACCCTTGCTAGGTTTGGGTTTCAATTCACAGAAGTGTCGTCCCACTTTTATGAATTGGTATAAACGTACTTAAGCACAATAAATTACCAAAACCCGTAAAGTTGCGCCCCTGCGGGACGCAACTTTACGGGTGAAACCAATTGCGTTATTTTCAGCGCCGTAGGCACTGAAAATAACGCAATTGGTTTTGCTTTAAATTGCTAGATCAGAAAATATTTCAAGCAACCAAGTTTTGTGATGTAATATGATGGTCTTGCATAATAGCTATTTGGAGCGGATTCTTCAAATCCATGACTGCAAAGAAAGTACTGGTAATTGACGACAGCATCATGATCCGTAAAATGGTTAAAAGCATTTTATCGGGAAAGTATGATGTCTTAGAAGCAAGTGATGGCAAATCAGGTTTAGATGCTGCTCGCCGAGCCTTTCCTGACCTAATTTTGCTCGATTTTGTTATGCCCAAATACAATGGCTATCAGACCTTACAGGCAATCCGTCGTGTTGAAGGATTACAAAAAGTTCCTGTAATCATGATTTCGGGACTCAAAGAGCAAGTCACCGAGCATGTACCTGAGCCATTTACTGAGTTTGATTTTCTCGAAAAGCCCTTTGAAGCAGATGTACTAGTTGCCCGTATTCAAAACTTTTTGCCCCCTGAGCCCGCTCAACAACCAATTTCGGCTGCAACAGCCCGCACTACATCTGCTCCTGCAAGACAGATGCCCAGTACTGAAGAACCTAGCTTGCAAACAATTATCAATCGCCTCACTGCGACTGAGACTTTGCTAGTACAGGGGATCGAGAACTTGATTCAGCGTGAAGTTGTAGCGCGATTTAATGAGTTAAATACTCGAATTGATCATCAAGATAATGAGATCAATTCGTTGACTCAGCGCATGGAAAAAATTTCAGAACAAATCGATCATCAAAATAAAGGTTTGATGGTGATTTTGCGTGAGCTAAAATCTTTACAGGGCAAATAAAAAAGGGGAGGAGCTAAGCTCCTCCCCTTTTTTATTTGCTTTATACCAATTCAAAAAAGTGTGACGACAATTAATTCTGTGAATTAAAAACTAAACCTGTAAGGGTTTTAAAAACACAAAATGGCGTAGCCATTTTGTGTTTTGGTATTAACGAGTTGAGATCGTTTCTATTTTAGAAGCAGCTACCGATACTACTGGCATATTTGCAGTAGAGTTGGCGATCGCATTGTCATCTTCAGCATTTGGTGTGGTGAAATAAAGCACAACAAGTGGCAAAGCGCCAACAACAATACCTAGTAATGCTGGAACATAAAAACCTGCATTAAAGCTAAGAATAAGTGCAAACATAAAATTGCCTGCATACATAATCGATGGGAAAATGATTTGCTGGCGATTAAGAATTGGTTGATCGCCTTTGCCCCAAATTAGTGAGGCAACAGTCATAAATAATGCGCCAGTTCCGAACCAACCAAAAAAGTTTTGGTAAGGCATTCCATAGAATTCGCCTGCTTGATGCCATTCCCAGAAAGGATAGGGGGTTTGGCTCATGGCAGGATCAAGTACAAAGTCCCATGATGTCAGCATCAAAGCTCCAAGTGCGATCGCGGCAATTCGATAGCCCCAACCTGTACCGAAGCGCATCAAAGTTGCAGACACGAGAAAAGCGGAAAACCCCATGTAGAACCATGACAAGGGAATTGTAAATGGAACTAAGTCAGCGATTTTGTAACCTAACCCACTCAGATAGGCATAAGCACCAAAGGGGAAACCTGTACTAGTTCCTAATAATTCGCTACTTACCGATAATCCGATCGCAGGAATGCAAAATGCAAGAGTCCGCTTAAGCCCGATGGTTTGCTTACCGTAAAGAAATGCGGCGATCGCGCCAAAAATCATGTAGGATGCGCCGCCATTTTGCATTCCCCATGAAAAGACCTGCAAACCAGCCTCGGATAAGCTTTCAATAAACTCGGTGTTTGGCAGCACGAAAATCAAGCCAAATAGACCAAACACCATTGAGACTAGGTGCATTCCTAAATTAATCCATTGTGCGGGGATCGCTCGCCTCATCACGCCATTTACTCCCAGAAATAGTTGAAATTTACTTGTTTACATCATTTTGCGCTGAAACCAGAACCAAAATTTTTGTTGCAAGCGCTGCTATGCAGCACTTGCAACAAAAATCTTGTGGCTCTCTTGATCGCAAATCACTGTAAGTTTGAACTTTGCTTTAAGTAACTTAACAAAAGTATAAGCTAGCATACCATTCATTTTTGAGTTTGAGGTTTACAGCACTTAAACCTCAGCAATTCTCATTATGAAACTGATTTTGTTATTTCCAGCACCGTTGGCTCTGGAAATAACAAAATCGTTTTTTTAGCTATTTAGCTGCCCAAATAGCTAAAAGCAAGAGAGAACTTGCGATCGCCACCCACAGAAAATTGTTAGAGCTATTGGTATTTGGTTTTTCAAGAGAAACCTCACGAAATGGCTTTCGCTCTGTATCACCTGAACTTTTGCTTCTAGCTACGGGTTTAGGCTCATAGGTGTCAGGTGATTGTAAAATCGGCACTTCAGAAACAACACCTTCGAGCTTACTCAGTTGCGGGGCAGTCAAAATCCCCAACATATAACGTGCTGATTTTCGCACACTATTAACTGGGTGTTTTTTGAGACTGCGACATATAGCGATCGCCTCTTCAGTTTTGCCAACTGCATCGTAGGCATTGGCTAGCCATATAAGAATTTCGCCGCCCAAAGTAGTTTCTACAACAGCTAAAGCACGAGCGCGTTCTAGCAATGCGATCGACTGCTGGTAGTTACCATTCTCAAAGTTACTCACCCCTTCTTGATATAGCTGCGATGCTAGCTGTTCGACACTGACTTCTTCCATCAGTAAATATTTTCTCCATTAGTAAAAGACAAATTTTTGCTGTTAGGGACTTGCTAGAAAATTAAGATACCAATCCAGATTTCCCAGAATCAGTGGGGCGGCTCCGCCACCCCACTGATTCTGGTTTTATATTTGGTATTTTATTAAGTCGCAAGTCCCTTAGTTACTTTGTGAAACTAGCAACAAAAATTTGACGAGTTATTTCCCTTTAAAGCTTGGACAATTTGGTAATTGGCGGCTGGTAATTGATAGTGGTCTAATTCGTCAACTGTTACCCAGCAAATTTCTGAAGAGGCGATCGCCTGCGGTTCACCCGACAGGTGAGTGCAGTGATGCACAATCAGACTTACCCGCAGCGTTTCATATTCAAAATCGACTGTAATCAAATGATCGCCAACTTCAACATCAATCGCTAGTTCTTCTTGTAGCTCACGCTTGATGCATTCTGCCGCACTTTCATGTCCCTCAATCTTTCCACCAGGAAACTCCCAATATCCTGCCAGTTCACCTTCAGGTAAACGGCGATCGATTAAGATTCTTTGGCGATCGCGATCCCAAACCACACCAACACCGATACATCGATACTTCTTAGTTGCTAAATCAGTTGCTAAATCAGTTGTTAAATCAGTCATCAAATTAGTCATCCATAAAGTCCAAGCCTTTAGATACTGGAGTTAAGCCTTTTTCTGCCAACCACTCTGGGTTATACATTCGGCTTTGATATCGACCACCACCATCACAGAGAATCGTCGCGATCGTGTGACCTTTACCAAGTTTACGAGCTAGTTTCACAGCTCCAACTACGTTTAGTGCTGCCGAACTACCAACAAACAAGCCATCGTGCTTTAGCAAATATTGTGACATCTCAATTACTTGCTGGTCAGTTCCTTGGAAAGCCCCATCTAATCTAGCTCGATTAAAATTTGCTGTTGCTCTGTTAATGCCAATACCTTCTGTAATTGAATTACCCTCAGCCTTAAATTCGCCCGTTGTGATATAGCTATACAGCCCTGAACCAGTCGGGTCAATTAAATAAGTTGCGATCGCCGAATTTTGTTCTTTCAGGTAAGCAGTTACACCGCCGATCGTGCCACCTGTGCCAGAGGACATGACAATCCCGTCTAGATCGCCGTCAGTTTGACTCCAAATTTCAGGAGCAGTCGTAAAATAATGCGCGTCAGAATTAGACAAATTCTCAAACTGATTTGCCCAGAAAGCATTTTCAAATTCTTCTGCGCGTTTTCGGGCAACATGATAGTAATTATCAGGACTAGAGAAAGGAGCAGGATTAGTTAGTTCAACTTGAGCACCCAGAGTCTTGAGCAAATCAATTTTCTCCTGTGATTGATTGCTGGGCATCACAATCACACTATGATAACCTCGCGCATTAGCAACAAGAGCTAGTCCAATGCCAGTATTACCTGCCGTCCCTTCCACAATTGTGCCGCCAGATTTGAGTGTTCCCGCTTTTTCAGCCTCTAACACCATAAACAAAGCTGCCCGATCCTTAACGCTACCACCTAGATTCAGAAATTCAGCTTTTCCTAAAATAGTGCAGCCCGTTGCTTCTGAAAGAGACTCAATTTTAATCAGGGGCGTATTACCCACAGAGTTAGCAAAACCAATACGAATATCGCGTGTCATGGAATATTACAAGAAATGAACTACAGCAAAGATTTACAACTTGTTTATTAACTTCAGTATATTTGGGTCTGTAATTAGTTATATAGATATTTGCAAATTTGAATTTTCTTGGTTTATTGCAGTTACACATCATTTATTGCGAATAAACGCGCTAGGTTTACCCAATCTTGAAAATTAAAATTGGCGATCGCTATATATGCAACGAATGCATTACTTACCAAGCATTACAGATGCATTACAGACAATATAAGCTCTATATTACGGTAACCATATGAAATTCTTAGTTCCTATTGATGGCTCTCAAGCTAGCGAAAACGCGCTTGCGAAAGCCTTGACCTTTGCTAATCCTCTAAAAGCCGAAATTGTTTTGCTGACAGTTGTTGAACCACTTAGCAGCTATATCCCTGAAGTCATGCTGCCCACTGGTGATTGGGTTGGCTGGCGCGGACTTCCTGACATTGAGCTAGAGCGTAAAATTTTGAGCGCAGGTCAAGCCTTGCTCCAAAAAGCTCAAGACACTTGTCAATCTGCCCAGGTGGATAGTCGTACTAGGTTAGAAACAGGTCAACCTCGTGATGTAATTTGCTACGTGGCAAAAGAGGAAAGCCCCGATTTAGTAATAGTGGGATCGCGAGGGTTGGGGTCAGTTGAGCGGCTGATGCTAGGTAGTGTCAGTGATTATGTTGTACACCATTGTGCTTCACCAGTTTTAGTCGTGCGCTAAAATTTAAGAAGACCAAGAGTATTGCTTGGCAATACTCTTGGTCTATACCAAAAAACTGCGATCGCTATTCATGTTCTGTAGGGGCTGTGGACGGTGCGTGCCAGCCCTAAACCTCTGCTATCGTAGGAATTCTATCTGTGTAACATTAGTTAACCCAAGTTGCTACCTATAGTAACAAGAAAAAAAAGCTGCTACAAAGGACAAGAGCCGAGTAGCAGCAAGAAAAATGAATGATGAAATTGTAGCGATTTATTGCCTATGTGACGACATTCTCCGAGCGATGAATCAT
>JADBWK010000075.1 GCA_020404895.1 Pseudanabaena sp. M085S1SP2A07QC | reverse complement strand
AAATTAAAAATGGATTTTAGGTTCGATCCCCCCTTAGTCCTAGAGTTGATTCATAGTAGGGTTGATTCATGAATCAACCCTACCCTTAGTCCCCCCTTGATCAGGGTGGTGTCTGATAATTTTTAACGCCTACCTACTTATTTTTATTTTGAATGGGGTCAAGCAAATTGTCAATTTAACTGAAGAGCGCAGTTTTATTTTAAATTTTCTGCTTTCATCTTGTCAAAAATATTATCTGTCATCTCAGTCTAAATAAAAAAGCAACAAAGTTGATAACAATTGAGTAATATGCTTATAGGAGAGTCACTACTCATCCAATTGTTGTGACTTAGTTTAACTCTTTGAGCCTAAAAAACATTTGGTATTTTATGATTTCTCCTCAACATCTGATTGGTTGAGTATTTTTTTTTTGATTATTCTGATTTTTTTTCTTTGAAAAGACCTGTAGTTTTTTATACTTCAAAGTGAAGTGCGGAATATGGGATCAAAATCTGCTTGTGATCAACGCCTTACGGCATCAAAGGTTAGTACACACCATTTTCTGGCTTTTTGTGAAGAGTTTAAGTCTGTGATCAACGCCTTACGGCATCAAAGGTTAGTACACCTGCTCCCTTTGCCAGACGGCGGCCAGCAGCGATGTGATCAACGCCTTACGGCATCAAAGGTTAGTACACTAAGCCCAAGCTTCAGGGGTTCTTAGTAAACGATGTGATCAACGCCTTACGGCATCAAAGGTTAGTACACTCTTTGTTTTTCGTTTGAATATAGGGAGTCTCCTTGTGATCAACGCCTTACGGCATCAAAGGTTAGTACACAGAATAGTAATCATCCTGATAGCTAAAATTAGAAGGTGATCAACGCCTTACGGCATCAAAGGTTAGTACACCAATCCAAGCGACAAAACCAGACGGGACAAAAATTGTGATCAACGCCTTACGGCATCAAAGGTTAGTACACAGCGATCTAACGTCTATTTTGATCGCGTCGATCTGTGATCAACGCCTTACGGCATCAAAGGTTAGTACACGAGAAAAGTCTAGATTTTTGATTATGTCTGTAGAGGTGATCAACGCCTTACGGCATCAAAGGTTAGTACACTTTTTCAAAGCCGCAATGACATTGTTGCGCGTATTCGTGATCAACGCCTTACGGCATCAAAGGTTAGTACACATAGTGAAAAGCCTTTGCGTTAAGTAAAAAATTAGAAGGTGATCAACGCCTTACGGCATCAAAGGTTAGTACACTTGTGATAATCGATTCATTTTCTTTTTCCTTGCAATAAAGTGATCAACGCCTTACGGCATCAAAGGTTAGTACACTGCTGTCCGCGTAATTTTATAATCGCTTCTAATTGGGTGATCAACGCCTTACGGCATCAAAGGTTAGTACACGATTTACTTGCGAGCGACAAGGATGCTGGTTGGTGTGATCAACGCCTTACGGCATCAAAGGTTAGTACACAACATTGCGTAAACTCCTAATCTCTTTACCTATATCGTGATCAACGCCTTACGGCATCAAAGGTTAGTACACGGCGAGGCTGAAAAAGCCTTTGGTGTATAGCTTCACAGTCCATTTTACAAGCACCTCTAGAAAAACGCCAAGAAATCTTCTGATCAGAGCTTTTGAGTGACAGCACCGAAGCTGAAAACCGTTATCCAGTGATATTTTTAGAAAATGCAAGCAGGAATTATTCCTTGTCAAACCCTGAAACCGAGACAGCATTAGCAATACAAATAAATTTTAGCCCGTGGATTTTTTCCCAGCCAGAGATGCTTGTTTTTTTTAGATTACCCGAAACCCTTTTTCGTCCAAAAGCCAAGTGTCAGGTCGGTTGTACTTAGGCAGATCGCGGACACACTGCTCCGACAGACGAATTAAAATTAAGTCGTCTTTTAGGGTGAGGACTTTTTCCAATTCCCAGCGCAATTTTTCTCGCATTCGCGCACTTAACCAACAGCGAAAAATCGAGTATTGAATGCGATCGCCGTAACCGCCTAAAATTCTGTAAGCTTTACGCCAGCGTTGCGGACAACGAATATCGTAACAAATTAGATACCAGTGCTTTAATTCTGCCAGCATCATCTACGGGAATGTGGATAAGGACATTATCGGCATGATAACGAATTCTACCCTCGGTAATGCGGGTATTTAAGGCTACTTCTAGAAGACAAGAGTAGGCGAGAATTTGCAGTTTATCACTTTCCCAAGCTTGCGGCTGATTATTTTCATCTCGATGACAGCGTCCGCGTTTGTGTTCATAAGGGATAGTTTGACCGTCTCGTTGACGTAAAACGTCAATTCTACCCCTTAATCCGAGGTTTTCGTCTTCCAGATAGAGGTCTTGCCATTCTTCTCCTTCTTTCCGTTCGATTTCATCGTGTAACCGTCTTCCAGCAAATACTGCCGCGTCTTGGGTGTAGAGTTCTTCCACTTCTTCGAGATAAAATAGACGGGGACAGTAGGCAAAAGCGTGTAGAGCGCAGACGCGGAGAGTATCTTGGACAGGTTGGGGTGATTCTGGATTAAAGTCGATCGCTTGCATGATATGTTTTAGTGTAAACTTGCTTGCTTTGCTATCAATTTAACCAATGACCACGGCAAAAATTTTTCCGCCTTTAAAAGAAAAAAGATCAGGAAATTCTGTCAGCTACAATCCAAACATGGGTATCGATAATAATCCCCGCTCGATATACCATATTTCATCAATGGGAGCAATAATATCCATTTCATACATGACACTATTTTTAAGTAACCAGCTAGTTTCACTATTGGAAACAGATACTTTATTTCCACATAGAAACCAGAAGAGCTTTTATGTTTGATAGCCATTATGATATTATCCAATTAATGGTAACATCATAGCGATTTTCACAAAGGTGAGTTACTATACATTATTAGACTGAAAACCGCTATAAAAAAGAGGACTATAGCTTTATTTGTCTTTTGAGCTTTTTTTTGATTTCGTTGTAGTTAAAATGGGTGCAATGATGTCAACCAGACACTGATCGCTATATTCTCCCAATGAGAACCTTTGAAAAGTCCCTTGACTCGTATTTCTGTCAATCCAAATAGGCAAACCGATTAAACCTCGATTATCCTTGACTAGCCAACGAATAGTACCATCGGTTTCTCGATAGTTACGAATGCCATTAATCATTGCCCAAGATTCACCCAAACTTAAACCACCAAAGCGCAATATTTGACTAGGTGAAGATAAAGCAATAGCTACCCGTTCTGATAACTTGATACTTGCCATCTCATTGCTAGAGTCAATTTTGAGAGCAATACGCACATCCGTTAGCAACTCTTGAAAGTTGGGCTTAGAAAATTGGCTAGTTGGATATACCCCTTCGCCATACTTCTCTACCCGTTTCTTGACTTCACCACCCACCACAAACTTATGGCTACGCTGCTTACGCACAATTCGAGAAATAGGTGAATCATTGCCAAGAATACCAATTGCCAACCTCACCCCCAGATGAGCCGATATATCCTCCTCACCCACTAACGAGAGCAAAAATCCGTAGAGTGTTGATGGTGGCGGATAGAGGTAGGTTTCCTTGAAATCCCTTGCAAAGCTACGGGGAAAACTGGTGCAAGGACACTCTAGATAGAGCAAATCATCCATTAGGCTTTTACCCCCTTTAACTCAGCTAAACGCTTTTTAGACTCAGCGATCGCCTCTTTGACACCACGAAGCACCGTCACACCCAAATTTTGTAACTGCTCACCATAGGGAGTATCGGCAATTTCACCCGCCACGATTAGCTCATTGACATCAATGTCTTTAACCTCAACTAAGCGCACAAGTTTTGGACAGCCAACGGATTCTCCTACACGCTTAAAGCAATTCATAATCCAAGGACTAGGATCATCGGTTAGGCGAATCACAACAGACTCGGGACGAAACTCGTAGAGGAAGCGGGAATGATTGCCCCCCACATGACGAATAGCTGCGATCGCATCTAAAACAATATCGGCACGCTCAATCTTTTTCAGGCTTTCGGGTGTCAGCGCAACGGAATATTGATAAGCAGTGCGGTGTACCTCAGTGCTGTGAATTGAGGTTTTACCCTTCTGACCACCAGTTGAACCAAAAGCAATATCACCCCAATAGGGATCGAGACTAATTGCACGACTCACTTCTAAAACTCCTCGCCGTTTTTTGGTTGCATCTTCATTTTCCGAACCTTTCTTGGCATCCATATAACCAAAGAGATCATCATCGATAAACGCCACAGGATTATAAGTTGCCCCCTTCTTGTCCTTCTCTCCCTTAAGATGATATTTATCCTCATCTGCGTCAAAAGTGCGGTTCACTTCTGCTTCACAAGTATTTTGCAAATACTCACGCAAGCCCCAGCGAATCGCCTCAGCACTTACAGTTGTATGCTGATCGTTGCCGCAGGTTATTTTTTGCAAGGTTGAAAGGGTGCTGCCGTCACCTTCGCCACGATTATTAGCGGCGATTGCAGTGGGGGTAACGACAGTAATAAATAAATGCTTAGACATGATCGAACTCCTTTGTTTTGAATAATCAGAAACTATTTACAAACTTTCTTCGTAGCCTTCATCATCTGCTTCAACGACAGAATCAGAATCTGGAATCTCTACTAGCTCCTCTTCAGAATTAGCATCCCCATCTTTTTTCTTGCTTTGGTAAGTAGCTATTGCCAGCATGGTCAAGTCACGGGCTTTGCGCCATTCTTCACCATGAATCCAAGCATAGATTTCTCGACCTAATCCCCTAGCCGCTTTGCTACGAAATTGGCTCAAGAAATCCACAAGAGCAGTTGCAAATTCCTGTTGGGTGCTAGGGCGCTGTAACCGGTGAATCACCTTGTCTGTAACTTGAAAATAGTCAAGAGGGCGACCTTGTTTAGTTGCTTGCTTGATTTGTCCAACTAAATAAACACTAAATGCTCCTTGTACGGAATCAAATAGTATTTGTTCGTGGGGTTGAAGATGTGATGTCATAGCTATTAGTCCTTTTCTTTGATATTTGATCTTGTCATGATGGGATTTACGAAACTCATAAAACTTGGTGTACCAAGTTTTCCCATTGACCAAATTTTCGGCAATCCAAGGCAATATTTTTGATATGTCTAACCAAGAAACACCTTTATCAGTTACTTTGACCTTGCTGGGGAATAGCGAGATCGCACTTTGGTAAACAGATAAAACTTGATGGGATGCTCGAACACGGTAAACTGCCTGTTTTAGTCCAGATTGGTTGCCATCCCAAGGTTGTTTACCAAGTTGATAGACCTCGCAATATTCGACTTTTTGCAGTTGTAAGCTGTCTGCTAAAGCTTCTTCTAGTAAAAGTCTTAAACCAGCTTCACCCGCACTTGGTGAACGAAAGTCACGGTAACTACGATTACTAAGTTGACGACGACGATTAATCCAAGATTTTAAATCTTTTACTTCGGGGATTACTAGAGCATAGCGCCCATTTTGTAGAAGGTAGTAGTTACAGGCGATCGGCAAAAAAAGTAAAGCGATAAAACCACTAGGTGATTCTTCATACTCACCGTTAATATAACACTCAACCAGACCAGGTAAATGGTGTCCTTTAATGGCAATTGATGAACTAAACTTATTCTTACTATTGAAAACGCCTTTAAAGTCCCTTAGATAGTAGCAATCAATCAGACTCCGATGACTTATGATAATTTCTGGCTGATTTTCATCTACCTTAAAGGGAATGTCTCTTGGTGTCTTATCTAAAGTTCTCTGTTTAGAGTGCTGTAAAAAAGTAGATGTTACTCCTTGACTAAAAGTATATTTCCCTTGCCCACTCAAATTAAGTGCAGGTACATTTAACATCCCTGAGTCAATTTGGTAAGCACTCTTAATTAGCCAATCTAGTGCTTCCTTATCATCGCAATCCCAGTTCAAAGTAACTGTGTCTTCGGATATTTCCCAAGAGATAGGAGCATCATCTATTTCAAGAGTGGATAATACTAGAGCAAGCCCTGCGATACCTGCACGATGAGGTAAGAGGGTATTGGGGTCAAAAATAGACAACTCGAACTTACTCAATTCTCATCACCTCCTTTGATTAAATAAGCTCCCAATTCCGTAGAATATGCCCACTCACGACTGGGAGCTATGGGGTAGCCTTTCCTGTGTCTTTCCCATTTCTGTACTTTTTTAGTAGATAGTAATGGGATGGTGTATTTAGGTAAAACTTTGGCGGGCAATTTATCCACAATTTGTTTGTCCTGCTCTAGTAATGCCGTAACTGTGTGACCTGCTTCACGACATGGTGCAGGATAGGCTTGCCATTTTTTGATTTCATTAAATAAAACCGTCTCTTTGTCAGGCTTACCCTGCTGTGGCGATCGCTCTAGCCATTCTGCTAAAGCTGCCTGAGAAACTTCATCGGTAAATGTCTCAAGCATTGTTCTACCGCTATCTAAATCCTCTTGACTATAGGGAAAACGCACTTTGGGATCGGGGTAAAAAATAGCATCTAGTGATTGACCGATATAGCGGCGATTGAGTCTACCCAAGCGCTGAATTAACCCGGCCGGATTAGCAATTTGTGAGACAAGTAAAGTTGCAGATAAATCCAAAGACATTTCCGCAACTTGGGTAGCGATCGCAATGACAGGCTTGTTTCCCTTAAATGCCGCAATCACTGCCCGATGATGATCTACCCGATCTTGATAGCGATAGCGACTGTGATATAAAACGGCATTCAGTCCCCTTTGTTTAACATCTTTATACACAGTAATCGCTGTACTCACCTGATTGCAGACCCACAGAACTTTGCCACAAATATGTTCACCATTGGGCAAAGCATAGGTTTTCTCTAATTCTTGTGTAACACGTTCCCAATCAGGATTGTCCGATAAATGAAAACGATAGCGAGGCAATAACTCTAACTCTTTTGCCCCTTCAATAATTTCCATGGACTTGCCGACTGCTTTCTGAATTGCCTCTAGCTGCCAAGGTAAAAATGAAGCGGACATTAGTAAAACTGGAGCTTTGACAACTTCCAAGAATCGCAATAACCCACCAAAAAGACGATTATCGTAACAATGCACCTCGTCAAATACAAAAGCAGCTTGAGCGATCGCAGGAAAGCAATACATTGGACGGCGATTACATTGCAATAGACCTAAAACCGTATCCACAGTGCAAACACTGACTTTTGTCCCCCATGTCTTAAAAGATTCTAGTTTTGTCGATATATCATCATCATCTCCTGTTAACATTAAATGCGCTAAATCCACATCAGAACGGGAATGCAGTAAAACTGAATCTACTCGATCATGTACGTAATCGATAAAACCTTCGGTACTTGTGCCAGTAGTCGGATAACAGAAAAACAATTTGCGATTTACTGCGTAACGTTTTGCCCAATTATAAGCTCCAAGAGTTTTGCCTGTACCACATCCAGCCCTAGCTAAAGTTACTCGCAATTGCGATTCACCTAATGCAACTTGAAATGGTCGCATTTCTTGACCATTGAGTCTTTGATTAACAACTTGCTCAACCTCTGATTCTGTAAGTTTTACTGATACTTGTTTCTCAATCCAATCACTAATTTTCAAGTCAGTATTTGGTAAAGCTGAACCTACCGTGTCTGCCGCAATAATTAGTGCTTTGACGACCGATACAAAGCTAGAGTCTGTCACTTGCCAGTCGATAAAATCTTCTAGCAATAATTGGTAATGATTCGGTAGTAGTGGCGTAGCTCTCTTGCTTACCTGGTATGAATTGTGTAAAATATTTATTAATAAAAATAATTGGCTCGAATCAGTCTTTAAACCTCTAGCTTGATCATGACTTTTCTGATAAATATCTTTTT
>JADBWK010000074.1 GCA_020404895.1 Pseudanabaena sp. M085S1SP2A07QC | reverse complement strand
TGTCTCGAGTTTGGTTAATGGAATAGACTTCCCCAAGAGCCAATTGGCAAAGTCTTCGGGGAAGTTCTCGGCGAGAAACTTACAGGTATTGTCATACATCGGAGAATTTTATCATTTCAATGTCAGTCACTCATATTCACATAGTAGCAATTCTCATTATGAAAAATTAGCTACTGTTATAGCAATGTAAGCTTTGCTTAGGACATAAAACCCAAAAGATGGCAGAGCTTCGCTCTGCCATCTTTTGGGTTTTGAATTGTCCTATCTATCTCTTACGTTGCTATAGGCGGGAGATCAAGCTCTAAACCTTGAATCATAAAAGTTCAAAGATGATCCCAGCTATCAAAAATAAGATACCGAGTTAAGGCGCGTAAATCGCTGAAAAAGGTTTTGCGGGTAGGCAAATGAGAGCGTAATAACTGGTCAGCAATTCTCATTATGACTTTTGATTTGCCTAAGCAGTCAAATTTTGAACGAAGGAATCTGCTTTTCAAAGATTGCTATTGCGAATATTCTCAATAGTTACCACCAGATCAAGACAAAGTTTTCATAATGAGAATTGCTGGGCTAAAACTTTCTCATGAGCTTCATTTAACTCTGCAAAAGTCTGTTGAACTGTTTGGAAATAAGTAATAATTTTTCAGGCAAGATAATGATTTCTTTCAGAGTTACATACAGATTTCCGAGGGAATAAGAAGGCAGACAATTAATGTAAAGATAAAAACCAATAGGATATTGACATTGAATCTTTGCCAAAGGAAAAAGGATAACCAGGCAGCAGATCCAATATTAATTATCAATAATACTATTGATGGATTGAGCATCAATTTTTACAGGAAGATGAAGAGATTCGAGCAATTTATCTCTATAATTGTCCAGTTGTAATAGCTTGTCTGGTGGGTTCATTTATTTATTTAACTTATTTATAGGCTTGACTAGACAATATTCCAGCATAAGGTGTTTCATGTAAATGAGCTTTGCCGACGGAGCCAAAGAGATGGAGCTTTTCGATGATTACTTCTTGCATAGCCGCGATCGCTTCACTAGCGATCTCCAGCAAATCCTTAGGACTATTTCCACAGATTTCTAACTTGAGCGCTTGCATATAGGCTTGGCGCACCTCTGTATTCACATTAAATTTGCAGACTCCCAATTGAATTGATCGCTGGATCATTTCCGCAGGTAAGCCCGAAGAACCATGTAAAACCAAGGGAATCTCAACAAGGCTACGGATCTTTTCGAGGCGGGCAAAATCTAGTTTGGGTGGACTTTTATATTCGCCATGTACATTGCCGATGGTGACAGCGATCGCATCAACTTTGGTTAAATTGACAAACTCAAAGGCTTGAATTGGATCAGTCATTTTTGCTTCTTTCTCGGCGATCGTTAAGCCATCTTCTGTTCCGCTAATTCTACCAATTTCTGCTTCTACAACTGCATGGAATTTATGGGAGAGGGTTGTCATATCTCTTGTAAATTCAAGATTTTTGTCATAGGGCATGGGAGAGCCATCTGCCATGATTGATCGCACTCCTGCATCCAGAGCTAAGCGAATATCACTTGCCGAAGTACTATGATCGAGGTGAATAGAAATCGGTACATTTGCTGATTTGGCAGCTTCGATACACATTTTTACTAAAGGGAGTTTGCCATAGATGAGAGCGCTAGGATGTAGTTGCAACATTGCAGGACTGCGACTAATTTCAGCGGCATTTACTACGGCTTTTACGCCTTCTAAGTTGTAGATATTAAATGCGCCGATCGCATAGGCATTGCGTCTTGCAGTTTCTAGAAGTTCCTTAGTCGAACTCAACATATTGGCTTTAAGTTAAAAAATAAATGCAAAGTAATCATATAGCGTTTTAATATCTATAAACCCAAAAGGTAAGAGTCGGCAATTTGTTCCGCCTCTTACCTTTTGGGTTTTATGAATTGAGTAATCAAAAGCCGCGATATTAAGTCAAGAAATGCTCACTCTACCCGATACATCCGCAGTTTAAATCCCAGCATAGTTAATTCCATGTTGATTGACTAGATGTAATACATGGTTGTCGCGATTTGACGTTGGCGTTGCCGATCGCATAAATCTTTTAATGTACAGCCATCCAAAACATTAGACGCTGACTTTTGCGCTGCTTCCCATACTTCAAGAATTACTGAAAGAGAAGCGCTTTCATTGCCAGATTTACTATTTTTTTCCGAAATTGGATCATAACCTTCGATGCCCCGAATGATCTCTAGTAAACTGATTTCCCAAGGAGCACGGGAAAGAATATATCCACCCTTTGCACCACGTTGACTCTTGACTAAACCCTGCCGTTTTAAAGCCGCTAACAATTGTTCTAAATAGCGATCGGGAATATTTTGTTGGGTTGCAATTTGGCGAATCTGGAGAGGAGGCTGATCGATCGCAAAATTATTAGCTAGCTCAAGCATAGCCAAGATTGCATATTCACTCTTTAAGGAAAGTTCCACAACAGACCGTAATTTTTGTTTAAAAAATTTTTCTTAACTGTTTACTATGATACTACGGTATTGCACTGTAAATTTAGAGCAAATACGCTCTAAGTCCAAAACACAAAATGGCGTAGCCATTTCATGTTTTTAAAACCCTAACTGGGTTTGGATTTTATAACTGTCGCCAGTCTTGTTAGGACACAAACCCAGAAGCGGGTGGCGGCGCGAAGCGCCGCCACCCGCTTCTGGGTTTGTGCTTTGTTCTAATACAAATGACGACAGCTATAAATCACAAAAGTATAGCCACACTTTTGTGATTTGGTATAAAGCCGAAAAATAAAAGCGCTTCTGCGATTTTATAGCTTTATACCAAATCAAGAAATGGCGTAGCCATTTCTTGATTAAAAAACTTACTAGCTTTGGGGTTCAATTCACAAAGGTGTTGCAACACCTTTGTGAATTGGCATTACTCATTTACGGGCTGAATAAATCTACTATTTGCCCTAACATAACATCCCTCAAATGTTGAAGTCACATAACGAACTTGCATCCAAGGTCTTCCATTTTTATCACGAGCATTTATTAAAACTTCATCAGACCCGCCCCGACCGATTTGTGCTTCTATAATGTCATTGGCATTATAAGTACGTTGAACAGCACTATTTATACTTGGCTCTTTACGACAATTGAGGCTATCAACAACTACTCTCCAGAGCGATCCTGTCCCATATCTATCTACTCTTTGCGCTCGTACATTAGTTTCATTTCTGTAGTAGTTGCCCTGTTTATCTGGGACGGCAACCTCGGCTTGGACAACGTTGACCGGCAATAATGTCACTGGCAAGACAGCGATCAGCAACATAGAATGTTTCAGGTAGATAGAAATTGTATTTAAACAATTACTTGGAAAAATATTCATATTATTTAGCAGAATGCCCCATGGTCAGTAGGTTGTATGAACGGTTCTAAAGATGCGATGACTGTAGCTAATTTGACGCAGGCAATTACGCTTTTGTTGCGGGACGAAATTGGCATTGTTCGAGTCACAGGGGAAATATCAGGCTTTACAGCCGCAGCCTCTGGACATCGTTATTTTACCCTTAAGGATGAGTCAGCCCAGATCGATTGTGTGATGTGGGCAAGTCGCACTTTATCATTTCGTCCTAAAAGTGGAATGCAAGTGGTCATCCAAGGTCGGTTAACGGTTTATGCACCCCGAGGCAAATATCAGATTGATTGCGATCGCATGACTGCCGCAGGGCAGGGTGATCTCTATCTTGCCTTTGCTGCACTCAAAGAATCTCTCGCTGAGCAGGGATATTTTGACCCATACCGAAAACGAGGTATTCCTGCTTTTCCTCTCAAAATTGGGGTTGTCACTTCACCGACAGGAGCCGTGATTCAGGATATTCTCAGTACATTAAATAGGCGATCGCCTCATTGCGAGATTTATCTATGTCCCGCCACTGTGCAGGGAGAAAATGCCGATGAAGAGATTGCGTCAGCCATTAAAGCTTTGCAAAATACCGATGCCGATGTCCTCATCGTCGGTCGTGGTGGCGGCTCGATTGAGGATCTTTGGGCGTTTAATACCTTACCTGTTGCTGAAGCAATCTATAATTCGCGCATTCCGATTATTTCTGCTGTCGGACATGAAACTGATTTTACGATCGCTGATTTTGTTGCAGATTTACGCGCTGCTACGCCAACGGCAGCGGCAGAACTGGTATCTCAATACGATCGCGATACCCTATGGCAGCAGATTATTGCTTGGGAAAATCTACTAAATCGCTCTGCCCAACTAGCAATCCAGAATAACAATCGAAGATTGAATAAAATTACCAATAGCTATGCTTTACAGAATTTTAGTGATCACCTACATGATCGTGTCCAACAGTTAGACGAAGCCGAACGTGAAATGCAAAAGTCTCTTGTGCGACATTTGCATCAATCCAAAACTAAACTCGAAGGGATAACTGCCCATCTGCGATCGCTACACCCACTATCACCATTGCAACGGGGTTTTGCTTTATTGCGTTCAGGCGATCGCATACTTAGCAATGATGATTCGCTCACTGAATTTGATAAAGTAGAAATCGTGCGGCGATCAGAAATAGCCCAAGCCAAGATTGAGAAAGTAATCGATAAAGTATATGATCGAACCGAATAAATCACCAAAGAAACCAAAAGAACCTAAAGATCTCCCCTTTGAAGCCCAAATGCAGCGACTCGAAGAAATTGTGGAAATTCTTGACGATGGGGAAACTGCTCTAGATGAGATGCTTGCCCTCTATGAAGAAGGGATGAAGCGATCGCAATATTGTCGTGAATACCTAGAAAAAGCCGAACAGAAAGTTATATTGATTCAAAGTAAAAATTCATAGAAATATGACTCATAAAGGCAATAAATCTTTTTTACCTAGCAAAGATTGTGTAGTATGCGGCAAGCCATTTACATGGCGCAAAAAATGGGAAAGGTGTTGGGATGACGTTAAATATTGTAGCGATCGCTGTCGCAAACAAAAAGGGAATAGTTAAAATATTGATCAGGGAAGGTGGCGCAAATCGCCACCTTCCCTGATACTTTCAAAGCTATTGAGGACTGGAGATCAATGTCTTAGGGTTATGAAAAAATTTCTGCTCTCATGCTTATTTTTTGTGGGTTTATTTTGGGCGCTCTCAAGCTATCAAGGATTGGCAGTCCAAGGTAAATATGACTCAATGGTATTGAACTTTCGTGATAATTTATCTCCCGCTCAAGTCGAGCGTGAACTAAAGGCGATCTCCGCAAAATATGGAATTGAGCCAAAATTTAATAGTCCCTTTTCTAAATCCGAAAACCTATATGTGGTCAAAGGCGATGCTCAAGTCCTCGAAAAGCTCAAACAGTCAGAAGAACTTCTCAACTTGACCGAATATGTCGAAGCCAATTATGTCTATTCGATGGAATTTATCGGTGACTCCACTCCGAATGATCCGATGTATAAGGAGCAGTGGAATTTAAAAGCGATCGAAGTGGAAAAGGCTTGGCAAAAAACAAAAGGTAAGGGCATCACGGTTGCTGTCATTGATACAGGTGTAAGCAAAGTTGATGACCTCAAAAGCACTAATTTTGTCAAAGGATACGACTTTGTTAATGATCGCGAAGATGCTAGTGATGACAATGGGCACGGAACCCACGTCGCTGGTACGATCGCCCAATCGACGAATAACAATTTTGGGGTAGCTGGCATTGCCTACGAAGCGAATATCATGCCACTGAAAGTGTTGTCAGCTTCAGGCGGCGGCACAATCTCCGATATTGCCGAAGCAATTATCTTTGCTGCTGACAATGGCGCAAATGTGATCAATATGAGCCTTGGGGGCGGTGGCGAAAGTAAACTCATGCAAGATGCGATCGACTATGCCTATAAAAAAGGTGTGGTAATTGTAGCGGCGGCGGGTAATTCCAATCGTAATGCGGCTTTTTATCCAGCTCGCTATCCTAAAGTAATCGCAGTGTCCGCTACAGGTTCGACAGGAGAAAAAGCTCCTTATTCTAATTACGGCGCTGGTATAGATTTAGCTGCTCCTGGTGGTGCGATATCAAGGGGTAAAAATGGCGAAAAGGGCGATACGTCTGGCGGTATTTTGCAAAACACAATTGATCCGAAAACGAAGCAATCCGTATTTAGTTCTTTCCAAGGAACAAGTATGGCCTCTCCTCACGTTGCGGGAGTTGTCGCCTTAATCGAAGCTTCAGGAGTAAAAGATCCTGAGAAAGTATTTCAAATTCTCAAACAGTCCTCGCGCAAGTCTACCGATGATACTCTTAACTATTACGGTGCTGGGCACTTGAATGCTGCTGCGGCTGTAAATCTTGCTTCACAGGGGCAATTGGGGATTCCTGATTTCTTGCGCTGGGCGCGGGACAATGGTTACTTGAGTCCCAGATTTTGGGTTGATGGCGGTGCGATCGCATTAATTCCTAAATTGATTATGATGATTGGATCCTATTTATTAGCATGGCTACTTAATCGCTGGTTCCCATTCCGATGGAATTGGTCATTTAATAATGGCATTTTCTTTGGTGGTGCAGGTTTATTCTTTTTGCGAGGTTTCTATCTATTTGATGTTACCCAACTTCCCTTCCGTATAGCAGGAAGCTCTTTACCTGAATTAGGCAACGCTTTTTCTAATACAAATGCCTTGAATCCAATTACCGCAAGTGTACTTTTACCGCTTGGTTTATTGTTGATTCTGCTTGGACATCCACAATGGAAGTGGTTTGCGATCGGCTCAGCGATCGGTACTTCGGCTTGCTTAGCAACTAGTGCAGTGCTTGCACCACAGATGATGTGGATTGGTGAGGGAAGCCCTGCGATTGCATTTCTCAGCGTTAACTCACTACTTTGCTTTGGGTTTGCCTATCTATCGATCAAATCAGAGACTTCTACCTTATAAGCCAAAAGATGGGGCACGATGCACCCCATCTTTTGGCTCTTTTTGAAAATAGCTATAGCAAGTATATGAACATCCAAATTGTCGGAACTGTAGAATATATCGATATTGGTAATGGAACTTGGGCGGTCATTACCGATACTGATGAGCAATACGAGATTTGGCAACCTGCGCCAGAAGCAATTTTGCAAGAGGGATTGAAAGTCAAGGTTAATGCAAAAATCCGAGATGATGTTTTCACAACGGCAGCGATCGGTGATGTCTTAGAAATTGAAGATTTCCAAAGATTAGGATAGACAGCGCTTAGAATCATTTATTCTAATTTTGCAAGTAGTTTATGCGAGGTTACAATGTCAAATAGCAACAAGTATCAGAAGCAAGATCCGCATAACTTGAATTTCGCCATTTTGGGCGCGATCGCTTCATTAGCCATGACGCTTTCTGCGGTTGGTATTTGGGAGGCGTTACAACCAGCCCAAGCTTTTGAGAATACAAGCGTTATCACAAAACAAAAGCAGACTGAAGTAAAGGTTGTTAAAATTGCAGGAACCTATAAAACTGTTTTTACGCCTGAGTTTTTAGTCAATGCAAAAAAACAAGGCTTGGCATCAATTTCAGGCTTATGGACGATCAAACCCAATGGCTCATTTGAAGCTGTTATCGATGCTACTTCTACCAGCGGCAAAAAACAGACTTTCAGAACAACAGGAAAAGTTTTGATCAAGAATGGAAAAGTCTTGTCTCAAGTAGAAACCTTAAATGGGAAAAGACCTGCTCAACTTCCTCCTACTCAGTCCTATACTCTTTTAGCAGATGGCAAAACCCTACAGGCTGACAATCAGCCTGTAAAACTGGTGAAACAATAATTCCATAATCCCAATTCACGAAAGTGTGGCTACGCTTCTGTGAATTAAAAACCAAACCCTGTAAGGGTTTTAAAAACACAAAATGGCGTAGCCATTTTGTGTTTTGGGATAAGTCCTCAGTAACAATACTTCGGACAATTTTAAAAACGGGAAAAAAAGCTATTCAAAAGCTATTCATTCAGATGTGATTGATTAAGTTTGTGCAGACAAACCTAGAGAACGCTAGCTAGTAAAGCTTTTTGAGCATGAAGACGATTTTCGGCTTCATCCCAAATGCGAGACTGAGCACCTTCCATGACTTCATCAGTAATTTCTTCACCACGGTGCGCAGGTAAGCAATGCAGAGCGATCGCATCTTTATCGGCTAAAGCCATAAGTTTCGCATTTAATTGATAGGGCTGGAAAATTGGAATCCGATCTTCTGCTTCTGATTCTTGTCCCATACTTGCCCATACATCTGTATAAAGGACATGCGCAGCTAGTGACGCTAATTTAGGATCATCAGTAACGATTACTTCGGAATTAATAGCAAGAGCTTTTGCTTGAGCAACAACAGCAGGATCGGGCATGAAATCTTTCGGTGAAGCAATGCGAACATTCATGCCAACAAGAGCACAGCCAATCATCAGGGAATGCGCCATATTATTACCATCACCCAAATAAGTGAGGGTTAATCCTTTTAAAGAGCCGAAGTTTTCTATTACGGTTAGCAAATCCGCAAGTACTTGACATGGATGCTCTAAATCGCTCAGGGCATTGATAATTGGCATTTTCGAGAATTTAGCAAAAGTCTCTAACTCCGCTTGCTCAAAGGTACGAATTGCCAAAACATCCAAATAGCGATCGAGTACTCTGGCGGTATCCTCTATCGGCTCACCCCGACTAACTTGAGTTACACTTGGATCGAGGTCGATGACATGTCCCCCTAGTTGATGCATGGCGACGGTAAAGCTAACTCGCGTTCTTGTTGATGCTTTGCGAAAAAGCAAGCCAAGGGTTTTACGCTGAAAGTCAAACTGGACTTCTCCTGATTTGAGTTGTTTTGCAAGAGTCAGCAATTCCTGAATTTCGCTTGGTTGCAAATCTGCCAAACTAAGAAGATCGCGTCCCTGAAGGTTTCCCATTGTTGTTAGTTAGAAAAGATCTTGTAATGACTGTATCATCAACTTACAGCGCTTTGCCCTGAATCAAAAACGGCTTTGCTAGGAAAGTAATGTAAAGCAGCATTTTTCTAAAAAAGTTATGAGTTTAATTAAATTAGCAAAGTGCGATCGCCTCTAGCTGCTACAGGAATTCCGCTAAGCAATTCGTTTTTGTGTCTTTAAAATCCTCACAGGGTTTAGTTTTTAATTCATAAAAGTGTGGTCACACTTTTATGAATTGGTATAATTTCGAGTCTAGATAAAATCATGAAGTTAATCTCTGCAAAACTAACCACATTTAATTTGTCTAGGCGCTATTACCTTTTTGCATTGTTGGGGATTGCGGGTTTAGTTTTGACCAGTGAAATCGTGGCGCGATTGGGAGGTGAGATTTTATGGTTTCAAGAGATGGGCTACTTGCCAATGTATTTGTTGCGGATTACTTGGCAAATTGGGTTGGGAAGTGCCGTATTTGCGAGCGCCTTAGGCTATTTATTCAAAAATTTGCAGATTGCTGAAACGCTGAAATATACTGATTTGCATAGCGATGCTGAACGGAAACAGTCCAAAACACGAAAGCGAGCATCTTTAAATCAGCAACTACATAAGCAGCAAGCAATATCATCTAAATACATTCCCACTTCTCTGCGATTGCGTTGGCTATTGCCACTAGTTTTAGGCTTGAGCCTATTAATCTGTTTGCTCATAATTCATTATGGACAGGTAGCGATCGCGCAATGGCAGCCGTCAGTTATTCAGCCAAGTATTGCCCCAATTACCCCTTTACTATTTAGACCAGAGCTGATCGGTCAATTGACAATTCAGATATTAAGAGAGCGACTATCTGCCGTAGTGACTATTAGTGTAGTGATCGCCTTATTGGTCTATCCCAAGTTTTTACTGAAAGCGATCGCGTTTTTGATGAGTGCATTTACAGCATGGGTGATCTCACGGCAGTGGATGCGAATTATTCCTTACTTTCAACCCACTAGTTTTGAACGAACTGAGCCAGTTTTCAATCAAGATATTAGTTTTTATATATTCAATTTCCCCACATTGGAAGTTGTGGAATTTGGGCTAGTTGGCATTTGCCTATATGGTTTTATCGCCGTACTTTTAACCTATTTGTTATCTGGTAATAGCCTGAGCGAAGGCAAATTTGTCGGCATTTCCCACGATCAACAACGCCATCTCTACGGACTTGGTGGCGTTGTGATGATGGTGATTGGATTTAGTTATTGGCTCAATCGTTATGAACTTTTATATTCACCACGCGGCGTTTCCTATGGTGCTAGTTATACAGATAACATGGTGCAGTTGCCAGTTTACACATGTCTCAGTGTTTTAGCTTTAGCGATCGCTATTTACTTGATTTTGAGATGGATTAGATTTCATCGTCAGCCTGTAAGCCGTAAGCCCGTAGTAGCCGTATTAATCTTATATCTGACGATGGCGATCGGGCTTGGCGAGGGTTTACCGATCGCAGTGCAATCATTAATCGTACAGCCGAATGAACTCGCCCGTGAACAGCCTTACATCCAACGCACAATCTCCTTTACCCGTCAAGCATTTGGACTTGAAAGTATTAGTTCTCAAGTTTTTAATCCACAGGGCAAGTTAACCGAAAAATCCATTCAAAATAATGATTTAACGGTTCGCAATATTCGCCTTTGGGATAAACAACCTTTACTTGCCACCAATCGCCAACTTCAACAAATCCGTCTTTATTACAGTTTTCCTGATGCCGATATAGACCGCTATACGATTAATGAGGAGAAGCTATCCAAATCTCCTGCTAGTCAGCAACAGGTACTCATCGCAGCGAGAGAATTAGACTATGCGGCAGTTCCTCAAGAAGCACAAACTTGGGTTAACCAACATTTGATTTATACCCATGGTTATGGATTTACCCTAAGTCCTGTCAATCGGGTTGCGGCTGGGGGCTTACCTGAATATTTTATTAAAGATATTGGCATCACCGAAGGTACTCCTCTGTCCACTGCTAGCGAGGCAGTGCGAACAAGTATCCCGATTGGTCAGCCCCGTATTTATTATGGAGAGAATACTGACACCTATGTGATGACTGGTACAAAGGTAAAGGAGCTAGATTATCCTAGCGACAATGATAATGTTTACAACATTTACGATGGCAGAGGTGGGCTTGCCCTTGATTCATGGTGGCGACGAATGCTATTTGCCAAGTATCTGAATGATTGGCGCATGGCTGTAACTCCAGAATTTCAGCCCGAAACCAAGTTACTGTTTCGGCGGAACATTATGCAAAGGATTAAGGCGATAGCACCATTTTTGCGCTATGACAGCGATCCTTATTTAGTGGCGGCAAGTACCAAAACTCAAGCTAATGATCCAAGTAGCCTTTATTGGATTGTTGATGCCTATACAACCAGCGATCGCTATCCCTATTCAGATATTGGCAAAGAAGGGCTCAATTACATTCGTAACTCGATCAAGGTCGTGATTGATGCTTACCATGGCAATGTGAATTTCTATATTGCCGAACCCAGCGATCCGATTATTCACACATGGGCAAAGATTTTTCCTGATTTGTTTAAACCCATGAGTGTAATGCCTGAAGCATTACGCCAGCATTTGCGTTATCCTGTAGACTTATTCTCAATTCAGTCAGAACGCTTGATGACTTATCACATGACTGATGCTCAAGTGTTCTACAATCGTGAAGATCAATGGCAAATTCCCAATGAGGTCTATGGCGATAAACCGCGTTTGGTGGAACCCTATTATTTGATTACGAGTTTGCCTGAGGTTCCATTTGAGGAGTTCATTCTGCTTTTGCCATTCACTCCTAAAGAGCGCACAAATCTTGTAGCTTGGCTAGCAGCGAGATCTGATGGAGAAAACTATGGCAAACTTCTACTTTATACTTTCCCTAAGCAAATACTTGTCTATGGAACCGAACAAATCGAAGCCAGAATAAACCAAGATCCAGTTATTTCTCAACAAATTTCACTTTGGAACCGCCAAGGATCGCGAGCGATTCAAGGGAATTTGTTAATTATTCCCATAGAACAGTCACTCTTATATGTAGAACCACTCTATTTAGAATCAACTCAAAATAAATTGCCGACCCTAGTCCGCGTAATTGTCGCCTATGAAAATCGCATTGTGATGGCACAAACTTTACAACAGGCGATCGCAGCAATCTTTAAGCCAGATCCAGGAATCACCCCACCGATCATTCGCCCAGTCGAAACACCGACTTTGCAACCTTAAAAAATGGGTATGCTATGCACACCCATTTTTTAAATTTTCACACCAGACTTGCGGGCAAGCCAAATTTCCCAATTTCGGAGAAAACTCGATCGCGCTTTAAATATTGTGGCGATCGATGGCTTGAATACAAGTTCTTCGCAAGGAGGCTGTACCAAAATTGTAAATAAGCCCAAGCGATTACCAACAATGGTATCTGTAAATAGGCGATCGCCTACCATCGCTACCTGAGCAGCTGGCAATTCCATTGCTTCGAGAACCTGACGCACAACCCTCCGAGAAGGTTTGCCAGCACGACTACGATAGGGAAGATTTAAACTCTCTGCGACTTTCTGAATGCGGCGATCGCTAAAGTTATTACTAGCTAGCCAGATGGGATATTTTGAGCGCATTAGCTCGATCCAAATACGAATTTCCGCTGACACATCGGCTTCATCATCACCAATTAATGTATTGTCCACGTCCAAAATCAGACCACTTAAGCCATAAGTTCCCATCAGTTGCGGAGTGATCGCGTAAATTGGTGCTGACAAAACTAAGTCAGGAGAAATAAGTTGCCAAGGTTTCACAAATATCTTGAAAATGTTAATTAAATAATTAAGAATATCTTACAGCGCTTTGCGCTAGAACAGTTATAACGCTGACCCAAAAAAGAGTTGCGGCGCTTTGCGCCGCAACTCTTTTTTGGGTTTGATTACTGTTTGGGTGTTTTTTGCTGGATTTTTTTGTCGATCGCTTGTAATGCTTTTTCATGTTCTTCTAAAGAACGACTAAATACATGACTGCCATCAAACTTAGCCACAAAGAATAAGTAGTCAGTGGTTGCAGGATCAAGAGTTGCCTTGAGACTAGCTAATCCGACTGAAGAAATCGCCCCTAGAGGTAACCCTTCATTTAAGTAAGTATTATAGGGCGAATCAGTCCGCACCTGTTCTAGGGTAAGCGGATTTTCAGGGGTTTGTTTGATATTTAAGCCATATTCAACCGTGGGGTCTGACTCTAAACGCATATTTTTTCTGATGCGATTCCAAAAAACGCCTGAAATTATCCGACGCTCTGATTCAATTACCGATTCTTTTTCAACAATACTTGCCAGAGTGACCCAATCTTTGAGACTAACTTTGACCTTTGGCTTACCAGACTGATTTTCTTGATAAACAGGTAAAGCTACTTGTTCAAAGCGATCAAGCATTAAATCGATAATGCGATCAGGTGTCGCCTCAGAAGGCAAGATTTGATAAGTATCAGGAAATAGAAACCCCTCCAAACTTGGCACACCTTCAGGAATCCAATTGCGTCGTCTAGGACTGACACGCTGAGCTGATGCCACAAAATCCTTAGCAGCAAAAAAACCCTGCTTTTCAAATAGATCCGCCATCTGTGCGATTGACCAACCTTCGGGAATCGTAAATCGGACTTCCGAGGATTTCGCAGTCTGAATTTGAGAAACAACCTCTGGCAATGACTGATTAGTCGCAAAGTCATAGGTTCCTGCTCTCAAGGCTACCGACTCATTACTTCGCAATGATTGCCACGTAACCCACAGCCGTAGAGCTAAGCTAGAGCGAATTACGCCTGCTGACTCTAGCTCTTGAGCGATCGCTTGGGTTGGCATCCCATCAGTAATAGTTAAACGAATCTTCGCCCCAAAATTGCTAGGTGCTGCACTTGCCCATATCCACCAAGAACTGCTAGCTATACCAGTAACTAGGATAGTTAAGGGAACGGCAACACCATAAAACAGCCAATTAGATCTCTTCTTCGGCATCTTCTGTGCTGAGGACATGGTCTAGATATTGCTCCACATAAGGCTCAAGGGCTACCATTTCGTCAGGAGTGAGAATTTCAGGTTGACCATCATCTCCAACTTTGGCAATAAACATCAAAGGATCTAGGGATGTAAATACAGAAAAAGCTTGCTCTTCATAATAGAAATGGGCTAGCTCTTGAAATTCACCACAGTTCCCATCTTCTTCGGTATCAATCTCAATGATATCGTCTTCAGTTGGTTCAGGTAATTCACCTTGAACGGTCAATGTATGTGCTGAACGCTTGAGGGAAAGATTTTGTTCTGCTAAAACCGCTTGGGCTACTGGGAAAATTAGATCAATTTCCTCTTCAGTGACATCGACTAACTCAGTCTCTTCTTCGTCATCGGTTTCTTGCCATGCAAAGATTTGCACAGAAAAGTCTACTGGTTGCAGCAACAAATATTCGGTGCTGTCCACTTTAAACGCGGTTTCGACAGTGCAAGGCAAGCTCTTACCTGCGTCATCCGTAAGTATGATCGTCGATCCTTCCATAGATTGCTGTTTTGTATCCTATAGCACTACTAGCTCAGAGAAACCCTCTTGTATAAGGCTTTTGGCGCTTTTAAGCATTATGACAGCAAATGTGACAGTTTATCGTAAAGTCTCGCTTCGCGAGATTTTGATATCCCCACTTCTCATTATGAAACCCCTAAATTGGTTTTTTGAAAGTCAGCCGCAGGCTGACTTTCAAAAAACCAATTTTTATACCAATTCACAAAAGTATGACGAAACTTTTGTGAATTAAAAAACAAACCCAGTAAGGGTTTTAAAAGCACAAAATGGCGTAGCCATTTTGTGCTTTGGGATAAAGCGCTGAAAATAAGAATTAATGAGAGTTGCTGTTTTTTTGCTATTTGACAGTTTGACGTTTTAGCGCTAACCATTGTTGCAAGATCAAAGCAGCGGCTTTGCGATCGATCATTTCTTTGTTATGTCTTGTAGAAATACCCTGAGATTTCATCATCTCCTTGGCTTCGTAGGAGGTTAAGCGCTCATCGACAAATTCTATTGAGATACCTAATTGTTTAGCAGCACCATTGGCAAATTTTTGGACATGTTTGGCTTGATGACCAAGGGAACCATCCATGTTATAGGGCAATCCCACCACAAGCATGTCAATATCACGCTCAATAATTAACGATCGCAAGATTGCCATATCCTCATCCCATGACTTGCGTGTAATCGTAGTGATGCCATGTACAGATATGCCAAGGCGATCGCATCCCGCTACACCAATGCGTTTTCTGCCGACATCTAGCCCTAATGCTGCATATTGCATAAATTCTTTTTTATATCTGTAGCTAGGCATTTTGCTACCAAATCCCATCAATAGAATTGCGGCGCGAAGCGCCGTAATTCTATTGATGGGTCGAGACATGTTACTGGTTTTGAAATGGTTGAACTTTTTGAATTAAAGCTCGCGATCGCGCAATGATTGTTGTCCAATCATCCTCGGCAATGGTTTCTGGCGAAAATAAATGACTGGAAATACCCACAGCGATCGCCCCTGATGCCAGAAATTGATCGGCATTTTGAAGGCTTATCCCACCCGTAGGAATTAAGGGAATATCTCGCAAGATTGGCTGTAAACACTTCAAGTAATCAATCCCGCCAACCAGCTTAATCGGAAAAACCTTGACGGCTGAGGCTCCTGCTTGCCATGCGGCAATTATTTCAGTTGGTGTCAGTGCCCCTGCAATTACAGGGATATTATGCTCGACACCTTTAGCAATCAGCTCAGGATTTGTATGGGGCGTAAATAAGAAGCTACAACCGCAGGCGATCGCCTTTTCGGCGCTATCTACATCTAAAACTGTGCCTGTGCCAATTTTACAATCAGGTAATTCCTGCTGTAATTTGGGTATCAGTGACTCGGCGCGATCGGTATTCCAAGCAATTTCGATTAGCTTAATCCCACCTGCGGCGGCGGCAAGAGCCATTTCTCTTGCAGTCACAATATTTTCAGCACGAATAACAGCGATAATGCGATGCTGTTGCAACAAACTAAGCCAAGGATTCACAGGATTTTTGCAAAAATTTGCATTTGCGATCGACTGCCACAGATCATTGCACAAAGCTTTGTTTTTGCAAACCAATAGGCGACGATTCCATCAATTTTCACAATAAAAATCAGTTTTTTGAAAGCACGCCGTAGGCGTGCTTTCAAAAAACTGATTTTGGTGTTTCCAGCGCCAAAGGTGCTGGAAACACCAAAATACAAGCTACTTAGGAATGAAAATTAATTAAAACCAAAATTTGTTGGGGTGGGCGAAGCCCACCCCAACAAATTTTGGTTTTAATTGCACAAGTTAATTAATTTTCATTCCTTACTAGGTTTGCAAAAGTCTGCAAAAGTTGACATGCACTGTCAGACACTAGTGATTCATAATATGTTTTGGATAACAACTTATAGAGAATATCTATGGCTTTGAATGTTGGCGATATCGCCCCAGATTTTAGCGTTGCTGACACGAGCGGCAACATTGTGACGCTCTCTAGTCTTCAAGGTAAGCGTGTAGTTCTATATTTCTATCCTCGCGATAACACCCCTGGATGTACTAAAGAAGCTTGCGGCTTTCGCGATAACTATGCTCAGTTTCAAGCCAAGAATACACTGATTTTTGGGGTCAGTACCGATGATGCTAAGTCTCATCAAAAGTTTACCGAAAAGTTTGATTTACCTTTCCCATTACTCTGTGATGTCGATGCTCAAGTTGCTACAGCCTACGAGAGCTATGGCAAGAAGCAAATGATGGGCAAAGAATATATGGGAATCTTCCGCAATACCTTTGTGATTGATTCAGAGGGTAAAATCGAGAAAATTTATCTCGCTGTTAAGGCCGAACTACATCCCGCCGAGGTTCTCGCAGACATCTAAGTAAATAGGATGCGCTTTGCGCATTCTATTTACTTACAGCAGTTACCGATCAAACGAGCCACAAGAAATTTTAAAAAAGTGTTGCAAACCAACACTTTTTTAAAATTTCTTGGTTTGGGTTTGAGCGCAAGGCGCTGTAATAGCATCAAGTGCTGTAAAAAATTCTGAGGTGTAAACATTGAATCCAAGCACAAGCAAGACTGCAAACTCAAATAAATTAGCCAATTGGAAAATTCGCGATCGCGAATTTATTTGGGGTGATCGCACATACCTCATGGGTGTTTTGAATCTTACACCCGATAGCTTTAGCGATGGCGGTCAATATAAATCGCGAGATGCGGCGCTGCAACAAGTCGCGCAAATGTTTCCCTATATTGATATTCTTGATATTGGCGGCGAATCAACTAGACCTAATGCTCAGCCAGTTAGCGCTGACGAAGAATGCGATCGCATTTTGACGATTATTCAAGCTATACGCGAAATCTATCCCAACTTGCCCATCTCCGTTGATACAGTCAAGGCAACTGTCGCCAAAGCTGCGATCGCCGCAGGTGCAGATATGCTCAATGATGTGTCCGCTGGGAGATTTGATCCTGAAATGCTGCCTCTAGCGGGAAAGTTGCAAGTACCAATTTTTTTAATGCATATGCAAGGCGAGCCATGCACTATGCAAGAAAATCCTCACTATCGCGATGTGGTGCAAGATGTTAAGAAATTCCTTAACGATGCAATTTTGGTAGCCAAAGCCTGTGGCATTCCTCGGCATCTAATCGCCATTGATCCAGGGATTGGCTTTGGTAAGACTCTTGACCATAACCTTAAAATTTTAAAAAATCTACGAAGCTTTAAGGAGATCAGCGCACCTCTATTACTAGGTGTATCTCGTAAAAGTTTTATCGGTAAAATATGCGATCGCCCTGATCCTCGCGATCGTCTTTATGGAACGATTGCAGCCTGTAGTGCATGTATTGCTGGTGGCGCAGATATCTTGCGAGTACATGATCCCAAAGAAATATTTGATGCTTGCCGCATTAGTGACTCAATATTTCGATAGCTAGGACGTATGACCATATCGAGATATTGCATAATCAATATGCACAATTACTCAAGATCAACAAGCATCCGTAACAGTCCATCAGTTACAATAGCCAAACAGGATGTAGGCTTTAATACACCCTGTAAAGTTTGTAATCATTTTTTGAGGGCAAGACGTGCCACAGGCTAAGCATTTGCTGATTGGTTCCACCCGATCAGGCAGTGGAAAATCAGCAACAATTTTGGGATTAACATATAACTTGCAAGTTAAAGGCTACAAAATTGGCTACGGTAAGCCAATAGGTACTTTTACGACCAAAGAATTACCCGAATCAGCCGAACGCACTGAAGCTGATGTGGAATTTATTAAGCAAGCGCTAAATTTGCCGCAATCCCTTTTGCGTCCCACTCTACTTAATCTCGACAGATCTGCCCTCCAACACCGACTATCTGGTGAAGATAAAGCTGATTACAGTACTAAGTTGGATGAGTATAAAAAATTAATTGAAGGCGATCTCGTACTTTTAGAAGCACCTGCTAATACTGCGGAAGGTGCAATTTTTGGGCTTTCTCTGGAAGAGATGGCAGATCAACTAGAAGCTCCCATTTTGTTGGTAATGCGATTTGGTTCGCTGTTAGTAGTTGACCATATCTTGATGGCAAAACAACGCTTTGGAGATCGCTTATTAGGTGTGGTCATCAATGACATTCCTGATGAACAATATGAAACTGCGATCGAGATTCTCCATCCTTATCTCGAGAATCAAGGCATTCCTGTATTTGCACTTATGCCAGAAAATCGCACATTGCGAAGTGTCAGTGTCTCTGAAATCATCGAGCAACTTGGCGCAAATATCCTCTGCCGTCCTGAAAATATTGATTTAGGAAAAGTCATGGTCGAGGAACTCAAAATTGGCGCAATGGATGTCAACTCAGCTCAAAGCTATTTCCGCAAGTCCTATAACAAAGCCGTAATTACAGGCAGCAGCCGTATCGATCTTCAGTTCGCGGCATTAGAAACATCAACAAATTGCTTGATTTTGACGGGTCGTCCATTTATCAGCGATGATGTCGCTCACAAAGCTATGGAATTGGGTGTCCCGATTCTCTCAGTCAATAAAGACACGCTTAGTACGGTCAGTATCATCGAATCTTGTCTAGGGCAAGTTCGTCTACATGAAGGAGTGAAAGTGACCAGCATCTGCGACATGATGGGAAAATACTTTAATTTTGATCGCTTCTTAAAGCTCATGGATATCAAAGCTTTAGCCACTGCTTAACCCAAAAAAAGAGGTGTCGCTCAGCGACACCTCTTTTTTTGGGTTAAGCATTCCCTTGAGTAGGCTTTTTACATTTCATTTAAAGTTTTCCAACCAGGTAACCATAGCGATCGCCTCTTCAAAGCCTTAGCATTTAGCCAAAATCTTACAGAATCGTCACAGGCTGCTTTGATCTCGGCAAAAACTAGCTCTCCTTCATTTTTGCGATTCACTACAACAAAATGTCGCCAACCGAAAGTTTCTTGCATAGCAGTCCACTTAGAACCGATTAGATGGGGAAATTTTTGTTTTTTGGGCATATTACCTCATAAAAAATGCGGCTAGCCGCATTTTTTATGTCTAATCAATATCGTCGTTATCATCATCATCGTCATCGTCATCGATGTAGCTAGGGTCATCACCCAGCATCAATTCGCTTAATTCTTCGGCTTCGTCATCAAACTTTAAGCTCGACTCCGTGCCTTCTCTAGCTATAAGGCGACCTGTGGACTCTAGCCAATCAAGAATCGATGCTTGCTGCTCTGTAGGAATAAGTGTGGCTGGTTGGTTGCGGCGCTGTACGCGCAAAGCGGGGTTATTAATCATAAAAATATCAGATAAAAAATTCTAGTCTCGCTCAAGAATTGCGCCTTGCACAATTCTTGAAAACACTTCTTGAAAAGTTAGAAACCTGCGGGTAAACCTAAGCCACCAGTGAGGTCTTCCATTTTTTGTTTCATAGTGCCAGTAGAAAGCTGATAAGCATCCTTTAGGGCTGCAAGTACCAAGTCGGACAAAACTTCTGCACCTTCATTCAAAGCTTCAGGCGAAATTTCTACGCTTTGGGGTTCTTGGTTGCCGCTTAGGGTGATTTTTACTAAACCACCACCTGATTCTCCAGTTAAGCGCAATTCATCTAGTTCTTCTTGTAGCTTTTTTGCGCCTTCTTGAATTTGCTGCGCTTTTTGGAAGGCTTCTTTCATTTTGCCTAAACCAAAGCCAAATCCTTTTCCGTCTGACATAGCAGTATCAGTTTTATCCTAAGTTTTCCTATACATTATGTCACTAATCGTCACGGTTCGGTAAGTACGGTCATCTAGATATCTGTCCATAGACGTGCATCAACAAATCTAGAAATATGTTTGACATTTGTAGTGGCCACAATAACCTTATATCCTTGCTGCGGGCACTGGTCAGATAAGACGTGAGAAGTAAAATAAAGAGGCAGAGACAAGGAGAAAGGCATGGAATGTCCACACTGCCAAAGCAAAAAGATAGTCAAGAACGGCAAAGATTATCACCAAGACGGAAAAGCTGTTCAGAAT
>JADBWK010000073.1 GCA_020404895.1 Pseudanabaena sp. M085S1SP2A07QC | reverse complement strand
TTAGATGGAGTATTTTACCAACTCAAGAATGGATGTAATTGGGCAGACTTACCCAAAGATTTGCCCCCATACTCCACAGTTTACTGGCATTACAAGCAATGGCGAGCATCAGGAGTACTAAGGGAAATCATGACTGCATTGCACGAGCAGGTGAGAGAACAATATGAAAACATATTGACTAATTGGTGTCTTACTGTACGAATGAATTGGTTGAATACGATATAAAACGTATAGGACTTACGCAAAAATGCCCTGAAAGCATCATTTTGCCGTAGGGGCAATTCATGAATTGCCCCTACGGCTCGTTCTTTTTACGTTTTGATTTTTTGTCCTAGATTCTCTGTCTACAGCTATGTTTTAAGGTTGTTAACTGAATTTAGTTAACAACCTTAAAAATGACTGTGTGCGTGGAGTCAGCAAAGTTTTACGATAGGTATCGGCAGCCTTTTTGATTGCATCGGCTTGAGTAGGATAGGAATGAATCACACTAGAAATCGCATTTAATCCCTGTTTTGTGGCGATTGCCAAAGTAATTTCGCTAATCATTTCGCCAGCATGACGCGCCACAATTGTGGCTCCAAGAATCCGATCTGATCCACGATGATGCAAGATTTTGATAAATCCTTCCGTTTCTCCATCATAAATAGCGCGATCAATGGAAGAGAAAGGAATCTTAATCTCATCTGTCTCTAAGCCTTTAGCTTTCGCTTCTTCAGCATATAAACCCACATGGGCAATTTCAGGGTCAGTATAAGTCACCCAAGGCATTACCAAATCACTAAGTTTGCTCTTGCCTAAACCAAAGGGAGCAAATAGAGTGTTTTTAATCACGATTCTGGCTGCGGCATCGGCGGCATGGGTAAATTTCCAGTTCATGCAAATATCTCCTGCGGCAAAAATCTGTGGGTTCGTAGTCTGGAGATAATCATTCACGATTACGCCGCGACGCTTGTCGTAGTCAACACCCACAACTTCTAGATTCAATCCCACATTTGGTGATCGCCCCGCGCCGACCAGAATTTCATCAACTTCAATTTGATTTACAGATCCATTTTGCTGATAATGGATGACCTTCCCATTTTCAGTTTTTTCAACTTTGGCGATCGCACAATCAAGCACTAAGTTCAATCCCTCGCGGATAAATTTTTGCTGCACAATTTCCGCTGCGTCAGCATCTTCGCGATCAAGTAAATGTGGATTTTTATGCAGTAATGTCACTTCACAGCCTAGTCGGTGAAAGGCTTGAGCCAATTCACAACCAATTGGTCCACCACCAATCACCGCCAATCTTTTAGGGCGCTCGGTCAAGGAGAAAACAGTCTCATTGGTTAAATATCCAGTTTCGGCTAGTCCAGTAATTTGAGGATCGGCAGCCCTCGCACCTGTGGCGATTACAGCTTTTTTAAAGCGTAGTTGCGTGTTATTAAATGCGATCGCGTTCTCATTAATAAATTGCGCTGAGCCAAGAAACACGTCAACGCCAAGATTGCGAAACCGCTCGGCGGAGTCGTGGTGACTAATACCCGCACGGATTTTGCGCATTCTTTCCATGACTGCTGCAAAGTTAATATCAATGTGGCTCGGTGGGTTAATGCCAAAGGGAGCCGAGTCACGCATATCGGCGACAACCCGCGACGAACGAATCACACATTTAGAAGGAACGCAGCCAACATTTAGGCAATCACCACCCATCAAGTTTTTCTCAATCAAGGCGACTTTTAATCCCAAGCCTAAACCCGCTGCTCCTGCTGCTACGACTAGTCCTGCGGTTCCCGCACCAATCACGACCAGATCGTAAATAGCGGCTGGTTGAGGATTTACCCAATCAAGGGGATGTACATTTGCAATCAAATCACGATTATAGGCATCCACGGGCTGAATAAAATCTTCATAGCGATCGCTTGAATATGCTTGGGATTGAGTCATGACTTTGATACTGCTGATTAAATTAAGTAAAATGAATCAATAAACTTGTGAAAAGTGTCGCGAAGTAACACTTTTCACAAGTTTATTGATTCAGGTTTGAGCGCAAAACGCTGTAGTTCAAGTATAAGCACAGGATAAAAAATCAAAAATAGCTGCTAAATCAGCCTAAAAGTCTTATCCAGCAGCTATTTTGGGATTAAAAGCTAAAATCGTTACTGGGAGGGCATTTCAAGTTTTTTGTCCTGTACTTAGATTTTTCATTTAAGAACAAAGCGCGTTGTAAAGTCAGTCCAGAACTAATCTGGATTTTAGTAGTATATTGAGAATAAATTGACGTAAGTAATGCGAATTGTGAAAATTTGTGACGCTGCTGGTAAAAGCAAGAGCTTAATATAGGTAAAATCATGATGAATAAATTTTAAAATCTCGTATTTTAAAATTTATTCAATAGATATAGGGTTTTGCGGTAGTTTGAGGTTAAATCGATGTTTTGTGCCGCATTTGCGTATGAATCATAAGTTCTATTGACAGCACTTCAATAAGGTCTTGACATCATATGATAAAATCCTAAAAGTGCAGCAAAAGAACTTTTCGTTGGAACCGACAAAACGAAAACCCGTTAACCGCGTAGCGTAGCTGCTGCGGTTCAACTTACTAG
>JADBWK010000072.1 GCA_020404895.1 Pseudanabaena sp. M085S1SP2A07QC | reverse complement strand
CTTTGATAAATAATGCTTTTGATAACGTGCCGTTTCTGACTCTGTGCCACCAATGAAACAGTCGATAGCTCCTCTTCAGTAATGCTGTGCCGATTTCCTGTGATGCTCCTGTTCTTTCCGCCATAGCCTGAAAGTCTCTCACAACAAGGGCAATAAACAGTGGATATGGCTTGCCATTGATGCTGAAACTCGTGAAATTGTGGGTTGTTATATTGGCGATCGCTCTAGCGACTCAGCTCAGAAATTATGGCAGTCGTTGCCTAGTGTCTATCGCCAATGTGCAGTTATTTACACTGATTTCTACTCGTCTTATCCTGTCGTACTGCCCACCAAACGTCATAGGGCTGTGGGCAAAGAAACGGGAAAAACCAACTATATTGAGAGATTCAACTGTACGTTACGACAACGAGTGTCAAGACTGGTTAGAAAGACTTTATCCTTTTCTAAGAAGTTAGAAAATCACATTGGAGCTATTTGAAATTTCATCCATTATTATAATGCTTCTTTACATCCCCTTTCATCCTTTCCTTTTTAGGACTACCAAATTTGTAGCCAAATAAGGTAAACCTATCAGCGATCGCACCAAAAATAGGTTTAATCATCCAAGGTAAAAAGGCGATCGCCACAAAATTAGCAGATTCACTTGCTGACAAACCAATGATTTCTTTTAGATATATCGACAGAGCCAGCGAAGAAATCCCTAGATTGCTGACATAGGTTTGAATGAAGTAAAAAAGTATGGTCAAGACAACAATTTGCGGCATTACGCTAATTAACCAAAAATTTGCGATTACAAGTCTTGCATATGTGTCATGTTTTGGTATGATTAAAATCCGCGCAATGAAGCAGCTAACTCTAAAAAAGTTCTTTGTGACGTTAAGCGAGGAGAGATGGCCGAGTGGTTGAAGGCGCAGCACTGGAAATGCTGTTTAGGGGTAACTTTAACGAGGGTTCGAATCCCTCTCTCTCCGTAGTAATAAATAGGCTCCTGCTTTTAGCAGGAGCCTATTTATTTTTGAAGTAATGCTTCATGCTTAGGGCTAAAACTAGCGACAGCTATAGTAGTAAAGAAATACAAATAGGAAATTTTTCGTATGTTCTATACTCCGCCCTGGCATCTAACAAATGGATTGCTCATGACTCTTTATACGGCTCTTCGGGTTAGTAAAAAATGGGAAAACTTCACGGTTGAATCCGAGCCTATTTATCAAGAGCATATTTTTACAGGTGCACATGGCGTTCCCATCTTTGGGAAATATGCAATTCCTCAAAATGCTAAGGGCACAATAGTTGGAACCTATGGAATTACAGGGGATTTAGATAATCAATGGTTTCTCAAAATTTTGGGGCGGAAGGCGATCGCGAAAGGATACGCAATAGTTTTATTTGATTGGAGAGCGCATGGCAAAACTGCTGAGCTTTCACCAGCGCTGACCTCAGATGGACTGTATGAAGGTGAAGATTTTATCCGTATTGCAAATACGGCTAAACAAGTAGGATGTCCATCTCCCTTTTGGCTAATGGGCTATTCCCTTGGAGGACAACTTGCCTTATGGGGAATCAAGGCAGGGGAATCGATCGCTGATTGGGGAAGTGATCTCGAAATTACATCCACTGATATCGCAGGCGGAGCCGTAATTTGTCCTAGTGTTGACTCCAATCGATCGCTTACTTATCTAGTCAAAGATGAACTGGGGCGATTTCTCGAAAAGGCGATCGCGCGTGAATTAAAGAAGCTAGGACGTGGCATGGCGAAAATGCATCCTGAAGCAATCGATCGTGATGCTGTGGAGAGAGCTAACAGCATTTGGGGATTTGATAACGAATTAACAATTGCTAAACTTGGCTTTGACTCGGTAGAGGAATATTACGATGCAAGTTGCCCGTTATATTTCATGCCGCACTTGCAAAAGCCAACCTTTATTCTCTATGCGGCGGATGACCCGATGTTTGACCCATCGATCATTCCCGATTTAGAAAAAATCGCTGAAGATAATCCTGCTATTAAACTCATGGTTACAGAACATGGTGGTCATGTCGGCTATGTCAGTAGTAAAACCTGCCAGCACCAATATGGCGATCGCGATCGATGGTGGGCATGGAACCGCATTTTTGAATGGATTGAATCTTTATCGTAAAACCAATAAATAGCTCTCTCCCAGCTACGCTGGGAGAGAGCTATTTATTGGTTTAAAAATTTGGCTCTATAGGTGTTTCGGTGAGGTGCTTTAGCTTAAAGGGCTGAAATGGTTGATGTGCAATGGTTTTAACGTCGGAGGTATTCGATATCTGAAACACCCGTCATGAAAAGCATTGAGACGTTTATGATGTTTGACCTCCCCGAAACGCCTATTGAGCCTAAAAGGTTATCTTAGGACATAAAGCCCAAAATCAAAGTGGCGGCGCTTTGATTTTGGGCTTTATGTCCTAGCTATCTCTTTTACTGCTATAGCAAAAATAACTTTGATAATGAGAATTACTGAATTTTGTTTTGCAAAAGCTGTATAACTGCTAGAGATAATTTAAGAATCTAACCCCAAAACTAAGATGCCAGCTTTTAAAATATTTGATAACGATATCGATTTTGAGACTCTTCAAGAATATCTTGGCTGTGAAGCGATCGCAGTTGATACTGAAACTATGGGGCTGATCCCCAGACGAGATCGCCTTTGCCTAATCCAAATTTGCAATGATGATGAAACCGTAAGTTTAGTCCGAATTGCGCAGGGAATTAAAGAATCGCCCAATCTCAAATATTTGTTTGAATCGCCCAACGTTACTAAAGTTTTTCACTTTGCAAGGTTTGATATAGCAATGCTGGAAGCACATCTCAGCATTGCCACTCATCCAATTTTTTGTACTAAAATCGCCAGCAAGCTCGCGAGAACATACACAGATAAGCATGGCTTAAAGGAACTGGTACGCGAACTTGAAAAAATTGAATTAGACAAAACTTCGCAGTCTTCAGACTGGGGGAATGTCAAAGTTCTCTCAGAAGCTCAGTTACACTATGCAGCTAACGATGTGCGTTATCTATTAGCAGTTTATCGCAAGTTGATTGATATGCTGATTCGAGAGAATCGCTACGACTTGGCAAAGGCGTGTTTTGCTCATATTCCCACGCTTGTTTATTTAGATTTACTAGGATATGCGGATGTTTTTGCCCATTAGTAAAAATTTAGACTGATATTACTCGGGCTTCCGAGTCGAGAATTGGTGGTGCGGGGCTTTGCCCCGCACCACCAATTCTCGACTCGGAAATGTTTATTTATTAAGTGAGCAAGGAATAGTTTTACCGCACCTCTAAATTTTGAATATTTAACCCAAGTTGCTACCTATAGTAACAAGAAAAAAAAGCTGCTATAGCAATGTAAGCTTTGCTTAGGACATAAAACCCAAAAGATGGCAGAGCTTCGCTCTGCTATCTTTTGGGTTTTGAATTGTCCTATCTATCT
>JADBWK010000071.1 GCA_020404895.1 Pseudanabaena sp. M085S1SP2A07QC | reverse complement strand
TTGTTCCCTCCCCTTTGCAAGGGGAGGGCTAGGGTGGGGTAAATCGCCTATCGTCAAGACATAAGTCGGACTTACCCCCTTTAATTCCCCCTTGCAGAGGGGGAAAACTAGAAACCTTGTTCCCTCCCCTTTGCAAGGGGAGGGCTAGGGTGGGGTAAATTTTTGATGACAATACTTTGTGTCGTCTCTATTTCCAACGATCGCTATAGAATTAATTTTGTAACTCACGGATATATTTGCGGAATCAACGTGAACCCTGCTAGAACAATTTGTCTTGGCTTCGTGGCTGTCATATCAATTGGGACATTTTTACTAATGCTGCCGATATCATCTAGTAACGGCACATGGTCAGATCTGATCACCGCTTTATTTACCTCTACTTCTGCTGTATGCGTAACAGGTTTATCTGTAGTTGATGTCGGTAAATTTTATTCATTCTGGGGACAACTGTTCCTGACATTGTTAGTTCAAGTAGGCGGCTTGGGCTATATGACCGCAACTACTATCCTCTTATTGCTGATTGGACGTAGATTTAGCCTGAGGGACAAAGTGACTTTGCAGTCCGCCTTGGATACAAATGGTATTCGGAGTGGGCTGCAATTAGTTAAGTCAATCATCGCCGTGACCATGTTATTTGAATTGACAGGGGTATTTGCCCTAATGCCCATCTTTAGCCAAAAAATGAGCTTTACTGAGAGTGTTTGGCAATCAATCTTCCATAGCGTTAATGCTTTTAATAATGCTGGTTTTAGCCTATTCACCGATAATTTGATGGGCTATGTGAACTCACCGATGGTGAGTATCATTATTGGGTCACTGATTGTTTTTGGTGGCATTGGCTATCAAGTGATTTTGGAAGGTTATCTGTGGTTAAGAACAAAATTTTCACGCGATCGCGACTACATCTCTTTTAGTCTGACCTTCTGTGTAGCCACTAGTACAACGATCGCATTGATCCTATTTGGAACTATATTTTTCTGGTTTACAGAGTTTAGTAATAGCGAAACATTAGGTAAATTGCCATTGTTTGATCAGATCGTCGGTGCGTGGTTTCAGTCTGTCACCACGCGCACGGCTGGCTTCAACACGATTGATAATGGCAAAATGACTGTGACTGGCATATTTATCACTATAGCCTTAATGTTTATCGGTGCAAGCCCTGGAGGCACAGGCGGTGGGATTAAAACCACAACTGCGAGGATTTTGGCTAGTTGCACGGGTGCAGCATTGCAGGGACGAGATCAAATCAATCTTTATAAGTTGCAAGTACCAAATGGTCTGATCTTAAAAGCAGTTGGTGTCGCAGTGGGTTCTTTATTTACAGTAATTTGTTCGACTGGGTTACTATCTTTAACTGATCGCAATATAGGCTTTATAAATATCCTATTTGAAGCAACTTCAGCTTTTGGTACAGTTGGCTTATCGACTGGAATTACTGCGTCGCTCTCACCAGCAGGTCGCCTTGTAATCATTGCCACGATGTATATCGGTCGGGTTGGCGTATTACTATTGATGGCAGCAATCTTTACTGATACCCGTCCTAGTCTGATTAAATACCCTCAAGAGTCGATGCTGGTAGGTTGAACGACTAAAGACAGCGCTTCGCTCTGCCTTTAGCAATGTGTAAAATTAAATCACCGTAAGGAATACAGGAAAATTTTGTGGATATATCTTCTTTAAGCTTTTTTCGCAGTCTGCGCCACGAGAATAAGCAATTTGCCGTGATTGGTCTAGGGCGATTTGGGAGATCAGTCTGTTCGACCCTTGATCGCTTAGGGCATGAAGTCTTAGCTGCTGACAAGGATGAAGAGAGTGTCAGTCATGTACGAGCCAATAACCTAGCGGCGCATTGTATCCAATTAGATTCCACTAATCCACTCGCACTCAAAGAATCTGGCATTCTCGAAATTGATACGGTGATTGTTGCGATCGGCAATTTTTTAGAAGAGAGTATTATTACTACACTTAATGTGAAGGAAGCTGGAGTGAAGCATGTTGTTGCGAAGGCTTCATCTGAAGTACATGGTACTTTGCTCAAAAAAGTTGGTGCGGATCTAGTCGTTTATCCTGAAGCAGAAATGGGAAGAGCTTTAGCGCGATCGCTGACTCAACGAGGCATTTTAGAACGCTTTGAACTCGATCCAGATAACAGTATTGTCGAAGTGATGGTTCCTGAAGAGTTTGATGGCAAGACAATCCTAGAACTAAAGCTGCGTGGCCACTATGGCGTAAACGTGATAGCCGTAAGCCACGATCAAAAGTTTGAAATCAACCCTGATCCAAACCAAAAGCTGTTCAAAGGATCAGCGATCGTCGTAATTGGCAGCAACAAAAATATCAGTCGTCTTCCAATCTCCTGTGATTTGTTTAATAACGATGGAACCAATGTAACAACCCAGTTACCATTGCATCAATCTTCAGAAGTCAAACTTAAATAGAAAATCTAAGAGGCGACGGATGCCGCCTCTTAACTTATGGGATTAGATCGAGGAACATCCCTGCGATCGCTGTTTCCGCAGCATCACAAATACCGCGCTCAGTAATTAGCCCTGTAACCAGTCTGGCAGGAGTAATGTCAAATCCATAATTTAAAGCCGTAGTTTCCAAAGGAGCGACTCGCACTTTGCCAATATTGCCATCATCTTGTAGCCCTTGCATATAGAGAACCTCATCCTCACTACGAGTCTCGATCGCAATCTCTTTGACTCCATCAACAATTTGCATATCAAAAGTGGAACTTGGCAAGGCTACATAAAAGGGAACATTATTGTCAAAGGCTGCGAGAGCTTTGAGATATGTACCAATTTTATTTGCAACATCACCACTACGAGTAGTGCGATCGGTTCCCACAATGCAAAGATCGACTTTGCCATATTGCATTAAAAGTCCGCCAGTATTGTCAGCAATCAGTGTATGTGGAATATTCGATTGTCCGAGTTCCCACGCTGTCAAATTTGCGCCTTGATTGCGTGGACGGGTTTCATCAACCCACACATGAATATTTAGCCCGCGATCGCTAGCTTCATAAATAGGCGCTAAGGCACTGCCACGATCGACGATCGCTAACCATCCCGCATTGCAATGGGTCAGAATATTTACAGGTTCCCCTTTGGGTTTAGTTTTAGCGATCGCCTCAATCAGTTCGCAGCCAAATTTGCCAATATTGCGTGTACCAATTACATCTTCATCGGCAATAGCGATCGCTTCTTTAAGGGCAATTTCTACCAAATCTTGGTTTGCGGGTGCTTTTTCTAATACCGCAATCATGCGATCAACCGCCCACATCAGATTTACTGCGGTCGGACGAGCGCGACGGATGACCGATGAGAGGGTCTTAATCTTTTCGCGATCGCCTTTACTTTCTCTAGCTGCTAAATACACACCAAAAGCGGCGACATTACCAATTACCCCCGCACCGCGCACAGTCATATCCTGAATCGCAAGGGTAGCATCGGCACTAGTTTTCAGGGTCTTAGTCACTGAACGAAAGGGAAGTTGGGTCTGGTCAATCACCACCAGATCACCAGCTTCTAACCAAAATGCTTTATAGGTTGAGTTCATAATTTCTTCTCGGCTATCCTCATACAATAGCGCTATCTTTCCTCAATCATGCTCTAAGTCTATCCCCAGAGCAAATTTATTCTGTTACAAAAAATGGCAACGCCATTTTGAAAATTGGTATTACATGGTTTTAGATAGTGTGCCCCAACGCACGCTCCCTGAAATCATTGGGGATTGCTTATACTAAATTACCTGAAATCTAGGATTGTTTTTTAGAGAAATTACATCAAAACATAGCGCCCAATTTAGAAATTGTTCATTAATAATTTCGCTTTGAGCATCGAGCAACAAAGCGAAATTATTTCCTTGAGATTACTTGTAACTATTATGACATTCACAGAAAGCGCGATCGCTGCAATCTGCAAGTCTTTCGTACCAACCTTATTATTTAATTTCTTTTTGAGATCTCGATAAATTTGGTATGCATTTTCATCAAAATCCAGAACATTAACCTTTTTAAAATATGTCAATGTATCCTTAAAACCCTTGTAAGCCCAGATACAGCAATCAGAGTTTACGTCCATAAACTTGAACCAACCACGAATTTTTTCTTCTGCGGTAATTGCGGTTATAGCAACATCTTTTGGATTAACAGTAGAAAGACGTTGCAAAACATTAGGATGAGAATTTTGTAGGTAAGTCACATGGTTAGTATCATGTATCCACAAACTCATCTAATTCAATTCTCCATCAGTAACGTCTTGATGATTGGCTTCTATAGATGCAATTACTTCTTCAAATAAGGGATTATCTTTGTGCATACCAGCCATTTTTAGCCAAGGATTATCTTGGTTAACATTAGGCAAAGAACCTAAAAGGTTTTCTACTTGTCTTAGTTGGCTGCGAGCATCTGACACTTTGTCTTCATATTCTTCTACGAAACTGGTAATTACATCTTTGAGTTCATCGACGGTTAAATTACTAACTATCTGGCTTGTCATGTTAAACCACCTTTACTGCTTGTAAAATTATAACCAAAACAAAAGGGACGCTTTGCGTCCCTTTTGTTTATCTCAATGCTGAGTTTTTCGATTTTTCGACTTCGCGATCTTTTTTGCCGCGCCAGATAAATCGTAACGGTGTCCCATCAAAACCAAGAGTTTTGCGGAACTGATTTTCGATGTAACGCTTGTAGTTATCGTTGAAACGATGCGGATCGTTGACGAACAGAATTACGGTTGGGGGACTATCAGAAATTTGAGTGCAGTAATATACTTTGCCCTGCTTACCGCCGCGACTGGTGGGTGGCGCGTGCCATGTAACTGCTTCATTCAGCGCTTCATTTAAAATCGCCGTGGGGACGCGGCGCTTATGCTGTTCATATGCTATATCTACGCGCTCAAGAATTTGCTCGACGCGCTGCCCAGTCAAGGCACTGACAAAGATAATCGGTGCATATTCCACAAACATCAGGCGGCTTTTTACATCGGCGGTGTAGTCGTAAATGGTGTAGGAATCCTTTTCGATCGCATCCCATTTATTGACCACGATTACGCAAGCTTTGCCTTCGTCATTAATCCGACCTGCTAGCTTTTGATCTTGATCAGTAACGCCGTCAAGAGCATCGATGATCAGCAGAACTACATCTGAACGTCCGATCGCTTTGAATGCTCGGTTGATGCTAAAAAATTCAATGCCGTAATCAATATTCTTTTTACGGCGCACACCTGCAGTATCAATTAAGCGATATTTCTTCCCATCACGCTCGACCGACATATCGATCGCATCGCGAGTTGTGCCCGATATGGGACTAACGATACTACGGTTTTCACCGATGAATGCATTCAGTAAGCTGGATTTACCAACGTTGGGACGACCGATAATCGCTACTTTAATTTCGTCGCTTTCTTTGACTACTTCTTCGGGTGCGGGTAGATGTTTGACTAATTCATCTAATAATTCGCCTGTACCATTGCCATGAATTCCCGACATCGGGATTGGTTCGCCTAAGCCTAGGTTCCAAAATTCGGCGGCTAGTGATAGACCAAATTTAGAGCCTTCGCATTTATTTACAGCCAGTAGCACAGGAATATTCTGCCGACGCAACCAGCCACCTAGTTGCTCGTCAGCATCGGTAATCCCTGCCATTCCATCAACTACAAAAATCACAGCAGCAGATTCACGAATGGCAATCTCCGCCTGTTCGCGAATCATTGGTAAAAATTCAGTCTCGTCGTCAAATACTAATCCACCTGTATCAACGACTTGAAATTCATGTGCGCCCCAAAAACATTCGCGATAAACGCGATCGCGGGTTACACCAGGTTGATCGTAGACGATCGCATATTGCTCTCCCGACAGACGGTTTACGAGCGTAGATTTGCCCACATTGGGGCGACCGACAACGGCAACAATCGGTAGCGGCATGGCTTTACAGTTTTGGAATTCCGAACTCACTATAATAACTTTAAATTAGTGCAATAGTCAATACAAAACCAATTATTTGTGGCGCGGCTTCGCCGTGCTACAACAAAACCAAAAAGAGAGTTGCGGCGCGAAGCGCCGCAACTCTCTTTTTGGTTTTGTTGAGTGTTATTGTACGAAAGTTAATCAAGAAATGATGACACTAATCTAACCGTGACTCGTAAGCAGAAGATATCTATTTTCCTAGGGATATTGCTGGGAATTTTTATTGCGATCGCCAGTTACTTTTTCTATTGTCCTAGCCCAACTGTGGGGCTGTTCCCCCCTGCTCCTAATGTTAAAACTCGCACGATTTATTTTGTGCATCATGATTGGCATTCGGGCTTAGCATGGGCACAACTAAAGCCAGAAGCTTTTGGTGCAGAAGAATGGAAAGATGCTCCCTATGTGGAAGTAGGTTGGGGCGATCGCCAGTTTTATTTTGCGGGTGATCAGTCTATTCTCTCAATGCTAAGGGCGGTATTTATTCCATCGGATAGTGTCATGCATGTGGTAAGTTTTGCGGAATCTCCTACGCAGTTTTTTAAATTTCCTGTATTGCCGATAGAGCTATCCGAAGCGGGATTTCAAAATTTATTTGCTTATGTGAAAAAGACTTTTGCGGTTAATGAGAAAGGCGATCGCAAAGCGACAATTGGCAAAGGTCAATATGGCGTTAGTAGTTTTTATGCGGCTGTGCCAAAATATTTTTCTTTGTTTAACTGCAATACATGGGCGGCTGAGGCTCTCCGCAATGCGGGTTTATCCGTTTGTCCTAATCGCGCATTGTTAGCTAAAAATCTTGCCGAACAGATTAAATACTTGCAGAATTCAGGTAAGGGCAATTCATGAATTGCCCTTACCTAAATTCTTGTAGAGCCGATCGCAATATTTCCGCAGTTTCATAATTCTGTTGCTGATCATGGAGTTGGATTGCCATTGTGAAAGAGGCGATCGCCTCTGGGAAATAGCCTACTTTCATCAGCACGACACCTAGATTTTGATGTGCCTCGGCGTAGTTAGGTTCAAGGGCTATTGCTTTTTGGTAAGCGGCGATCGCATCGGTAAAATGTCCTGATGTTTTGAGTGCAATTCCGTAATTAAAATGTCCTTGGGCGAAATTAGGAGCGATTTGCGTCACTTTTTCAAAATAGGCGATCGCTTCTTTTTGGTTGAGTTCTTGATAGATATTTCCTAAATTGAGATAAGCGGAAAGTTTGACAATGTTAGGAACATCTAGGGCAATTACTTGCTCATAGGCGTTTTTGGCTAGTTCCCAATCTGCATTTTGGTGATAGGCAAGCCCTAAATGGTAATGTAACTCACAGCGAATTAAACTTTGTTGTTCGGCATCGTCAAGTAAATGTAATCCTTTTTGTAATAGCTCAATCCCAAAATGGCGATCGCCATCTTGAGGACTACTAATGTACAAAGCGCCTAATTTATTGAGCATATAACTATCATTAGGAAATGCTTCCAAATGTTTGTGCATCAACTGTTTGGCAAACTCATACTTATGTTTAAGCTGGATCTCGCTATCCGTGTAGCCGTAATGCAGTAAAACTGGAATTTCTACATTTAGCACTTGCCAATGAGGTTCTTGCGCTTGTAAAGCTACCACCGATTGATCGATGGATTCGTGATATAGCCCTGTAAATTTAATCGCAGGATGATTGCGGAATAGACGTAATACTAAGGAATAGGGGGCTTGCTTTGCATCTATTTCCGAGCGCAAAAGATTTACTGCTAGACAGTCTTCTCGTTGTAACACCTCTTGCAAAATAGCGATCGCACTTTGCTCCAAAACTTCATCGGCATCAATTACTAAAATCCATTTGCCTTTAGCCTGTGCGATCGCATAGTTCCGCGCCTGTGAGAAATCATCACACCACTCAAAATGAAATACCCTTGCTTGATATTTCTTGGCAATAGCAATGGTGCGATCGAGCGATCCTGTATCAACGACAATGATTTCATCGGCAAGCGAAAGCAGGCTCTCTAAGCATTGTGGTAAGCGTTGTTCTTCGTTTTTGGCAATTAAACAAGCGCTTAAAAGAATAGGAGATGGAGAATTGGCAAATCCTTTTTTGTTTGGTTTATCTGGTTTAGCTCGGGACATTGAGAATCTCTATGGTTATTTAAGTAGCAAGGCATAAGAAAACTTAAAAAGCACAGGTTAAGATCTCCGACTTTTTCTAAGCAGGCAGAGACAATTTACGAATTCACAAAAAAGTCGGAGATCTATGCATTTACAGGTTTATTTTGATGACCTACTTAGTAATGTCATTCCGTTCTAGATCAAATCGGTAGGCTTGAAAGCCAGTAAAGTTTGCGCGTTTTTCGGAATTAGGAAGGGCGCTTGCTACATGCTCAAAGGGTGACAGGTGAGCAGGTTTAGAAGTTAATAGGCGATCGTGCAGTTTCACGTCATCGGCGAGACTCCGCACCCCATCATGATTGAGATAACTGACTCGCGCACAGCGTCCTACTGCAACTTTGACCAATTCGTTAATATCGCTAATTTCGTCAATATCTTCTTGTTTAATTAATGGTAAATGCCATTCACCTGCGGCTAGTTGCTGCGGTTGACTCGCATCATAGGCGGCTTTCATTTTATTAGCAAGAACTTGGATTTCAGGCTGAGCGTCGGGATGACAGCGCTGTTCAAAGAAGTTTTGAAATTCTGTTCCCGAACAAATTACGGTAATCGTGGAGAAAGGTTCCAACAGGCGATTGACTACTTGTTTATGGATGCCAATTTCTACCAATCTCCGCGCATGACGGATCGCATCAAGTCTAGCTTCTTGCCATACTGCTGATGCTGCTTGCATCTCGTCTTCGGTAACTTCTGTTTGGGCGGACATTCCCTTTTGATTTTTGCCCCAATGTAATGGATAGACCTCTTGACTCTCGACGAGTTTGATCATTTTCTCGACGGGAATGGCGCGACTGCTGCTGCTGTTTTTGCTGAGCATTCGATGGGTCATGAATTCTGAGTGAATCATGCGGTGGTAGGTCAGCACAAAGGTGGTCAGGCGATCGCCTGTTAAGTTAATGCTGTCAGTGATGATTGCGGCTTGGGGTTGAAACATAGTTTTTAAATATTTTGTAAATCCAATTTGTAATGTGTATCAAGAGAGCGATCGCTAAATCATCCATTCTCGATCGCCTTATCTTGTTTTCCCTCTACAATTTTCCCCTCTACGATCGCTATTTCTTCCTCAGTCAAACCATACAACCTATAGACGATCGCATCAATTAATTTGTCACAGTTTGTTAGTTGGTCTTTGATAGGTAAAAGATTATTTAGGCTATCTTGATATTCTTTTTCTAGAGCTTGTTGTTCTTTGCGGGCAACAGGATCAATTTTGATTTTCTTTTTGTTTTTCTTAAGAACTTCGATGAGGTCATCAAAGCTAAGGTTTTGCTCATTTTTGTAATAGTCACCTAGATAGTTTTGAATTTTAGATTTATTGGTAAGTGTATCAATTTCGCATCCAATAAAGCGCTCTAGCCATTTTAAAAAACTTTTAATTTCAGCTTGTTTTTGCTTATTGAGTTCAATCATTTGCTCGGCTAAATATGCGAGTAAATCATGAATGACATCTGCTTCTTCTACCTCTTGATTGAGATAATGGTTAACTTGATTTAACAGTGATTCAATTTGATGATCTATTTGGTACTGATTATAAAGCGCGATAGCATTTTGTAATGACTGCTCGCGGCGATCGATTGGAGTAGTAAATTCAAATTGACGAATAGGTAATTTCTCAATATATGATTGATTCATATCATCAACTAAATAATCTGAACACCAAAAGTTAATTAACTTAGAACTAAGTAAAGTAGACAAAAACAATAAATTATTCGTGTTATTAGATTGGGAAATAACTACTTGCAAAGTTTTCATGCCTGCGGAATTACAACGCTGGTCAAAAGCACATATAATTCGCTGCATCCAACGTAATTTTTGAATACGAATTATCCAGATTTTGGGATTACAATAATAATTCTTGACCTTGTTAGATGTCAGAGTTTTATCGGAAATATTTATGCCGTCATCTGCATAATATCTTTCTATATTCTCAGGAATTAGCATCTGAAAATTACTATCTTTGTCTGACTTTAGATTAAATTTGCTACCCTCTTCTCCTCTAGATATAGTAAATCCTAAAGAGTGATTAGCAAGATCAATAGATTTATGTTCTATACGCCTTATAGTTTTTTGCTCATCTTTTGATGATAAGTAACCAATAACTAATTTAGGTCTAATTTGCCAATAAATTTGAGCCGTTTTGGATTGTCTTAACCATTTTTTCTCGCCAAACAATTCTAGTCTTTCTTCTACGGAAACAATAGATCTATCGAGCTGTTTATGGTTGATTCGATGAAATACTGAAGGTCGCCTATGAGTCATTAACAGAATTAAACACCACGTGTCTCTAACTTCTTTAAATAAAGGACCAGTTTCAATAGATTGATCTAGCTCAGTATTAGCTAACAAGAAGTTTCTAAAATATTGTAGATCATCTTTTCTCAAAATTGTGTCAGGTATAATGTACCCACAATTTCCATTTAATTTTGTTCTTTGAATTGCTGTCTTAGTGAAGATTGCATAAGAATCAATATTAGATGAGTTATCTAGTTGGTAATGAATTTGGAGAAAACTTTTCTCTTGTGCTGAAAATTCACTGCCCCAAGGAGGATTACCAATTACTGCATCAAAACCTGCATTTTCAAGCCAACAGGCATTTTCTAAGTCGATAAATACTTCTGGAAATTCTAAATCCCAATGAAAGAAATGCTTGTCATCACTTAGCTTTTGAGCATTTTTATACACAGCAGCATCAGCCTTGTTCATTTTAGTAGGATCTGCCGAAATCGCATTTGTACCAAATACTCTTAGAAAATGATCCGCACGTTTCAAACCAAAAGATTTAGCTACATAAATATCTAATAATTTTTTATAAGGTTTAGCAGCTTGATCAAATTGGCGAAATAGTTTTTCACTTTGTTCTAGTTCGGCAAATGTAGTGTCACTGAGAATACTCACACCCCGCATAATCTCCGCAGCCCTGAGCAATCCCACAAATGGACCCGCAAGCAAATTAAACTGTCCTGTTGCTTCCTTGACCATACTGGCTTCGGCTTCCTTTACAGTTGTCCCAATTAGCGAATTACCACAGCGTAAATGGTGATCTAAAAAGCTCAATGGAGCGCCAACAGTAAAAGAATGTAACCATAGGCTAACCTTTGCTAATTCCACAGCCATCTGGTTTAAATCCACACCATAAATACAACGCTTCATCACGACACGCTGTAAAAGTTGAGTTGGCTCTAATCGATCTGGACTTATCCTAATTCCTTGTTTGGCTAAATTATCTAAAATGCTTTCACGGGTCTGATTTAGCATTTCTAAAATCGGATTATGCTCAGGATATTGATTCAAAATTAAAATCAATTCATCGGTCAAATAATCCACAGCTTCCACCAAAAAATGACCACTTCCCATCGATGGATCGCATACTTTAATATCTAGTAATGTCGTTTGAGCTTCACGTCCTAAGCGTTGTAAATCCTTTTGAATTCCATTGCGACTTTGTACCCCTAAACGTTTATCTTGCAACTGTTGATGCAGATGATCAATTTCTGTCATTAGCTCAGAAAACCTTTGCGATCGCTTTTCTAATATTGGCTTGAGAGTATGACTGACAATATATTTAACAATGTAATCAGGTGTGTAATAGGAACCTGTAGACTTGCGATCGCCTTTGTCATTTTCTAAATGTACTTCTCCCTTTTCTGCATTATCAATTACGACGCGATATTCCAATAAACCTTCATAAATAGAACCTAATTGACGCACTCCCAAAAAGCTATAGTCAATCGGCAATCCTTCAAATCTGGCTAATTTATCTAATGCTGGTGCTAGAACTGCATCAGAAAGCTTAAATCTGAATAGAAAATGATTAGCAGGATACTCAACCTGATCATCGGCTTGATTAAAGTCAAAGTGAAATAGTCCCCCGTTATAACGCGGTACATCTAAACTTGGATCGCCACGATCAATTATTTGAAATAAATTGAGTAATAAGTCATAAAATCCTGTCGATGTTTGACTAAATCTTTTTTTTGTTTCTATTCCTTGAGCAATTGCCTGAGATATTTTGATCAGACTGTGATCTCGATAATCAGAATTAATCGGCAATAAATTTCTCGCCTCAGCATAGAGTAGAAATAGAATTTTATAGAGAAATGACAAAGTTGCTTCATAAATCTCTTCGGACGTTACCTGATGTTGTAATCGGCAAGCATTTGCGGCAAAACCACCTGCTATATTTGGGAATACTTGCTCAAACACCAAAGCTTTTAGCTCTTTACCCACCTGTGTCGCATAGGTATTACTGCCTTCACGTACCCGTTCTAAGAAATTACGCCCCTGTGGATCTTTAACAAAACTATCGCCACAGAAAAATAGCCAAAAATATTTAAACTTTTCTAATTTATCCTCATCTTGCGATTCCAATAATTCCACCAAATCCACTTGATAGAACTCAGTCGCAGTCGAAGAGGCTAATCGATAATAAAGCCGCCACTCACGCCCATTCGTCAAAATCCCCCAATCAACGCCAGTTCCCGTTAAATAGTTGGTAATCTGAAACGATGGATTAGCATTTTTATAAATATCTCTCTGATCATTAGCCGAAGCTTTACTGAGTGCACGTTCCCAATACTTTGCCTCTGCGATCGCACTCACCCGCGCATAAAAAGCAGTCTCTTGATCTTGCAATGGATAAGCACTATCGCGATCGCTCTCACTCGTAAACAGTGCATAATCTGGACGTTCAGCCCGTCCCTTACCGCGAGTCGTTACTTGAGGAATATTACTAAATCCCAAGATATCCAGCACAGGTCTAATAAACTCTGCTTCTGTTTGAGCTTCACTTAGTTTTGGCAATAAATCTTTTTTAGACAAATAAAGTTTTTTCAGGATCTCAAACTTTCCCACCACATCAAGCTGCCATTCCGAGCATTCCTGAATTCGATGATCCAGATAATGCTGTGAAAATAGCGGTTTGTTAGTCTTCTGCACATCAGTCATGCTCAGGTTTCCTTGTGGTTCAGTGATAGCGCTAGGCTCTATAGTCAGCCATCTGATTATATCTCAATCCACAACTCATGATTATTTCATTTTAACTTTCCAAGAGATTTTAGAATTTGGAGAGCAGGATAGAGTTCATTGTGCAATTATCCTTATTTTTGCGATGCTATACTCAAATCACAGTTAATCCTCAAACTGTTATCAAACCTATGTCCCAAGTAAAGTAATTGCAGAAATATCTTTATTTCCCATTATTAACTTGTAATTTTATTCTTTTATGACTTATAGCAACGTAAGAGATAGATAGGACAATTCAAAACCCAAAAGATGGCAGAGCTTCGCTCTGCTATCTTTTGGGTTTTATGTCCTAAGCAAAGCTTACATTGCTATATCTTTTCTCTGATCACTATTTAGTGATTTTTTAACCGCCTTGTCAAAGTCAGATATATATTCTCGATCTTGAATCACTCGATATTTTTCATACTCGGATGCAGCTAGATTTTTAGCAACTTCAGCAGATATTGAACCAGCATTAGTTAAAACGTCGTAATCGTTAAAGCGCAAAAAAGCATCCAATTTATCAATCCAATCCTGCATTTTCATAGAGATTTGCCGAGCCGCTTGATTTTCTGCATAGTCTAAATACATGGTGACAATGCGTTCTAACTCTTTAATCTCTTTTTCAATAAGATAGTTTTTTGCTACTGTGACATCCGATTTGATGATTTTCCCTTCAGGAGCATTTTTCCATGTTTGCAATCCCATTTTGGGCTGTTCCGCGCTAGCTCGACTTGCGATAATCTCTGCCGCAGTTTTCCCTGTAATAGCCCACTCCAACTTATTTTGAACTGTCTTAAAAAAAGTCTGAGTAGTTGGAGATTTTGAGTCATAGTCAATGCTGCATTGCTCGTAAATATCAGTGATTTTTTGATAAAAACGCCTTTCGCTGGCGCGAATCTCCCGAACACGCTCTATTAACTCGTTGAAATAGTCTTTGCCAAAATGCTTACCTTGCTTGAGTCGCTCATCATCCATCACAAATCCCTTGATGATGAACTCTTTTAAAGTATTAGTTGCCCAGATCCGAAATTGGGTTGCTTGATAGCTATTGACTCGATAACCTACAGCAATAACAACGTCAAGGTTATAAAAATCTATTTGTCTCGTTACATCTCGGCTACCTTCACGTTGAACTACTCGAAATTTTCGAGCAGTTGGATCTGGCTCCAGTTCACCGCTTTGGTAAATTTCTTTCAAGTGGTAAGTTATTGTATTGCTCTCAACTCCGAAAAGTTGAGCGATTTTCTTTTGACTCAGCCAAAAAGTTTCACCCTCATAAATCACCTCAATTTTTACTGCTCCATCAGGAGAGGTATACAGCAAAATATCGTTAAACTGTAGATCTGTACTCATTTGTAAACTTAGGCAATAATTTCTGTAAAATTATAACCTCTCTCCAAAGGGCAAACTACGATGACCCTAGCTAAACATAGTGCTTCCACAACAACGCTCGATCGCTTTCTGACTCAACCAGAAACGAAGCCAGCTAGTGAGTATATTGACGGTATGACTTATCAGAAGCCAGTGCCCCAAGGTCGCCAATTCAATGATGAAATGCAACGGGTTCTGATGAAGCAAAGAATACTTCGTAAGGAGTACGATAGCCAAGAGATTTTCTCGGTCTGTGATTTATAAAATCCACGACTCTCTGAAAGTCTTCTTCTTTCACGATATTGAAGTTAGTACTTTT
>JADBWK010000070.1 GCA_020404895.1 Pseudanabaena sp. M085S1SP2A07QC | reverse complement strand
TCGTCTCTCCCTTCAGCGCTTTACTAAGTTAGCTTGATTAAATAGCTTTGTCAACCCCTTTTTTGAGAAAGTTTTTGTAAAGCCTTTTGCTTGATACCTCTATCCCCTACGGTAGAAGGATTGTAGACTCTAAAAAGTTTTAGGATTTAGGCAATGCTGCTTCAATAGATTTAGTTACAAGTGCTTGTACTGCTTCTACACCTTCCCAGCCTCTGATCTCAGTAACCTTCTTTTCTAAATTTTTATAAGAGCGGAAAAACTCGGCAATTTCTTCGAGTCGGTGGGGGTGGATGTCTGCAAGAGTTTTGACATTTGTATATCGAGGATCTTTATCAGGAACACAAAGGATTTTTTCGTCGCGATCGCCACCATCGATCATGATTAGCATCCCAATAGGACGTGCAGGAATAACACAACCGGGAAATGTGGGTTGATCCATAATCACCATGCCATCAAGAGGGTCGCCATCGTCAGCGAGGGTGTTGGGGACGAAACCATAGTCATACGGATATTGGACTGAGGAGTAAAGGACGCGATCAAGAGCGAAAGCGTTGAGGTCTTTGTCGAATTCATATTTGTTTTTGCTCCCTGCTGGAATTTCGATTAGGACATTGAGGACGCCTGCTTTGGGTTGTGGGGGAATACGTGATAAGTCCATTGGTGACTCCTTTGATTAGTTTTTGAGTTTTTGTTGTTTTTATGCAGATGCTAGTCACGTAGACGATCGCAGGCTGCCTAGAAAAAGTATAGCGATCGCAAGTACCGTTAAGACATAAAACATCATTGACTTTGTGAGATTAGCTAGTTTGTAAAAATCTGTCTCCTTGGGGCAAGTTTTTACAAACTATTTGGGTAGATATATCTGGGGTATAGCCTGAATTTTGGAGTCCAAAGAGGTACAAGGAATTTAGAAAAGTGTTACAGAGTAATACTTTTCTAAATTCCTTGTTTATTGTGTTTTAAGGTTAATTAGTTAAGCTGATATTCACATTAAGAAAAGTATGCTTTACTGTGATGCATGTGAAGTGTGAGGATGTGCATGGTTTTGCAGCAAGAAGTTCGGTTCCCTATTGGTGTGTTTGATAGCGGGGTTGGGGGACTTACGGTTTTACAGGAAGTTCATCGCCAATTGCCTAATGAATCTGTGGTTTATTTCGGTGATACGGCAAGATTGCCCTATGGAAAGCGATCAGCTTCGGAAATAATTGAGTATGTATATGAGATTTTGCGCTGGATGCAGTCTGAACAAGTCAAGATGGCAATCATGGCTTGTAATACCAGTTCGGCATTGGCGCTAGATATAGTGCGAAAGGACTTTGATTTACCAATTTTGGGTTTGATTTTGCCAGGGGCTCGAGCAGCTGTGGGCAAAGGTAAACGGATTGGGGTAATTGCCACAACCGCTACTGTAAGGAGTGAAGCTTATGTAAGGGCAATTTGTGAGAGCGATCCCCAAGCACAGGTTTTTCAAGTAGATTGCCCTGAATTTGTACCTTTGATTGAGTCCGATCGCATTCATGATCCCTACACAATGCAAGTAGCAAGGCAATATTTACAGCCACTTATCGAAGCAAATATTGATACTTTGGTTTTAGGATGCACGCATTACCCCCACTTGTCAGGAGTTTTACGTCAAATTTTGCCGCCCCATGTGGCTCTAGTAAATCCTGCTTCTTATGTGGTAAGGGCTGCAAGTCAAGAATTAGATCTAATGGGTTTGAAATGTTTAGATAATCGTAGTGATCGCGCTCGAACCAGATTTTTTGTGAGTGGGGAGCCAGAGCGGTTTGCTCAAGTTTCGCGCCGATGGTTAGGAAAGTTACCTTTGGTGGAAAAAGTTTCTCTATCTCCTGTAGAATTGCTGTCTTAAAGTACATTGACATAATTAAACCTTCATACACAAAAATGTACCGCTCGCTGCGTGAGCAGTACATTTTTCACATTTTTTAGGGTTTTATGTTTACCTTAGCGACTTAGAGCTTTAGCTTAGAGCTCTCTAGTCAATTTGATGGGAGTAATCTTTTGAATCAACGTTACAAACGATATCTACCTCTAGTTTTGGGCTTTACAGCTGTATGCATGAGTACACAAGCTGTTAATGCCCAAGTTGATTTTAATTTGCCAAAGCAAGATACTAACCTCCAAGCACAACTACCATCTTCGATTCAGCAACTACAGCTCCGCAATGTGCAAGTTAGTTCTGATGGATTAGTTTTACAGATTAATGGCATTCCCAAGATGAGTGCATCGCGGGTGGCTAATCCTGATCGCATTATTTTAGATTTACAGGCTACAGAAGTAGCGGTGTGGATACACAACTCTCTAATAGCTGTAAATCGCTATGGGGTAAGACAAATTAGAGTGGCACAGTTTCAAAAGTCTCCAGCGATCGCTCGGTTAGTTTTTGATCTGGATAATAATAGTCTTGCCAGTTGGCAAAGTTCTTTCGATCAAGCCCGTGGCTTATTGGTACTTCGCCCCATAGGACTATCAGCAACATCAAATAATCCCAGTAATTTACCAGTGACAGGTTCGCCTGTAGCTAACAACAATTTACCGACAACTATTGATGGTTTGTCATTTAATGGTTATGGGCAACTGGTAATTCAGGCTAGTCGAGCGATCAGCTATCGTACTAGCCTAGATTTAGCAACTAATACTTACAATGTCACAATTCCTTCAACTCGGATTTCATCACAGTTACGCCGCCCAATTTTAGGATCTAATAGTCCTATTGAACAAATTCGGCTCAATCAGATGGGCGATGCAGTGATTGTTAGTGTGAAAGCGCTTGCAGGTTGGCAAATTCGCGAAACAGCGAGAACCAATCCACAGGCAATTTCCTTGCAGCTAGAAAGTGTTGGACAAGTCTCAACAAGTAATCCTCAAAATCCGCGATCGCAAATTCAGCCTAGCTATAGTAATAATACTGGTCGTCAGTTAGTTGTGATTGACCCTGGGCATGGGGGACCAGATGTGGGAGCTACCAGAAATGGAATTTACGAAAAAGATATTGTGCTGGCAATGAGCAAACAGCTCGGCAGGATATTGCAGCAGATGGGATATTCTGTAATGTATACGCGCACTGAGGATATTGATCTCGACTTAGAGCCCAGAGTGCAGATAGCAGAGAATGCTAGAGCAAGTGCATTTGTGAGTGTTCATGTAAATTCTTTAGAGGCAAGTGCCTCTCAGGTCAATGGGGTTGAAACTTATCATGCTCCAGGTGCGTCTCTAGGTAAGAATCTTGCAGAATTAGTACATGAGCAAATTATTGCTAGTACGGGTGCAACTGACCGTGGTGTGAGGTCAGCTAGATTTCATGTGATTGTCAAAACTTCGATGCCTGCAATTCTGGTGGAAACTGGATTTATTACAAATCCATCGGAAGCTGCAAGATTGGTCAATAGTGCCTATCAGGAGCGGATGGCAGATGCGATCGCCAAGGGTGTTGATCAATTTTTAAAATCTTATCGAAGATAAATAGTGGGATGATCGCTTTAATCTAAGTCAATAATCCTTCAAAAATCAATTCGTTTAGCTCATCTTTTGGATCTTTACACCATTGGGAGAAACATTTTGCGATATCGACAACTAGCAGTCGGAATTTCTATGATCATAGCTACCAGCTATGGAATACCTGTATTGGAGAAATTGCAAGCACAGTCGCTCAATACAGCGAATCAATCTGATGCAATAAAGCTAAAGAATATTCGACCTGCTACCAATGGCTTGATGTTGAATATGAATGCCAATCCCCAGATCCTCATACAACGAGAAGATAACCCCTCTCGTCTGATCTTAGATCTGCAAAATACTTCCTTAACAAAGGAATTACACCAAGCCAATGTGCCAATCAATCGTTTTGGAGTCAAACAGGTTAGAGTAGCCCAATTTCAAAGTAGCCCTGAAATCACTAGATTAGTTTTTGACTTAGATAGTAACGATCCCAACAGCAAAATTGCATGGAAAAGTCAGTACATTGCTGCAACCAACACGCTTTTACTCAGCCCAGAAAATCAAGTTGCTCAAGCAATCCCTATTGACTCCAATCCTACAAGTCCCAGCCCCACGCCAATTAACCCTCCAAGTACAATATCAAGCCCTGCTGTGATTGAAAGGTTGAGTTTTAGTAAGACTGGACAATTGCTAATTTTTGCCAACCAACCATTCAACTATCAAACAAGACTAGATCGTACCTCTGGAATATTCAACATAATTGTTGCCAACGCCAAAATTTCGCCTAATCTGCAACGTCCCAGTCTCACTGCTAATAGCCCAGTTGAAAGAATTCGGCTCTCACAAGTTGGCAACTTCGTCGAGATTGGAATTAAAACTATCCCAGGGTGGCTGGTACGCGATACCCCACGCCTAAACAATCAACAAGTTCAATTACAGGTTTCGTTAAATAGTAATACACCTTTTCCCAATAATCAAAGTCCTTTACCAAACAATAATCCTTCTATCCCCAATCCACAAAATACAGGCGATCGCCGTCGAGGCGTGATCATAGTCGATGCAGGGCATGGCGGACGTGACCCAGGTGCTATTGGCAATGGCATACAGGAAAAAGATGTTGTCTTACCCATCAGCATCAACTTAGGAAAAGCCCTGCAAAATATGGGTTACACCGTTTATTATACTCGTACTAATGATGTGGAAATTGATTTGGAGCCGCGTGTAGCTCTTGCTGAAAGAGTTAATGCCGATGTGTTTGTAAGTATTCATGCTAACTCTTTGGCTTCTCGAAACAATAGTGTTAATGGGGTGGAAACCTTTTTCGCCCGTGGTTCGACACTTGGGAGAGAGCTAGCTAGCAACGTACAGTCACAGATCATATCAGCGACTGGTGCAACCGATCGCAATGCCAAAGCCGCAGGTTTTTATGTGATTTCCAAAACGTCGATGCCTGCAATTTTAGTTGAGACAGGTTTTGTCACTAATCCTACTGAAGCTAGGAATCTCAACAATCCTAATTATCAACAACGGATGGCGGATGCGATCGCAAGAGGTATTGATCAGTTCATGCGCGTACGTGGTAGATAAAAAATAAGGGCTGCGCTAACGCGCAGCCCTTATTTTTAAGAAGGAGATTTAGAAAATTCTAAAGGAGACTGAGATTTCTGCTGATGCCTAGCATCGGTAATTAACCAATCTAGAGCGGCGGCTTGCAAGTCAATAGTTGCACCTGTTTTGTCAACACAATAGCGACCAAACACTAATTTATCGACTAACCGCACATCAGATAAGCGCGAATACTCGAAAATTACGCTTCGCTCAACCACAGCACCACTACAAACATGACAGTTAGGACCAATCATCGTGGGACCAATGATGGTCGCTCCATCTTCAATTTGGGTCATACCACCAATATAGACGGGTCCACGGATATCAACTTTATCCCAGTTCACGGAGACATTTAATCCTATATAAACTCCTGGCTTAATTTCATGCCCAGGAATATTCACGTTTTTAATTTTGTCTGAGAGTACATCTTGGATGGCTTGCCAATAATCGGGAACTTTTCCAATATCGACCCATTGAAAATCCATAGAGATTGCATGGAAAGGCAAATTATCTGACACCAGTTTAGGAAATAAATCACTACCAAGATCAAACTCTACCCCTGAAGGAACATAATCAAGGATTTCTGGCTCGAAGATATAAATACCTGTATTGATCGTATTGCTAAGCGCAGCTTCAACACTTGGCTTTTCCTGAAACTGCTTAATTCTGCCATCAGAGTCCGTAACTACAACTCCATAGCTCGAAACCTGATCCCTTGACACAGTCTTTGTGATAATCGTAGCCAAAGATTTTTTCTGACGATGCCAGTTCACCGCATAGGTGAGATCAAGATCGATCAACGCATCACCGCAAAGGACAACAAAGGTATCATCAAAAAATGGGGAGAAATCCTGAATTTTTTTGAGCCCGCCAGCCGAACCAAGAGCACTACCTTGGAGTTTGCCATCAATGATGGTTCCTTCAAATGAATAAGCCATCTGTACGCCAAATTTCTGACCATCTCGAAAATAGTTTTCGATCTCTTCTGACAAGTGGCTAACGTTAACCATAATCCGATCAAAGCCATGCTGTCTGAGTAGCTCAACTAGAAACTCCATCACAGGCTTTTGCATGATCGGAATCATGGGTTTGGGCATAATATTCGTGATCGGGCGGATTCTAGTACCTTTACCCGCAGCCAAAATCATGGCTTTCATAAATTACATTCTCCTCATCACTACGATTAAATGGTGCTTGTATATCTCTGCAATTTAGTTACTAAAGATATATCGAAGACTCATAAAAATCCGTCTTATCATACCTTGTAAGCAGTCCCAAAAAGTTTAGGTAGGATAAACCAGCAAATCCTTTAGGCTGAGCTGATCGTAAATAAAACTTTTGTAAAGCTCAGTCAACATAATTTAAATATCAATACTACGACTGTTATATAAGCTCATCGCCTTTTCTAGACCATCAGCTAAAATGCTTGTGACCGTGGATTCCGCAAGATCAAAAATTTCAGGCAATATTTTAGTTTCCGTAGTCGAAAAACCTCCTAAAACGTGACTGGTAACATTTTGATTTGCTTTAGACGCGATCGCACCGTCAATATCATTTTTGCCACCGCGCCCAATACCAAGACGAAGCCGAGGAAAGTTTTGTGTACCCAGATGCGAAATTATAGATTTCATGCCATTGTGTCCGCCTGCTGAGCCTGATGGACGCAATCGCAATTTTCCCAGCGGTAAATCCATGTCGTCATAGATAACCAAGATATTTTCAGGATTTCCCTTAAACCAGTCAGCACAGGCTCGCACAGACTGCCCTGAAACATTCATATATGTGGTGGGTTTGAGTAAACGGATTTTACCGCTACTAGCTAGTCGGGGTGATAATCTACCCTCGCCAAAAATGCCATAAAACCGCTTTTCTTTGCCGAGGGAAATACTCCAAGATGTGGCTAATCGATCAACAGCCATAAATCCAATATTGTGGCGGGTGCGCTCATATTCCGCGCCAGGGTTACCAAGCCCCACAATTAGAGAAATAGATTGATTCTCAAGCATCCGAGGCAGTTACTACTTCCTTAGTTTCTTCTGAAGATGTAGCTAAAGAGACAGCTACTGGAGTGGCTACATCGGAGGTTACTGGTTCAGGAGATTTTTCTGCAATGGTTGCAGGCTGCTCTAAGCGATCAGCTTCACGCTTAAATTCAGATTCAAATTCACGGGAAGCATCTTGAAACCCTTTAATGGCTTTGCCCATACTGCGACCGATTTCTGGCAGCTTTTTTGGACCAAATATCAAGAGTGCCACAAGCATGATCAGAATCATTTCAGGCAAGCCAATACCAAAAATATTCATTAAGAATGTCCTTTTTTGTAGAAAATAAAACTATTAACAGTAATTGCTGCGATACCAACAATTCTAGTTTATGGAACTAAGGTTAGGGTTCTTAGGCTATGGGAGTCTGAAAACCCTAACCTTGGTTTGGATAATGCAAATTTCTGAGATATATACATTAAAGGCACGCTTTGCGTGCCTTTAATGTATATATCTCAGAATAGCTAGGAAATTAGCCGCCCCAGTTGAGGTTAACACCATCAAGGATCAATGATGCGTTGTACAACTGAAGGATGATTACCAGAAACACAAGAAACAAACCCATGAATACAGCCATGAGAGGTGTAGTTCCCCAACCACGAGAAACCTTACCGTATTCTGCATTTAGTGGTCTAAGGATATCGCCAAGCCAAGTACGTTGTGACATAACTTTGTGTTCTAAAAAGGATTGTTACAAAATAGTATAATTGTAATTAAGGATAACTCAAATCATTGGTTCAATTCATGGAAAATGCAACTTCGATCGCGGTGACTGTCGCCGTATGTGTGATCTGCCTAACGGCTTATGCGATATATGTGTCTTTTGGACCACCTAACAAGGGATTAGTCGATCAGTTTGAAGAGCACGAAGATTAATATAGCTAAGCATTACAATCCGAGACCTAGCTAGTCGATAACAAGTTGATCAAAAATGTTTAACAATTTTCGACTTACTTATGATGTTTTAGATGTGTCGGCTGTCTATGAGATCGCCGACGATGCCTGCAATGGTGCAGTTGTGTTAATGAGCGGGATGGTACGGAATCAAACAGGGGGAAGAGCCGTTGATTATTTAGACTATCAAGCTTACGAGTCCATGGCTTTACAAGTTTTTCAAAATATTAGCGATCGCTGCCATCAGAAATTCCCAGATATTACTGAAGTTGTCATTCATCATCGGCTCGGTAAGCTTAAAATTGGCGAAATTAGCGTTTTAGTCGCCATTAGTTCACCGCATCGGGCTGAAGCGTTTGAGGCTTGTCGTTATGCGATCGACTCTTTAAAAACTGATGCGCCGATCTGGAAAAAAGAATTTTGGCTTGATGGAGTAAGCAGTTGGGTAAATTGCCCCGTATAGCAAAAAGACGCAAAGCGACTTTTTGGTTTGGAGTTTTTGATGCTGCTAGAAAAATCTTTTTTTGCTCGTCCAGCTTACGAAGTTGCGCCTGAACTATTGGGATGCACTTTAGTAAGACGAATTGACGGACTTGAATATCGGGGAACTATTGTCGAAACTGAAGCCTATGACGCGACCGATCCAGCTTGTCATGGCTATCGACGCAAGACTGAACGTAATCGAGCAATTTTTGGCTCACCCTGTACAGCTTATGTTTATTTAATTTATGGGATTTATCACTGCGTCAATATCGTCACCGATCGCGAAGATTTTTGTAGTGCAGTCTTAATTCGCGCAATCGAATGCGATCGCTTACCGAGTTGGCATAATCCTAAAGACAAGCCCCATCGCGCAGGAGCAGGTCCGGGTAAACTTTGTCGCTTGTTAAAAATTGATCGCCAGCTAGACGGTATTACTTTGCATTCAAATTTCGACTTATGGTTAGAATCGCGATCGCCAGATTTTGATGAACAAATTTGCCAAACTACGAGAATCGGTATTACACAAGGAGCTGATATTCCTTGGCGCTGGTATTTAAGCGATCGCACGTCTGTATCGAAAAAAAACAGATGATAGAAGCATCGGTGCATCGCGCTGCCTCCATCATCTTTTTTTCATGTTCTGCAAATATATTGATAACTTTAGAAATAACCTTTTCATAACTTTTGCATAAAGAAATATTGAATCTAAGAAGCAAGATGCTTACATGAAATAAAAAATTACAGTTGAAAAGTAAAACAAAGCTTGGTTTGGATGAATTAATTTTTAAACAAAAAAGTAGTTTTTCACCTTAATAGTTTTTTAGAATTGACCATTTCGAGACATATCAATTAAAAATTAAATTAGATTAATAATTTAATTTTTAATTGATAATTTATTAGCTCAATTCAGATATTTTTTGTGCATCGTAATTGGGAAAAAGGAGAACAAGCCATGCGTATTGAAGTAATGCAACCAACAGGTCATCTTAATGCAACCAGTACTAACCATTTTCGGCAGCAAGCTAACAACGTTTTAGATCGGAAACCTGATGTATTGCTTATTGACCTAAAACATTTAAAACAGATGGATAGCTCAGGATTGGCAGCCTTAATTTTTGTGTTGAGAAGTGCTAAGGCGATCGGCTGTAAGTTTTCTCTCTGCTCAATCAGCGAATATATCGACTTTTTGCTAGAAGCAACCTCAATGAATGCTTTATTTGATGTATTTGAAAATCGCAGCCAATTTTAACATTCTTTGAAAAAAGTCTAAAGAAGTCTTCAAAATCCTTTTAAATTTCCCAAAAGAGACAAGTCGTAAAGCCCCTAGTCTCTTTTCCTTTTTTATATTTGCTTATACACAAGTAGTTCCCTTAAGTAGTACCAAAACATTAAATGGCTTAGCCATTTAATGTTTTGGTACTACTTAGGAATGAAAATTAATTAAAACCAAAATTTGTTGGGGCGGGCGAAGCCAGCCCCAACAAATTTTGGTTTTAATTGCACAAGTTAATCAATTTTTATTCCTTAAGGGTTTGGTTTTTAATTCATAGAAGTGTTGTCACACTTTTATTCACTGGTAAGCAGCTAAGCAAAATTAAAAACCCAAATCCAAAATCTGTAGCGCCCGCTTAATTGAAAACCAAACCCTGTAAGGGGTTTAAAATCACAAAATGGCTATGCCATCTTATGTTTTGGCATAATCTTCTGGTGGGAAAAGAGAGTGCAAGATATTGATAAGCCATATTTGCGATCTCTATCTAACAAATCGCTACAAATATTGTTAAAATTTCCCCATCGTAACTGACTGATCAATAGGATCAAACAAATTATGGAACCTAAAGAAGACAATGTTGAAGCGATCGCAAAAGATCTAGCAGAAACTGTAAAGCCAGTGACAACTACACCTGAGACAACAGCAGTGACAGCCGTTTCGACCTCCGTCGATGACTCACTCAAAATTAGCTACGATCTTTGGGAAAAAGTCAAACAGCTTTGGGAGGAATACTTTGGTGAAGGGAAGAAATCTAACCTCACTTTAGCAATCATCATTATCATCACTATTCCTCTATTGATCGCCACCTCAACACTTGTAGACTTCTTAAATAAACTACCTGTGTTACCTAGCGTGTTTGAATTAGTTGGGTTTGGCTACTCAGTATGGTTTGCCTATCGATACCTATTACTTGCCGATACCCGCAAAGAGCTAGTTGATGGACTCAATGCATGGAAAAACAAAGTTTTTGGCTAAATAACTAATCTTCTGACAAGGGAGGTGGTTCTCTTTGTCTATAAGCGTGATGTTTAGAGCTAGGATATTAGCTAAAGTAAAGCAAAATCAAAAATTGTTAAGCTGTTTAATAAGCAGTCTTGGGAAGTGAAGAGGTATATACGTCAAGCATGGGCAAAATTGTAGGTATTGACTTGGGTACGACAAACTCTGTGGTAGCCGTTATGGAAGGTGGCAAACCCATAGTGATTGCAAACTCAGAAGGTAGCCGCACCACCCCCTCCGTTGTGAGCTTTACTAAAGATGGTGAACGTCTTGTCGGACAAATGGCGCGTCGGCAAGCGGTGCTAAATCCTGATAATACCTTTTATTCTGTCAAGCGCTTTATCGGACGAAAACATAGTGAACTCTCGGCTGAAACTAAGCGTGTTCCCTATACAATCCGTCGAGACGATCAAGGCAATATCAAGCTACGTAGTTCTAGGCTTGAAAAAGATTTTGCCCCTGAAGAAATTTCGGCAATGATCATCCGTAAACTCGTAGATGAAGCGAGTAGATACTTGGGCGAGCCTGTAACGGGTGCAGTAATTACGGTTCCTGCTTATTTTAATGACTCGCAAAGACAAGCCACTAAGGACGCTGGCAGAATTGCGGGGATCGAAGTTAAGCGAATTTTAAACGAGCCAACAGCTGCATCATTAGCCTATGGCTTAGATAAGAAGACTAACAAGAAAATTTTAGTATTTGATCTTGGTGGCGGCACATTTGATGTATCGGTGCTAGAAGTTAGTGACGGCTTATTTGAGGTAAAAGCAACGACAGGCGATACACAATTGGGTGGCGATGATTTCGATCGCCAAATTGTTAATTATCTTGCTGAAGAATTTTTAAAATCCGATGGTGTGGATCTCCGTAAAGAGCGGCAAGCTTTGCAACGTCTCACCGAAGCTGCGGAAAAAGCCAAGATTGAGCTTTCGACAGTGGGCGTTACTGAGATTAATTTGCCATTTATCACGGCGACGGCAGAAGGTCCATTACATTTAGAAACAAGTTTAAAGCGATCGCAGTTTGAGCGCTTAAGTGCAGATTTATTAGAGCGTTTACAAATTCCTCTAGATCGTGTCTTACGTGATGCCCAAATTAGTCCGCGCCAGATTGATGAAGTGGTTTTAGTGGGCGGCTCGACGCGGATTCCTGCGGTACAGGAAATGGTGGAAAGAGCAATTGGTAAGCCCCCTAGCCAAAGCGTAAATCCTGATGAAGTTGTGGCGATCGGCGCAGTCGTTCAAGCTGCCATTTTGTCAGGTGAAATTAAGGATGTTTTACTGCTGGATGTCACCCCCTTATCCCTCGGCGTAGAAACTTCGGGCGGCGTGGTCAAACGCTTGATCCCCCGCAATACAACGATTCCTTGTCGCAAGATGGAATTATTTACCACTGCTGAAGACAATCAAACTTCTGTGGAAATCCACGTAATCCAAGGCGAACGGGATCTTGCAGAATATAACAAGTCTTTGGGACGCTTTAAATTAAGTGGACTTGATCCACAACCTCGTGGCGTGGCTCAGGTTGATGTCACTTTTGATTTAAATACCGATGGTATCTTGGCAGTGACCGCTAGCGATCGCCGCACTGGAGTTGAACGCCGTGTCACGATCAAGGGTGCTTCGACCTTGGACGAAAAAGAAGTACAGCGCATGGTCACAGAGGCTGAGCAATTTGCAGATCGCGATCGCGCTAAACGAGAACGCATCGAGAAATTAAATCGAGCTGACAATCTCGCCGTTGGCGCAGAGCGTCAACTAAAGGAATTAGCGCTGAACTATGGCTATAAACTCAGTTACGAACGCCGTAAACAAATTGAGGGATCAATCAAAAAACTAAGAGATGCGATCGCGAAAGAAGATGATGCCCTAATTGATCGTTCTCAATCGGAGTTACAAGAAGCCCTCTATGCATTATCAACTGAGCTCTATGCTGAAGATGATGAATATTACGACGATGAGGATGACGATCTATTTGGGGGCATCCTTGAGAGTATCGGTAGTTTTGCAAGCCGCAATAAACGCGGTAAAGATGAAGACGATCGCCGTCGCCCGAATACCAGAGTTTCCTATGATGACGATGACGACTGGATGTAAATAAAAAGAGGGCGCTGAGCACCCTCTTTTTATTTTTGAGAAGATATTAGCCAATAGGTTTGCATTAGTCCTTTACCTTTGACCTCAATCGCACCACGCTCGACTAGCTCAAACTTATCTTTGAGCAGTTCATAGGTAGAAGTAGTCACTTGAATTTTACCAACTTCGCTGTGGGACTCCATCCGACTCGCCACATTCACCGTGTCACCCCAGAGATCATAAATAAACTTTTGCGTACCGATTACCCCCGCAATTACCGCACCAGTATGAATACCGATACGGATTTGGAGTGGTTTACCAGTCAATTTGCGAAGTTCATCCACTTTATCAACCATATCTAATGCCATACAGGCGATCGCTTCAGCATGACCTTCGGTCGGAAGAGGAATACCACCTGCCACCATATAGGCATCACCAATAGTTTTAATTTTTTCTAACCCATACTTTTCGCAAAGCGTATCAAAATTAGAAAAAATTAGATTCAGCAGATCGACCAACTCCTGAGGAGAGAGTTCTGAGGACATTTTAGTAAAGCTAACCAGATCGGCAAAAAGAACTGTAACCGACTCAAAGCTATCGGCAATAACTCCATGAAATTGCTTAAGGCGATCAGCGATCGCTTTGGGCAAAATGTTTAATAATAATTTTTCGGATTTTTCTTGCTCACTATGAAGGGCTTCCTCGGCAAGTTTGCGTTCAGTAATATCATCGAGTACACCCAAAACACCAATGGTCTTGCCCTCTGCATCAATAATTGGCAACTTACTAATATCCAGCCATATTGATTTTCCTGACTTGTCGGGATTGAGCTTACGCTGAATTACATGCATTTCAGGAATATTGGAATTCATGATTTGCTGATCATGCGCTCGAAATATATTTGCTAACTCAGGATTTCCAATTAGATCGTAATCAGTTTTGCCCACTACACTTTCTGGAGTTTCTAATTGAGCAGACATCGCCCAATTCTTATTACAGCCTCGGAAAACCAGATTGGTATCTTTCCAGAAAATCTGTTGCGGAATACTATCAATGATTAATCGCAAATAAGTTTTTTGTTCTTCGAGAGCTTGCTCTGCTCTCACGCGAGCCGTTATATCTTGAAAACTCCATACACGTCCAATAATCTGATTACCAATTCTCTGTGGACGGGAAAAACGCTCCAACACTCTACCATCTGAGAGTTCTAGCAAATCATAACTTTCATGTTCAGGATGACGATAGAACTCTTGCGATCGCAGCATAAATTCTTCAGGGTCTATCATCATTTTCGATAAAAATTCCAATCTGAGGTCAGAATCATTTATGGATAAAATCTCTGGAGATAACGAGAACATATCGACAAAGCGCTGGTTGTAACTATTGATATGACCAAGTTGATCCACCGCAACTACGCCATCAGCGATCGACTCAAAGGTAGCTCTTTGCAAACTCACAAACTCTTCAAGAGTAGACTCTATTTTCTTTCTTTCAGTAATATCAATTCCAATCGACAGAACCTCAATCAACCTTCCTGCACCATCCAAAACAGGACAATTTGCCCATGATATCCAAACTTCCTCTCCATCATTGCGAATATTTTGACTTTCTTGAAACATAGAAACTTGGGGAGCCTTAGTACTATTTCCCATCCAGTTCAGTAAATCAGTAATAGTTGTATCATCAGTATTTTTAATAATTGTTCCACTAATATTTTTGCCAACCATCTCATCTTGATTTCGGAACCCAAAGAAAGTCACCCCATATTCATTAATAAATTTAATTGTTCCAGCTATATCTCTCCGTAAAATGATGCAATTTGCCGCTTCAACAAGGGTACGGTATTTAGTCTCACTGGTTTTTAAATCAGAAGTACGTTGTTCCACACGAATTTCCAATTCTTCTTTACTTTGGGCAAGCGCCGTAAAAGAGATTTGCAATTGTTGAGCCATTTGATTAAAAGAATCAGCCAAAATTGATAGCTCTCGAACATTCGCTGCTTGAATGGGTTTGTAAGGCTGACCAGTAGCAAGATCGGCGGATGCAGAGAGAGTTGCTAGCAAATGCGACGCATCAATTAGTTTCTCTACGGGTTTAGCAATCCATTTTGAAGTGTAGAAGCCTGTCACACTAGCTAAGATAAAAGCTAAAGCACATAACACAATTGTGTTGCGCGTATTGATGTTAATGCGATCGCGAAAGTCTTGTTCCGATACTGCCACAATCATTAACCAATCTAGTCCCTGATCGTTTCGCAATCTTGTAATCTGGACATATTGAGTCGCTCCTTCCCATTCCATTTGCAGTTGTAAATTCTTGGGAATCTCGGCGGAATTAGGATAATTCTTTTGGAGATTTTGAAAAACTAATCGCAGTAAAGGATTTTGACTTTTATTTGCATGAATGCGTTGTTGTTTTTTATCTATGGAAATATAGGGTGCTTCCGAAGTTGATGAAGCGACGATTTCTCCTGACGGTTCGAGAATGAAAGCTTGTCCTGTTTTAGCAATTTTTAGTTGACGCAAAAATTCTCCTATTTGAGTAAGAGTCAAATCGATCGCAATCACTCCCCGTAAATTACCAGATTCGCTATAAATCGGCAAAGATGCCGTAATCCCTAAAATCGGACGTGCCACAAATAGATAAATCGGACTCCAAACGGCTTGACGAGCCTTGACTGCACTTTTATACCAAGGCCGATCGCGAGGATCGTAAATATTTGCCTCAATCTGTTTAAGAACTTTTCCTGAATTATCTAATTGATAAATTAGTTTTTGCAGTGAAGCTGACGAATTTGGCAAGAGAGATTGATGTAATATTAAAGCATTACCTTCCCTCCGCTCGACACCAATAAATTGCCCTTGGGGATTTGCTGCGTAGAAAAAATATAAACTTTGGGCTTGGCGCATCTGTTGCCAAAATATATTATTTAAACTATTTAAATTCTCAAAATTCAAATAGTCGGCTCTTGCCATAGCTCCATAAGATTGCAAAATTTCTAAAGGAGCATCAAAATACCCTCTCACATGGGCTTCAATCGTATTGGTTACTTCTTGTCCAATTTTGGGAGCTAACTCCTGAGTTGCTTCGCGCCCGTTCTGTACTGATAGCCATCCTGTGATCCCCACCGCCAAAATCACTTGCGACACAAAAGGAACAATCAGCAATATCTTGAGAGACATCTGGCGATCGCGTTGGGATTTGGGATCAGTACGGGCAGGAGCAGGCATACAAAAGCTGCGTAAAAAATGCTAGATATTCCCCATAATAAAGCGATCCTCGTTTAAAAGTATGTGTCTGAGCCTATTTGCTCAGATTTATTAGCTCAGCATTAATGCATTCCTTATGGCTAGTTTGAGACAATTTTAACTTGTTTGGTTTCGTAGCAAGGACAGCAAAAACGGCTCTGAGCATCATTGGATCTACTCGATAGATGATCAATTCCTTAAAACATCCTACCTAAGACAGAGATTTATTAGTACAATCCAAGGTAGCGATCGTAACTACCCGATTACGATAAAGCTCACATAATAGTTCTTTAACACCATCCCTCTCAGTCCATGATGAATAGCAACGCACTACCCGTAAAACAAGGTTTGTACGATCCCCAATTTGAACACGACGCTTGTGGAGTCGGCTTTATCGTACATAAATCAGGAAAGAAATCCCATGCGATCGTTGAGCAAGGGCTAACGATCTTGGAGAACTTGGAACATCGCGGCGCTTGCGGTTGCGAGACAAATACGGGTGATGGTGCGGGGATTTTGATGCAGATCCCCCATAAATTTTTGGTAAAGGTAGCCGCCGCCGCAAATATTGCCTTGCCAGAGGTCGGACAGTACGGCGTGGGCATGGTTTACGCTTCACCAGATCCTGAATCTCGTAAGAATGGTAGGCAAGCATTTGAAAAGTTGGTTGAATCTGAAGGTTTAAAAGTCCTAGGTTGGCGTGATGTCCCGACTGATAATTCCTCCTTGGGGGCAACCGCGCAATCGAGCGAGCCATTCATGCAGCAAGTATTTATTTTGCGATCGACCGATCTTGCTGATGACCTCGCTTTCGATCGCAAGTTATTTGTAATTCGCAAACTTGCCCACACCGCAATTCGCGCCTCCAATGTCGATGCCTATTGGTATCCCACTAGCCTTTCCTGTCGCACCATCGTTTATAAAGGGATGTTGATGACAGCACAGGTGGGCTTGTATTACGCGGCTGATTTGCGTGATCCCGACATGGAAAGCGCTCTGGCTCTGGTTCACTCTCGCTTTAGTACGAATACCTTCCCTAGCTGGGAGCGATCGCACCCTTACCGTTACATTGCCCACAATGGCGAGATCAATACTTTGCGCGGCAATACAAACTGGATGATTGCACGGCAGTCGATGTTTGAGTCGGATTTGTTTGGTGATGATATCTCCAAAATCAAGCCAGTAATCAATATCGATGGTAGCGATTCGACAATTTTTGATAACGCTTTGGAATTGCTAGTACTAGCAGGGCGATCGCTGCCTCACGCGGTAATGATGATGATTCCTGAGCCTTGGACAGCCCATGAGTCCATGAGTGATGAGAAAAAAGCCTTTTATGAATATCATTCCTGTTTAATGGAACCATGGGATGGTCCTGCCTCGATCGCCTTCACCGATGGCACGATGATCGGCGCTGTGTTAGATCGCAATGGCTTGCGTCCTTCTCGCTATTACGTCACCAAAGATGATTTAGTAATCTTCGCGTCAGAAGCGGGTGTACTGAATATTGCACCTGAAATGATTGAATCGAAAGGTCGCTTGCAACCTGGGCGGATGTTCCTTGTGAATATGGAAGAAGGACGGATTGTTGCTGATGAAGAAATCAAGCATCAAATCGCTTCCGAGCATCCATATCGTGAATGGATTAATCAGCACATGGTGGAGATCGCCAATCTCAAGGATGGTCATGCTACAGAGACTGAAGCGATTCCTCTAACTCAAAGACAAATGGCGTTTGGCTATTCCTTTGAGGATTTACGCTTGCTGCTAACTCCAATGGCTCGCGATGGCGTAGAAGCGATCGGCGCGATGGGAACGGATACGCCTTTAGCGATTCTATCTAATCGCTCTAAACTTCTCTATGATTATTTTCAGCAGTTATTTGCACAGGTTACGAATCCTCCCATTGATTCTATTCGTGAAGAGATTATTACTTCCGCCGAAACTACCATTGGTGCTGAACGGAATTTGCTCAATCCTGAGCCAGAAAGCTGTCACTTGATCGAGCTAAAAACTCCAATTCTCAGTGATGCGGAATTTGCGAAGTTGAAGCATATTAATGAAGGTGGTTTCAAATCAGCTACACTTTCCACTTTGTTTGCTCCTAAGTCTGGTGTATCTGGATTAGAAGCAGCAATCGCCGAAATTTGTGCTAAGGCTGACCAAGCGATCACTGACGGTGTGAATATTTTGATTTTAAGCGATCGCGGCGTTGATGCCAGTAATGCACCGATTCCTGCATTACTGGCTGTGTCAGGATTGCATCACCATCTCATCCGCACAGGAACCCGTACTAGAGTTGGCTTAGTTCTCGAATCTGGCGAACCTAGAGAAGTGCATCATTTCGCATTGTTGATTGGCTATGGTTGCGGTGCAATCAATCCCTATCTTGCCTTTGAAACGATCAAAGACATGATCGATCAACGTCTCTTGGTAAATGTTGATTTCAAAACGGCTTGCAAGAACTTCATCAAGTCGGCAACAAAGGGCGTAACTAAGGTTGCTTCCAAAATCGGTATTTCCACAATCCAAAGCTATCGCGGCGCTCAAATCTTTGAAGCCGTCGGTTTGAATCAGGATGTAATCAAGAAATACTTCACTTGGACAGCCTCACGCATCGAAGGTGCAGATTTGGAAGTGATTGCTAAAGAAGCGATCGCCCGTCATACCCATGCATTCCCCGATCGCCCTGCGAGTGGTAACACCCTCGATGTCGGTGGCGATTATCAATGGCGTAAGGATGGAGAAGCCCACTTGTTCAGTCCTGAAGCGATTCATGCATTGCAAAAGGCAGTACGCGATGGCAACTATGAGCTGTTCAAGAAATATTCTGCCCTCGTCAATGAACAGAATCAGCAGCATTTCACTCTGCGCGGCTTACTCGATTTCAAATCTCGCGAGTCAATTTCCATTGATGAAGTAGAACCCATCGAATCAATCTTAAGCCGCTTCAAAACGGGTGCGATGAGCTATGGTTCGATTTCTAAGGAAGCCCATGAAGCTCTTGCGATCGCTATGAATCGCATCGGTGGCAAGTCTAACACAGGTGAAGGTGGCGAAGATCCCGAACGTTACACATGGACAAACGAGCAAGGCGATTCCAAAAATAGCGCCATCAAACAGGTTGCCTCTGGACGTTTCGGCGTAACCAGCCTCTATCTCTCCCAAGCCAAAGAGATTCAAATCAAAATGGCTCAAGGCGCAAAACCTGGGGAAGGCGGTCAACTCCCTGGTAAGAAAGTCTATCCTTGGATTGCCAAAGTTCGCCATTCCACCACAGGTGTGGGCTTGATTTCACCACCGCCTCATCATGACATCTACTCCATCGAAGATCTCGCTGAGTTGATCCATGACCTCAAGAATGCCAACCGCGCCGCCCGTATCAGCGTCAAGTTAGTTTCGGAAGTGGGAGTTGGCACGATAGCCGCAGGGGTTTCTAAAGCCCATGCTGATGTGGTTCTCATCTCTGGCTTCGATGGCGGTACTGGTGCATCGCCCCAAACCTCAATCAAGCACGCGGGCTTGCCTTGGGAACTCGGACTCGCGGAAACCCACCAAACCCTCGTTCTCAACAATCTCCGCAGCCGCATCGTTGTCGAAACCGATGGACAAATGAAAACAGGTCGCGATGTCGTGATTGCCGCGCTACTAGGAGCAGAAGAGTTCGGCTTTGCTACTGCACCGCTCGTCACCTTGGGATGCATCATGATGCGCGTCTGCCATCTCAACACCTGCCCCGTCGGTGTCGCCACCCAAGATCCGCAATTGCGCGAGAAGTTCACAGGCGATCCCGCCCACACTGTCAACTTCATGACCTTCATCGCGATGGAAGTCCGCGAACTGATGGCGAAACTCGGCTTCCGCACCCTCGATGAAATGGTCGGTCGTACTGAAGTCCTAGAAGCGAAGCAAGCCGTCGAGCATTGGAAACTCAAGGGCTTAGACTTCTCGAAGATTCTCTACCAGCCTGAAGTTGGAGAAGATGTCGGTCGCTATTGCCAAATTCCACAGGATCACGGCTTAGACAAATCCCTTGATATGACCGTATTGTTAGATTTGTGCCAAGCAGCGATCGTTGATGGTGAACCAATCCATGAGATCGTTCCCATTCGTAATATCAATCGCGCCGTCGGAACCATCCTCGGCAACGAAATCACCAAGCGCCATTGGGAAGGATTGCCCGATGACACCGTGCATCTACATTTCCAAGGCACGGCTGGTCAAAGCTTCGGTGCTTTCGTTCCTTCTGGTGTGACGATGGAACTCGAAGGCGATACCAACGATTACCTCGGCAAAGGACTAAGCGGCGGCAAAATTATTCTCTATCCAGATAAAGCCTCTACCTTTGTCGCAGAAGAGAACGTAATCGCAGGTAACGTCGCACTCTACGGCGCAACCAGTGGCGAAGTCTACATTCGCGGTATCGCTGGCGAACGCTTTGCAGTCCGCAACTCTGGAGTAAATGCCGTAGTCGAAGGCATCGGTGATCATGGTTGCGAATATATGACTGGCGGTAAGGTCGTGGTTTTGGGCTTAACAGGACGGAACTTCGCGGCTGGTATGAGTGGCGGTATTGCCTACATTCTCGATGAGGCAGGCGACTTCGCTACCCGTTGCAATACCTCAATGGTCGGCTTAGAAAAGCTCGAAGATCCCGAAGAAATCAAGGATCTGAAGCAGCTGATTCAGCAGCACGTTGACTATACAGAGAGTGCGATCGGTGAGCGAGTTCTCGCTGATTGGAATGCGATCGCTCCTAAGTTCGTGAAGGTAATGCCCAAGGATTACAAGCGGGTATTGCAAGCGATTAAGGAAGCCTTAGAAGATGGTCTGAGTGGCGATGATGCCCTCAATGCTGCTTTTGAAGCCAACTCCCGCGATGTTGCCCGTATCGGTGGCAGCTAGTAGTACAATAGTGCTTAGGAGATTTGTAAAAGCATTCTCCTAAGCACTATAAATTGCTATATTAAGCGCAAAATATTAGAACATAATTATTATGTTAAGCATAGAAAATCCAAAAGCAATAGCTGAAGAAGAATTAGAAGATCAGGCTGAAAATGATCTTGAAGATACAGATGAAGCTTTACCGTTTAACTATTCGATAACAAGCTACGGTGCTGATTATCCCACTGACGGTCTAGTCAAAAGACTGAATCGAGGAGATATTTATGTGCCAGATTTTCAGCGTGGCTATGTGTGGAAACTAAAAGAAGCCTCTAAATTTATTGAATCGTTGCTGTTAGGCTTACCTGTTCCAGGAATTTTTCTCTCAAAAGAGACAGAAACACAAAAACTTTTAGTTATAGATGGTCAACAAAGATTAAGAACAATTCAGTATTTTTATAATCGTGTTTTTGAGCCTACTAAACAGGAATTTTCTCTAGACGGAATTTCTCCACAATTTAATGGCAAAACATATAATTCATTGAGTGAAGAAGATAGACGTAGACTAGATGATTCTATTATTCCCGCAACGGTTATTAAGCAAGATGAACCTTCAGAAGATCAAGATAGTATTTACCAGATTTTTGAAAGGCTGAATACTGGTGGGGTTAAATTACAAGCACAAGAGATTAGAGCCTGTATATATCATGGAGAATTTAATGAGTTAATCAAAGAATTAAATAATCATCCAGAATGGAGAAATATTTATGGGCGTGTGGATGCTCGAATGAAAGATCAGGAACTTATTTTAAGGTTCCTAGCTTTATATTTTCGCAGAGAAAATTACAATAAACCTATGAAAGCATTTTTAAACAAATTTATGGGGGCGAATCAAAAATTAAAAATACACAGCGCACAAGATATTTCAAGTGTTTTTGTTAATACGATTGAGTTGATTTCATATTCCATTGGCAATAAAGCTTTCAGATTGAAATCACGTAGAATTAATGCCGCAATTTTTGATGCAGTTATGGTTGGTTTAGCATTGAGATTAAAGAATGGTGAAATTACTAATAAAAGTGATATTTTATCAAGCTATAAAGACCTACTACAGAATTCACAATTTCTTGATGCAAGTGTAAATACAGCGCGTACTACAGAAACTACTAATGTTAAATCTCGTTTGGATGATGCAATTAAGGCATTTGCCAATGTGGTATGAGCGATAAAGAAATTCTACGTTATCAACGCGAGCTTGATGATTTGTTTGAAAAAGTATCAAGCTTAAACTCAGATCCAGAAATGCAATCTCATTGGGCAAAGTATCTGTGTGTTCGTGTATCTGGCTTTTTAGAAGTCGCTGTATCCACTATATATAAAAAATACGCCAAAAATAAAGCATCTCCGTTTGTTGTTAACTATGTTGAGAGGCAATTATCTAGTTTCCAAAACCCCAAGATGGAAAAAATTTTGAATATTACAAGGTCATTTAATCCTAAATGGGCAGAAGACATTGAACTAGAGCTAAGTAAGAATACTGAAATTAAAGACTCAATTGATAGTATTGTAGAAGTTAGAAATAAAATTGCTCATGGAGAGAATATTGGTATTACATATTCAAAGATGAAAGGTTACTATAAAAATGCGTTAAAACTTGTAAATCTTCTTGAAGAGCAATGTGATGAATAATTTCGCTATATATAAATTTTCGTATGAAGCATAACTACCTCATTAATTTCGTTTGGTCAGATGAAGACAAAATATTAATTGGTGGAATTACACGAATTTTCTAATACCTTGCAGCGATATTTTATGCATGGTGATATTTATGCAGAGGCGATCGCTGTTTGGTGTTGTTTGTTTGTTTGGCGATCGCTTATGTGGTGAAAATATGGATATTTTAGGCGATCGCTTTTTGGTTGAGATTAGAGGCGATCTGCTAAAATAAGTATGAGAGGCTAATTGAACTAAAACCATGACCACAATAACTCTAGAGCTACCGCAAAATATCTACGAGCCTTTGCAAAAAGCTGCCGCAAAAGCAGGACAATCCCCACAAGAGTTAATTACTAAACTATTGGGACAAACTATAAAAGCTTTTGCTGACGATCCTCTAGAAGAGTTTATCGGTGCTTTTCATAGTGACATTCCCGACTGGGGCGAAAACCATGATCGTTATCTCGGACAAGAATTACTAGAAAACCATAATGCCTGAACTATTTGTCGATACATCAGGCTGGGCAAATCTGATAGATATCAGTCAGCCTTTTCACTCTCTCAGCGCGAAGATATATCAAAATGCGCGTTCTCAAAAACACAAAATCATTACAACAAGCTATATCGTTACAGAGCTTGTTGCGCTACTTTCTAGCCCACTTCGCATACCTAGACCAAAAGCGATAGCCTTTATCCAAAGCTTAAAAATTTCTCCCTATGTAGAAGTCATCCATATCAGCAAAGAAATAGATACAAAAGCATGGGAACTCTTAATCAACAGACAAGATAAAGAATGGAGTCTAGTCGATTGTTCCAGTTTCATTGTCATGCAAGATCGCAAAATCACCGAATCTCTAACAAACGATCATCATTTTGAACAAGCAGGATTTATTCGTTTATTGAAATAGCGATCGCTGTTTGATGTTTTTTTGAGGGACGATCGCTTATTCGTGGAAGTGTGGATATTTTAGGCGATCGCTTATAATTGAGATTAGGGGTGATCGCTGTTTGATGTTGTTGGTTGTTGAGGGGCGATCGCTTGTGTGGTGCAAGTGTGGATATTTTGGGCGATCGCTTTGTGATTGAGATTAGGGGCGATCGCTGTTTGATGTTGTTGGTTTGTTGAGAGGCGCGATCGCTTGTTGGTGAAAGTATTTATTTTGGGCGATCGCTGTTGAATTATGAAAAGCAAACTAGCGATCGCTCGAAAACAGAATTGTAAAACCCTCCTGAGTAAAATGATGATCGTGGGTCAATATGCGACTAACCCCCATTTGCTTCATCGTTACCATCGAAATACAATCCGTAAGACTATACCCCTTATCTAATCTTTGCTCATACAAATCCAATCCACCCAAAAACGTTGTATGAGACTGAGATAATACAGCTACCTTTTCTGAATCCGCATTGAGTAACTGCCGAACCGTATTTACTGTCCGTTCGCGCAATTTTACACCTCCATCAGACAAAAAATTGAGAACCTCACTCAGCACTTCATCAGTTGTAATAATTTTTGTCTTACCGAGTTTTGCCGTGATAGCGATCGCTTGACCATGGAAAGCATCGCGAGGACTGAGTAACGCCACCCAATAGAAAGTATCGGCAAAAATCATCTCAGTCATACTTGAGCATTGTAAAGATAACGATCGTGATTTTCTGCACCATCAGTTGGTAAACATTCCAAATCTTCATTGGATAAACCACTAGTAAAAGATGAAGCAATCCCAAGTAAAAATGAACCTGTATCCTCTTCCAAAGCAGTCTCAGGCAAACTTGAACTTGTCAGAAATAGCCTTTGATTTGTATTTAGTCGCCATTCCAAAAAACTAACAAAATCTAAAACCTCCAATAAAACAGGCTCAGATAAAGCTTCCAAATGTTCAAGCTTATCTAAAATAGTTTCTTTAACAGCGTTCATATACTAAGCCCTATATCAACATATTCACATTTTACTTGCTATTGCTTAACTCCAACATAGATTATGTAATTTTCTCTTTTGATATTGTTGTTTGTTGGGGCGATCACTTGTGTGGTGAAAGTATTGATGTTTTAGGCGATCGCTGTTTGATTGTGATTAGGGGCGATCGCTTGTTTGTGAAAGTATGGATATTTTAGGCGATCGCTCTACTCAATTTTTAGTTTGATGCTCTGTCATGTATTTTTGTAGAACATTATTGATTAGAGTTTGATAACCGCGTGGAACTTGTTGTTTATACCAAGCCAAAACATTCGGATCAAGTCTCAACGTAACAGGAACCTTGACAAGTGGAATGTTAACCGTTGCATCTTCCCAAAAGTCAGCATTTGTCGCAGGAGCGTCCGTATAGTCAATATCAGAATCCCTCATCCGACCAAGGATTTTCAGTTGTTCTTCTCTCGATATAGCCATAATAAATCCTCCTTTCCTCTTTATTTGCAAGCCTTACAGAAATGAGACGTATTCTTTGTCCTCGCAGGGTATAGACAGCAAGGAGAACAAACTCTTCTAAGCCACCAAGGGCAATAAAACGAGATTCGCCATAATCTTTACGATTGTCAGGTTTTGAAATCCAAATACCCGAAAAAATTTCCTTGGCAAACTCAAAATCAATTCCATGCTTGGCAATGTTGGCGCTGTTTTTTTGGTTGTCCCATTCAAAATCCATGTCTATACTGTAGCCAATCGAAATACATGATGTCAATACATCAAATATATCGTTGTTTACTTGAGATTAGGGGCGATCGCTGTTTCACGTTGTTGGTTTGTTGAGGGGCGATCACTACACTTATGCTCCTTGTTTTTGTATGTGATAATTTAGGTATAGAAAATTTGATCAATCAAATATAAAGTTTATGAGTAGCCCTGTAACTATTGATGATATCTACAAGCTATTTCAAGCCTCTAAAGAGGAGTACGATCG
>JADBWK010000007.1 GCA_020404895.1 Pseudanabaena sp. M085S1SP2A07QC | reverse complement strand
ATTTCTAAGAAGTGGACGATGCCCATTCGCGATTGGAAGCCTGCTCTTAATCGCTTTGCCATCCTCTTTGAGGATCGTCTCCACATCTAGATTCTAGACTTTACACAAAATGCTTGACAGTCTCAAATATAGCGATCGCCAATAGAATTAGGACTTACGCAAAAATGCCCTGAAAGCCTCATTTTGCCGTAGGGGCAATTCATGAATTGCCCCTACGGCTCGTTCTTTTGCGTAAGTCCTAAGAATAAAAAGAAAGTATAATGAGTCACTTCATGCTTCATTTACTTTCTTTTTTTCTTAGATCTTTTTTGATTTGAGGGATAAAGCCAGAAAGCTAGTATTTTAGTTATATATGGCATGACTGGATAAGACAGTAAAGCACATGTAAAAGTAACTGAGATTAGTAAGCTTAATAGCGCAGGTAGTCCTTGCAACAATGGAGCTACAAGCAAGTTGGAGAGCAAAATCAGCGGATAAACTGTAATCACACCAATAATTACTTGCTTGTAGTAAGGTGGCTCTGGTGGATTTACAGATTTACTCTTAGGCAAGCTAAACCATAGCTCTAATCCATTTTGCTGATGTTGTTGAGATCTATTGGAGATAAATTCTTCAGATCTTTGCATCCATTGTTGATAAACAGATGAAGCAAGCCAATTTTTGCAATGAGCATAGTTGTCAAATTTGACAATAACTACATATTCAGGATATTGATGATCGCGAGGACGAATGATCTCAACTCCCATAAACCCCTCAAACTGTTGAACCGATTGATTAATTCCTTTTGTCCAAGTTTCATATTCTTCTATGAGATATGGCTCAACAACTTCTGAGATAACTAGGGTAATCGGATCCGAATGCTGTCCAAGTTTCTGCATAGAGTAGTTAGATAGTCTAGCTATAGTTGAGCTTATTTAAAATTATACCTTTAAATAAAACCCAATATTTGGTGAGGCAGGCTTCGCCCGCCTCACCAAATATTGGGTTTGTGATCTTAACTGCGAGTGGAAGCCATATTCTCAAATTTAGTTAAGCGTGGTTCAAATAGTAATTTAACTGTACCAACTGGCCCATTACGATGTTTGGCAATAATAATCTCGGCAACTCCGCGATCAGGAGTTTCTGGATTGTAATATTCATCACGATACAGATTAATTACTAAATCGGCATCCTGCTCAATACTTCCAGATTCCCTCAAGTCAGATAGCATCGGACGCTTATTAGTCCTCGCTTCTACACCCCGACTTAATTGAGATAGAGCAATTACGGGCACATTCAATTCACGGGCTAAAGCTTTAAGCGATCGCGTAATTCTGGAAATTTCCTGCACCCGATTATCAGAACCAGAACCTTCCATTAGTTGCAAATAATCAATCAAAATTAGACCCAGCACGCCTCCCTTTTCTGACTGCAATCGACGAGCCTTAGAGCGTAGTTCTGTAATGGGAGGATTGGGAGTATCATCAATAAATAGAGGTAATTCCGAAAGTCCACTAATCGCCATCGCCACAGTTCCCCATTCATTTTCGCTAATTTGTCCAGTGCGGAGGCGATTACTATCGATACCCATATCACTGGAGCGAACTTTGGACTGACTAGCAAGTAGACGATAAACCAACTGTTCCTTCGACATTTCTAAACTAAAAATAGCCACAGGCAATCGGTGAATTTCTGCCATTTTTCGCGCTATTTCTAACCCGAAGGCAGTTTTCCCCATTGACGGACGACCCGCGAGGATAATCAAGTCTGATCGTTGCAAGCCGTTAGTCATCGCGTCGAAATCATAAAAACCTGTAATCAAACCTGTCGCCGTGGAATTACCCGTACCCAGAGAATTAAAGCGATTTTCTAATTCATAAAAAGTTTTCGTGAGAATATCAGCAGCAGGAGTAAGCCCTTGCTGGGCGCGTGATTGCGTAACCGCAAAAATCTTTTGTTCCGATTGGTCAAGTAGCTGGGGCAATTCGATTTCATTGCTGTAACTTATCTCAACTACTCCTCTGGCAGCTTCGGCAAGTTTGCGTCGGGCATATTTATCGGCAACTAATTGCGCATAAAAATCGATATTGACGGCGCTAACGGTGCGATCGCAAAGTTGAGCGATTTTGGTTTGACCACCAATTTTTTCGAGCATATCGCGATCGCTAAGCCATGTAGTCAAGCTCATCATGTCCGTGGGATTGGACTGATTATGTAACATCAGGCAAGCCCGAAAAATCTCCTGATGTGCCGCTACATAGAACATTTCGGGACGCAAAGTATCTAATACTCGCGAAACTGCTTCTGGATCAATCAAGATGCCACCTAAGACAGCCTCCTCTGCCTCAATGTTTTGTGGTGGTAGGCGATCGCTGATAGATTCAAAATCTTGGCTCATATAACTTACTGACTAGTTTGCTGTCTGGAGAAAATACTTAGAGAGTTGGAGGCTAGGTTTAAGTGCATTCATAATTCTAGGTTTTAATTGCAAAATTAAAACCTAGGTAACTAGGCACAATTAAATATAACCCCCCAAAATCCGTATCGCCCGCTGCACGGGCGGTACAGATTTTTGGGGGGTAATTATCATTTTACTTACTCCCTTCCCAGTGAAAAATTAGACGTTGCGACGCTTCGCGACGCAACGCTAATTCTTGGTTTTATATAGATATTTCTTTGGTGGGAAGGGAGTAGGACATAAAACCCAAATAAAGAGAGGCGGCACGAAGCGTCGCCTCTCTTTATTTGGGTTTTGATTTGTCCAAGCTATCTCTTGCATTGCTATAGTGCTTGTAGTAATGAGCTATTGATATGGGATTTAAGGAAACATTTGTTTTTGTGGTAGTGGGATGCGTAGCGATCTATCATCAAAGATCGCAGCAGCACACCAATAATCAGCTCCAAATATTTATTTTGTGGATTCTGGTCGTTGTCTTGCCAAGTTTAGCGATCGCATGGGCAACGTTTAATCCCAAAGCCTTACCATTAAATTCTGTCACTCTTGTATTTTTGCTGTGTGTATGGATGTATAGCAATTTTTCCACATCTCTCAACTCAAATTTAGAAGTCATCAATCTTGATCTCAAGGAAGAAAAAATACTCAAAGATTGCTTTTCCTCAAATGTTTATCATCTGACAGGCTTAGAATATCGCCCTCAGGAAATATACTGCCGAGGCAATCTGCGATCGCAAAATCCTAAATATGCTTACGAATCTATTAACCAAAATATTCAAAATGCATTTGGCAATCGTTTTGTCTGCTATTTACAAGAAATTCCATTAGAAAATTTAGGGACAAGCTTTGGTCGAGATCAAAATAGTCAGGAAAACACAACAAACTACTGTTTTTATTTAACACCTAATAATTTATCTAACTCTCAACTATCTTTAAGCGATCGCCAAGGTTGGATAGCAAGCACTATTAGTTTCGTATTTACAGCCTTCACTGTATTAGTTGTAGGTTCAAATCAGCGAATTGAATCTTTAAGCATAAGCAACTTACAGCAAGGCATTCCTTACCTATTAGGTATAAATAGCATTTTTATCGCAAGGTCGATCACGCAATATTACATCGCCAAACAATATAGATTGCGACTGCTACCACCACTTTTACTACCATGCTTAGGTAGTTTTGGCTTATTAGGCAGTGTAAATCCTAATTTCCCTACAGGACAAAACTCCACAAATCAACGCCGTATCCTCTTTGATCTAGCCGTAATTCCAACCATTGTGGGATTAGGAATCTCCATAGTTTTATTGTTTTTGGGCAACTGGATACTAGTTCCTGCAACTATGTCGATCGCAGATTCCGCGATCGCGCCATCCCTGTTAATCACAAATCTAGATACCGTCAATATCAAAAGCTCGATTTTTGTAACGTTACTGCAAACAATTTTTTCCATCGGACAAACAGCACTTACTCCAGACGCAATCGCCACCTTTTCTCCACTCACCCTAGCTGGCTGGGCAGGATTAGCTCTTAGTGCTTTACAACTAATGCCGTTTGATTTACTGGACGGAGGCAATCTTATCATCGCGATGTTTGGACATAGGCAAGCCATCCAAATTGCGCGGATAGCAAGACTAGTATTGTTGGCAATCTCTTTGCTTGCACAACCTTGGCTACAGATTTACTGTCTCTTATTCTTTGTATTACCCACCCCGCGTCCTCTTATTTTGAACGAACGCACGGAAATTGGAAAAACTCGCGATCTAATTGGCATGATATTAATTGCGATCGCTTTACTAATAATCCTCCCTATACCCAAAGCTCTCTTGTTATAAGGAGATACGCTTAATTAATTACACACCGAAACCTTACGGGGTTGGCAATTTATTCTATGCAGGGTTTGTTTTTTAATTCACAAAAGTGGGGCGACACTTTTGTGAATTGGTATTTAAAGATACTTTCTAACGACAAAGATGTCGCTTAGCACCATCTTTGTCGGTTTCGTTTTAGAGGGAATAAAGAATGCACAAAGTGCACCCTCTAATTTATTAATGTTAGGACTTACGCAAAAGAACGAGCCGTAGGGGCAATTCATGAATTGCCCCTACGGCAAAATGAGGCTTTCAAAGCGTTTTTGCGTAAGTCCTAAATGTTTTATTTTAAATTTTCAAGACTTTAATGTGATTTTGGGATTATCATTAACCTTGGCATTAGGTAGCCACGATTTGTTGCTACTGGTAACATCAGTTAAGTCAACAGTAGATACATGTTCATCCTGAAGCGCCAAGACGTTGAGATCGTCAACGTCCAAAATCCACAAAACAAAGATCAACAAATACCGATTTTGCAATATCAGGGGCAAACATTTCGGTTGCTCAACATGTTTGGCGATAATCGAGATGAGGCTTTAGCGCTTTGGCGTGACTTAACTGATAACAAAGGCAAAGCTTGCGTATTATTAGAAGAGCCTCAGCGTTTTAGCGTGTGGGGTCGAGTCAAACTAGACCAACTCCATACATCACCTACTCAGAGTTCCTCCGCAGGTACACATCTTGTTCAGGGATGTTTACTGATATTACAAGCTGTGTATATTGATGTTGAAGATTTCCTTGGTGTTAGACAAGCAGGTTCTTTTAAGCAAGATTTACTGAAGTTTATGCAACAAGGAAAATTTGCTCAAAGCGAAACAATTTCGGCTCTGGAAGAGGTTTTGTCAATCAATCCACTTAATAGTGTGCAAATACCCAACTGGGATGAAAGCAAATTGCAGCTTCTTTTAGGTGAAATACATCGACTAGCCTCCTCCTATTTTGGAAATAATAGTTTTGTCGATAGTGCGATCGCTGCCTTAAATGAATTACCTGAATCAGCATCCGTAACTACTTGGCTGACAAAAACTCCTAAAGGTAAACTCTGGAAGTAATCTAACTAGATTCTTTCGATGTTTTCTTCTAAAGTTATGACTCGTAGCACAATACTTGTTATTTTCTGTTTTTTAATACTTTGATTTCTTATGGTTGTAGCTAAGGTACAAGATTCATGAGTAGAGCTAAATCGCCCTCGCCGTCAGGGATTTCCACGCAATCTATTATTTGGGCAGCGATCGGATGGGCAGCCCTAGCTTTAATGTTCTACCTGTTTTTTAATGTCCCAACCGATGGTCCACATGTCATCAAGCCCGAAGAATGCGCCAAGCCAGTAAAAGACCTATTCGTAAGACCAAATTGGTATCGATACGGAACCTACATTTTTCAAACTGTAGCGATCGCCTGTTCAGGGCTACTGTGTCTACGTAACTGGCGTAGCTCCAAAATCATTAGCGGTCGGAATGTTTGGCTCGGTTTGGGCATAGGTATCTTATCTTGGGGTATTGGCAATTTAATTTTTGGTTATCTAGATTTTCAATATCAAAGTGGATTGATTGCGGGTGGAGCCAAAGGGGCGAAGAATCTAGTTCAAACCTTTCCATCGATAGCCGATATTTTTTTCATGTCAACCTACGTATTTTTGTCATGGGGAATGGCAATGTCTGTGATTGGACGACGACTAAATCTATATCCTAAGCAATGGGCGATCGTGGGTGCTGTTGGATTTATTGGGGTAGTCGTGGCGGCTTATGTTACTTTTGGCGTAAGTGGAGAGGTTTCTCTAGATACTGAAAAAATCTTGAATATTATTTATGCCCTTGGTGATATTTGGTTACTAATTGTCGCGACCATTCTATTACTAGCTTTTTGGGGTGGTAAGGCAGCTCAATCTTGGCGATTACTTGGCAGTGCTGGTATTGCCATGTTTTTTGGTGATTTATGGTTTAACTACAGCATTAATACTGGTATCAGCAAAGTTTGTGAAGGCAAGCAATATCAAAGTGGTGAGCCTGCCGAATTTTTCTGGATTCTTGCATTTATTCTCTGGGGAATGGCTGCTGCTTTAGAGTTTGATTTATCTTCACGACCAACAACTCGCAGTCGTAGAAGCTAGTTTAATTAAATAACATTTTGGGTGATAGACGGAATTCCTCAACGGGTTTATCTCCAGCTTTTGGCAAAGTCGATAGAATCTACGGTGAAGATGGTAATGACATTATCTACGGTGGCAATGAAGATGAATCTGTTCTTGGCTCTGCAAAAGACTTACTATATAGCAACGTAAGAGATAGATAGGACAATTCAAAACTCAAAAGATGGCAGAGCTTTGCTCTGCCATCTTTTGGGTTTTATGTCCTGAGCAAAGCTTACATTGCTATAGCTGTCGCCATTCTTATTAGGACATAAAACCCAAATAGTGAGAGGCGGCGCTTCGCGCCGCCTCTCACTATTTGGGTTTTGATTTGTTTTGATAAAAGTGGCTAAGGCTATATATGGTGGCGCAAGTAATGACTACGTCTTTGGTGAAGGTGGTCACGATATACTGGATGGTGGTACTGGTGATGATTATCTATAAGCGTCTATCAGATTCTGTTGAAGGATTTGCCAAAATTACGGACTTTAACTCAGGAGATAAAATTGAACTCAAAGGTGCAAGCGGCAACTATAGTTTGATGAACTATAACAACAATGGTATTTCTGGTATCGGTATCTATGCAAAGCTTTCCACGGGTATAATGCAAACTCAATACAACATTAATTGCGGTTGTCCAAAATGTTGCTCCAACATTACTAAATAACCTAAGTTGCTACCCATAGATTAACGCTAAAAGCAAGGACAAAGAGCATGACTTTAAGCTCAAAACCTTTTGCAGTAATAGCATGAATAGATTT
>JADBWK010000069.1 GCA_020404895.1 Pseudanabaena sp. M085S1SP2A07QC | reverse complement strand
GTCTCAAAACAAGTTAAAAACAGCCTATCTAAGTGCTAAACAACGCTTTTTTTGTATAAAAATCCAGCATTTTTTATTTTGATTTTAGTTTTTGATGAATAGGTAGCAACTTGGGTTAAATAACATAATACCTCTTAAATCTAGCTTAATCTATCGCCAACTTTTTTCCGCGAAATCGCTCAAAACTTAGATGTAAGGAATGAAAATTAATTAAAACCAAAATTTGTTGGGGCGGACTTTGCCCGCCCCAACAAATTTTGGTTTTAATTGCACAAGTTAATTAATTTTCATTTCTAAGGTGATTTCTCATTTAAAATTTACCCCACCCTATCCCTCCCCTTGCATAAGTTGGAATTAAAGGGGGTAATTCCAACTTTTATCAAAATGATGAGAGATTCTTTACGAGAAATGTCCTAAAGTAATTTCATAAAATAAATTACCTAAATTTGTAAGGTTTCGCCCCAATGGGACAAAACCTTACAAATTTGGGTTAGAAATTAGGACTTCTGACTGACATCTTTTTGGACTTTAAGCTGCTATAAAATAGATTATGGAGCTAATCGCGTTTGTTTGCGTCAAGAGTATTATGCAAACTTAATCAACGATGAGGAGCGAAATTATGAAAATTCCAGTTTTAAATAAAAGTACTTGGTTTGGGCTAGTGGTGGCGGCGGTTGTCGGCGGTTCTGGTGCGGCGGTGCTTGTGCATGGCACTTTTAATAATCAGCCTAATCCCCAATCATCAGCACCAGCGAGTATCAACCAAGTAACCCAATCACCACCACCTGCTACCAGAGCCGTGGATGGACAGTTGGCTGTTTATTGGATCGAGTCTAGTAAAAATAAACTGATCGCTGTACCGATCGCCATTAAAGCCCAAAGCAATGATGAAGCGATCGCGTCAGTAATCAACATGCTAATTACTGAAAATCCTCCTGAATCTGAACTGTACAGCGCCATTCCTACAAATACGAAAGTATTAAGCGCAACGACAAAAAACAAGGAAATTCGGATTAATTTATCTAAAGCTTTTACTAGCGGCGGTGGCTCGGCATCCATGCAGGGTCGAATTATTCAAGTTTTATACACAGCAACGACTTTAGAACCCGATGCAAAAGTCTTTTTGTCCGTTGAAGGTAAACCGTTAAAACTTATCGGCGGTGAGGGGTTAGAAGTCCCACAGCCAATGACTCGCAAAGATTTTGCACTAGATTTTTAGTAATGTGCGGCGCTTCGCGCCACACATTACTACCCATGATAGTTTGTAGTTAATTATGTTGCCAATCAACTTGCCTGATATTGATAGCCTTAGCCTCATTGAGCAAGTTTCTCAAATGGTGGTGGTTCGAGCTTGCGGAATGCTTTATGATCACCAAATCGAGTATCCGCAGTGGGAATTAACCAGTGCAAAATTGCAAACTTTAATTAGTGAATATGGGGTTGGCGGTGTAATTTTGCTTGGTGGTAGTGCGCCAGAAGTTGCCCTGAAAACGCAGCAAATGCAATCATGGGCAAAAGTCCCTTTGTTAATAGCCGCAGATATTGAGGAAGGGGTCGGACAACGCTTTAGTGGTGCAACATGGTTTCCGCCACCGATGGCATTACAAACGGTTTCCATGAAATATGCCGAGGCGATGGGTAAAATCACGGCGGAGGAAGCTTTAGCGATCGGGATCAATTGGTTACTTGCGCCGATTGTTGATGTCAATAATAATCCCGAAAATCCTGTAATTAATGTGCGGGCTTTTGGGGTTACCGCTGGTGAGGTGATGGGAGCAACGAGGGGATTTATTGCTGGTGCAAAGCAGTATCCTGTCATGACCACCGCAAAACATTTCCCAGGACATGGGGATACTTCGGTGGATTCGCATTTACAAACACCAACCCTACTTCACGATCGCCAAAGATTTGAGAATGTTGAGTTTCCGCCTTTTGTCAATGCAATTTCGGCGGGCGTTGATGCGATTATGAGTGCACATATTTTAGTGCCAGCATTAGATCGCAAAAATATCGCTACCTTGTCGCATCATATTCTCACAGGCATTTTGCGAACCGAATTAGGCTTTGATGGGATTATTACCACTGATGCGCTGATCATGTCAGGCATTGCTAATTTGGGCAGCCCTGAAGCGATCGCTGTGCAGGCTGTAAAAGCTGGTGTGGATATTTTATTGATGCCCATCGATCCAATCGCTGCAATTCATGCAGTTTGCGCAGCAGTGGAATCCAAAGAAATAGATCGAAATCAAATCCGAGATTCAGTCCAAAGAATTTGGAAGGCAAAACAGAAAGTTTGCGGTATCCCTCCTAATCTAAAAAAATTAGGTAATCCTCTGAATCTGGGAATTGCGAAGTCGATCGCCACAAAGTCCATTAACTTTTATTCTGCGCTTTCAAAACTACAACCTGACAATGTTAACGATCTAGAAGCAAATTATTTAAATTTGATTATTGTTGACGATCCACTGACCTGTGAAGAGTTTCTCAATGCGCGATCGCCTGCGGTATTATTGCTTCAAAACATTGGCTATCAACGCATTGTGGCAGATGGTTTGACCTTATCCACTCTAGAATTTGCCCAATTCTCGCAAATCTTTATCCAAATCTTTAGTCGAGGCAATCCATTCCGAGGCAACACCAATCTGCATGAAAAGATTAAAAATTTAGTTGTCGAATTAGTGTTAGAGCATAAATTGCAGGCTGTAGTTCTCTATGGAAGCCCATACGCATTGGATCGCTTGTTGCCTTTATTGCCAATTCAAATGCCTTGGGGCTTTGCCTATAGCCAGCAGCCAGAGGCACAGGAGGCAGTTTTACAAAAGCTAGGATTTGGTCAAATCTAAATATGGCAATTTTATTTAGGTTATTTAAGTTTACTTTGATTGCTTTGATCACACCATTAACTCTGTTGGCTTGCAATTCTCTTTCTATTAACAAATCTCCCTCGCCAAGTAATCAATTAGAGAGTAAACCCCTCACGTCACTTCCCCCCATAGCGCCGAAAAACATAGAGCCAGAGAGGATTCCCGACGCTCCATATTTACAAACGCCCCCAGAAGTAGTGCTGAGAATGCTTGAAATGGCAAAGGTAAATAAGAATGACGTTGTTTATGATCTAGGTAGTGGCGATGGTCGAATCGTGATTGCGGCTGCCCAAAAGTTTGGCGCAAGAGCTATCGGCATTGAGATCGATCCTGAATTAATTAGGGAATCTGATCGAGAGTCAAAATTGGCGATCGCTAAAACACCAGAAATTAGCGATCGCATTCAATTCATTAAACAAGACTTTTTTAAAACAGATTTGCGTGATGCAACCGTAATTACGCTATACCTTCTACCACAAGCAAACCTCCGTGTACGCTCCGAAATTTTACCTAAATTAAAATCAGGAACAAGAATTATTTCCAATGAATATGATTTAGGAGATTTACCTCCTAATCAAACTGAAACAATTAAAGTTGGCAATCGTGAATATAGAATTTATCTTTGGATTTTAGATTAACAGATTATCCTGAATATTTTATGAGAATTACCTTGCAAAGTTTTTTCTTGTTTTTATGCTAACCTGTTGCCTATCTTAATCTAGTCAGTTTGTCCATTGAGAACCACAATATTTACTAAAATCGCTGTAGTTGTGATTTCTTTAATTGCGGCTTTTCCTGCTCATGCAAATAGCGATCATGTCTGTCCCGCACAGTTACAAAAAGAGGTAGAAAAAGTCTCCCAGTCTCCTAAATTGCTACCATCCCGAGTGGGTGTATTTGTGCAAACTAATGATGCTAATCCGCAAGTATTAGCCAATCTTGATGGCGATCGCTACTTTATTCCGTCATCCAATGCCAAATTATTTATAACTGCGATCGCTCTAAAAACATTAGGAGCGGACTATCGTTTTTCTACCCGTTTGATGTCTCATAATTTGCCCAATACTAAAGGAGAATTAGAAAATGGATTATGGCTTGTTGGCTCAGGAGATCCTAGTTTTCGCTCGGCAAATGGTTTGAAATCGCTTGTAACACAACTTAAAAATAAAGGTGTAAAGCGGATCAATGGAGGAATTTGGACTTTGACATCTCGTAAAGGTGCCGAAGTTGCAAATAGTTGGGAATGGTCAGACTTACAGGAATATTATGCGGCAATCGCATCTCCCTTCACGATTAATGAAAATGCTATCAACTGGACTGTTAGTCCCGATACAAAAGGCAAACCTGCAATTTTTACATGGGATACTCCCGAATTGGCAAAGGGTTGGCGGGTAGAGAATCAAGCAATTACAGGTACTACAGATTCAAAGTACAGCTTAAAAGTTGTTCGCCCCTATGGTCAAAAAGTCCTGATCATCTCTGGTGTAATACCTGAAAAGTCAGAACCAGAACTAGGTGGCGTGGCTATTCCCGATCCAGAAGCTAATTTTTTAGATTTGTTGCGTCAGGAATTAGCGACTCAGGGCATTACGGTTTCTCAAAATATTTCTAGTAATACCTCCAAAAGGTTTCCACCCACCCAAAATTTAGCGATCGCTTATTCACTGCCGCTCTCGCAATTAATTATTACCACCAACAAGGACAGCAATAATCTCTACGCAGAATTACTATTAAGAGCTTTAGGAGATCGTCTTGATGAAAATAATCCCGAAGACAATCTACTGGGTGGCATAATCACGATTAATAAGTATTTGCAATCTATCAATACCCCTCCATATACGTTTCTAGCCGACGGTTCTGGGCTATCACGTCGCAATTTAACAACTCCTAGAGCGATCGTTCAACTTTTGCAAAGTGTGGCTAGCGATCAGAATTTTCGTAAATCTTTGGCAGTCTCCAATGTCGATGGCACATTGACCAATCGATTCAAAAACACCTCGGCACAAGGGTTAATTCAAGCCAAGACAGGAACATTGACGGGTGAGATCGCACTATCAGGATATGCTAATCCTCAAAATCATCGGGAAGTCATTTTTAGTATCATCATTAATAATAGTAATCTTCCATCAAGGGAGTTACAGCAATATATTGATGCGATCGCCTTATTATTAACTCGCCTTGAACCTTGTTAATGAAAAAATCTGCTGTTCAAAAGAAATTCCTCTTCATTGCTTTTGTAGCTTTAACAATAGGAAGTATTGTCACAATAATTGCTTGGTCTATACAAGACCCATCCCAAACAAATTCTTTTTGGGCAAACCCAGCTCTATGTCCAACCATGTCAGATAACTTAAGTAAATCCAAGAGTTTGAAGTTTCATCCCATCAAAGTTGTTGTCGAGCCTTGGCTTGGTGAGCATCATGTTTACTCCATCTTTGCTTTACCTTTGCAATATAAAGAGATCTACCATCGTTCTCAGCTATTGGTCAAAGACACCGACACCCCTTGGGAGGTTACGCCCACCGATGGGCTTAAATATGGCGAGGTAACACCTAAAGACTCCTTTTTAGTAATTGGATTTTTTCCTACTCGTCTGACTCTGTGGTATTGGGTAAGTGGTCGGTTTGGCGAACTAAGACAGCCCTGCAATTGGACTCTCCATCTTTTCCCTAGATAAATAATACCAATTCGCGAAAGTGTGACTACACTTTTGTGAATCAAAAACCAGACCCGGTAATGGTTTTCAAATTAAGAAATGGCGTAGCCATTTCTTAATTTGGTATAACGCCGCTTTTTTCTTTGCCGATATTTGCGATGAAGGCTACGATAAAAACAACAAAAAATGTTTGCCGCTTGTCAGTGGTGATATAGGAAATTGAAAACATGGGAAATTTTGGCAGTTGGCTAATTAAGCTGGGGCAAAGTTGTTTACTGATTGGACAAATCATCACCCACGTTTTGATCTATCGCCGCTTCCATTGGCGTAACACAATCGAGCAAATGTCAATTGTTGGAACCGAGTCTCTGCTGATTACTTTGATTACAGCTTCCTTTGTGGGGGCTGTATTTACAATCCAAGTAGCACGAGAATTTATTAACTTCGGCGCACAACAGGCGATCGGGGGGATCTTGGCGATCGCCTTAGCCCGTGAGCTAATTCCAGTTCTGACGGCAGTAATTATTGCGGGGCGCATAGGTTCAGCATTTGCAGCGGAAATTGGCACAATGCAAGTAACTGAGCAAATTGATGCGCTCTATATGTTAAGAACAAATCCTGTGGATTATCTCGCAACCCCTCGTGCGATCGCCTGTTTATTAATGTTGCCTATCCTCACGATTTTGGGATTTTTAACAGGTATGGCTGGTGGCTTGTTTCTATCTCAAGCCATGTACGCTATTCCCTACAACATGTTTCTCAATTCTGTGCAAAATTTACTCAAGTCTTGGGATTTAATCGCAGCGCTAATTAAATCTAGTATTTTCGGGGTTTTAATTGCCGTGATCGGGACAACTTGGGGATTGACCACCACTGGTGGTGCAAAGGGTGTGGGCGAGTCAACTACCACCGCAGTTGTTACCGCCTTACTCGCTATCTTTATCAGTAATTTCTTTCTGTCATGGGTCTTCTTCCAAGGTATCGGCTCATCCCTAACTGGTTCATAAGTATCAATAAGTTTTATTTAAGTAATCGGATATGGCAATGATTGCTAGCTCCCAACAGTCAGTAAACTAGAAACAGCAGTCTAGAATTTGGGAGAATGAGATCGTGACTAATACCAAGCCCCGCGATGTCCAAGCAATTTATATTGCTGACGAAACCTTTGCTCTGCGATCTCGTAGTTGGAATCGCCTGCGGTTTGAAATTGAATATGCTCTCGAAAAAGGGACAACAGCAAACTCTTTCTTAATTCAAGGCAAATTGTTAGCGCTGATCGATCCACCTGGAGAGACTTTCACCGCGATTTATCTAAAAGAATTGCGTGAGCGCATTAACATTGGCGATATCAGCTATGTGATTCTTGGTCACGTCAACCAGAACCGCATTGAGACACTCAAGGCTTTGCTCGAAATTAATAGTCGCATCACCTTTATTTGTACTAATCCAGGGGCGATCGCGCTCCGCCAAAGCCTAGGCGAAAAAGTCAAAATTCAAGTTGTACGGGGTGAAGAAACCCTTGATCTAGGTAAAGGTCACATTCTCAAATTTATTCCTACTTCTACACCGCGCTATCCTGACGAGCTTTGCACATATGACACAAAAACTCAGGTTTTATATACCGATAAATTTTTTGGATCGCATATCTGTGGCGATCAAGTCTTTGACGAGGGTTGGAGTCATCTATTAGGCGATCGCCGTTATTATTTCGATAGCACGATGGCAAACCAAGTCCGCCAAGTTGAAGCAGCTTTAGAAAAGTTAACCGTTATGCCTGCGGTGTTTTATGCCCCTGGACATGGACCAATGTTGAAGCATGGTTTGCATGAACTGGTCAATCTCTACCGCCAATGGAGTGAAGCTCAAAAGCAACAAAATATCTCCGTAGCGTTGCTGTTTGCTTCGGCATATGGCAATACGACCACGATCGCTAATGCTTTGGCACGAGGCATCACTAAGGCAAGTGTTGCTGTCGAGTTAATTAATTGTGAAACCGCCGAACCAGAAGAGATCAAAATTGCGATCGAGAAATCCTCTGGTTTCTTGATTGGTTCGCCAACTTTAGGTGGACATTTGCCAACACAGGTGCAAACAGCTCTAGGTATAGTTTTATCTACAGCGACCAAGAGCTATCAAGCAGGTGTATTTGGCTCCTATGGATGGAGCGGTGAAGCTGTGGATATTATTTCTGGAAAGCTGAAGGATGCTGGCTATACTCTAGCCTTTGAGCCGATTCGGATTAAGTTCACGCCTACTGAGGCAACTTTACAAATTTGTGAAGAGACGGGAACTGATTTTGCCCAAGCGCTGAAGAAATCCAAAAAGGTTCGTACAACCCTTAATCCAGGGAGTACCGTGGAGCAAGCCGTAGGTCGGATTGTTGGCTCTCTATGTGTGCTCACAGTTAAACGCGGCGAAATCTCGACAGCAATGCTTGCCTCTTGGGTGTCACAAGCATCATTTAATCCTCCAGGTCTAACAATCGCAGTTGCCAAAGATCGTGCTATCGAGACTTACTTGTTTGAAGGCGATCGCTTTGTTTTGAATATTCTTGAACAGGGTAAACAACTCCGCAAACATTTCATGAAAAAATTTGCACCTGGTGAAGATCGATTTACGGATGTACAGGTGGAACCGACTGAAGGAGGTCTAATTTTGCCTGATGGATTAGCCTTTTTAGAATGCAGAGTGATGCAGCGAATGGAATGTGGTGATCATTGGCTTATCTATGCGATCGTGGAGAATGGCAAGCTATTGCAATCTAATGGATTAACAGCCATTCATCACCGCAAAACAGCTAGTAATTATTAACTGATGTTACGTGGAATGAAGATTGCCCTCACCCCCCAGTCCCCTCTCCCAGAGAGGAGAGGGGGAGCAAAATCCAAAAAACTCTTGTCCCCCTCTCCCTTTGGGAGAGGGGCTAGGGGTGAGGGTCTTAGAAACTTCCACGTAACATCAGTTATTAAAAGAATTTGTGCTGACCTCAAGGCGATTTATACGGCGGCAACGGAATCGGAATCGGAGGCAGAGTTTAACCTTGAACTCCTTGCGGAGAAATGGGACAAGCAATATCCATCAATTAGCAAGTCTTGGCGCAGTCATTGGGCGAACATTATCCCCTTCTTTGCTTTCCCATCTGAGATTCGTAGAGCGATTTATACCACTAAGGCACTTGAGTCAATGAATAGCAGTTTGAGAAAAGTGATTAAGTCCAAACAGATTTGCCCCGTTAAACTAAGTACCATTTGCCTGTTTTAGTTTTTTTACTATAGTTAATGTAAGTTTTGCTTAGGACATAACCCCCAATGGAAAAGTGTCGGCGCAAAGCGCCGACACTTTGGTTTATGCATTTGAGTCAGACTTAAAGCTGAACTCCGTGCCGTTGAGAATACGCTCGATATTAGAGCGATGTAACCAGATTACAAAAATGCAGCCGACAGTTACAAAGCTTGAATAAACAATATTCCCTTGCAATGTCCACATCAAAACTGGGGCAGCAGCGGCTGCCGCAATCGAGCTAATCGACACTATTCGCCAAATTGCCATTGTCGCTAGCCAAACGCTAAAAGCCGCGATCGCAACAATCCAATTCAACATAAACAAAATACCTACCCCTGTCGCCACTGACTTACCGCCCTTAAACCCCAACCAAACTGGTCGGCTGTGACCAATTAGGGCAAGCATCCCTGACCCAATTACGAACAGCGATAAATTATCGGTAATTGGCGGTTGAGAATATCTAAAAGTTGAAGCCAAGAGAACTTGTAAGTAATTCGCTGATTGCATCATGTAAATTGCGATCGCGCCCTTAGCAAAATCAGTCACAAATACACTAATTCCTGCAAACTTGCCGACATTGCGCCATACATTCGTTGCTCCTGTCGAGCCTGAACCAAGCTCGCGAATATCAATACCCACAATACGTCCCACTAAATAACCTGTAGGGAATGATCCTAAAAGATAGGCGATCGCAAGCAAGAGATAGGGAAACCACATAAGCTGTATTTCATAAACAATAGGGGTAGCGCTTGGGCTATTCCTATTGTCTAATATTGTGGCAATCAAGAAAATAGAGGAAGTGCTTTGCACCTCCTCTATTTTCTTGATTAAGTACTTGTACAAAATAAATCACTAAAACCCGTAAAGTTTCACCTCTGCGGGGCGAAACTTTACGGGTTTTGCTTTGTAATTAATTATGCCTAGCTACTTAATTAAGATTTTATTTAGTCAATCGAAATAGATTGTGGGCCGTCATTTTTGCCATTATTGCTACTAGAAGCGACCGTGGTCGGCGTTGCTCCTTGCTTTTCTAGCCAACCCTTTAAAGGATCTTGTTGGAGATCGAGCTTGAGAAAGCCCGAAACGAGTCCACCAAAAAATGCAACGGGTTGCCCTAAGAACTCATTGAGAATCGGTTTTAGCTCGTCCATAAAAATGCAGAAATATAGTTAGAGTTATTTTTTACAACCTTTTGCAAGCAAAAGGGATACGATAGATTTTTTAAAAGTGTTGCGAAGCAATGCTTTTAAAAAATTTATTGATTTTATTGTATCGCTAAAACCTAGAAAATCGAGAGGATTAAATCTCTTTAGGCTAAGTTCTAACTAGAGATTGATATAATTTCTGACCAAACCTAGAAATTTCTAACCATATCGTAGTTAAATCGATCAATGCACTCTGATAAATTTCCTGAGGAGTGGCAAATCTAGAGAAAATTTTCGATGACTACGCTAAACAGATCTACTCTTCGTCGCCTTAAAAAACTCAAGCAGTCATCTGCGGTTTGGGAAGGTGATCGTCGGGCTTTACCCGCTAAGATCCGCCAGCCGCAAGACTCTTCTAATATTATCCCTCTTCATGGTCATGATGAAGAGTCTAAACCCCATTGCATTTTGTGGGTAGATGGTTCAATGGGAATGGTGCGTTCTATGGACGTAGTTGAATCGGCTGTGGGGCAAGAAGCCTTTGTTCGTGCTTTGTTGCAAGCAATCGAACATCCCCAAAGTCCTGCCCAGCCGTCCTTGCCCCAGAAGATTTTAGTATGCGATCGCGAGCTTCAGTTTTATTTGCGCGGTGTGCTTCAGGATTTAGGAATATCTGTTGAATATTTCGAGCGCTTGCCATTGATTGATGAGATCTTCTCGCATATTTTGGAAAGCTTTACGGCAAATCCGCCAGTTGTGCCTGAGAGGTTTGCTGCGGCTTTACATAAACAGTCTGAGCAGCTATGGCAAAATGCACCTTGGAATATACTTTGGGATCACCAAGTAATTTCAATCCAGCTTGATCATTGGGATATCGACACTCTTTATGCGATCGTCATGGGCAAGATGGGGTTAGAACAGGGTGTCATTTTTTATCGATCTGAAGAGTCGTTGGTAAAATTTCGACAGCGTATTGTTGCAGGCAACTCTGAAGATGAGATCGAAGAGACTTTTTTACATCAAGACTGTCTGTTTAATCTTTTTGAAACGCCTGAATTGGAAATGGAAGATGACTTTCCTCCATTTCCATTCCGAGGCAAAGTTAGGGCTTTGCCTGCGGCAACTATACCGATGAAACCGATCTATGGTGCTTTGCATCCCTTAGAAGGCGGTAGACCCTATCTCTATGATGAGGAGGCGATCGCATTAACAGTTGCTCTAGAGTCGCTCAATAACTTTTGGGAACAGTACCGTAAGCGCTTGAATTCCAATTTTAATAAGCTCTCTGGCACTTACACAGTTTATGCGCCAAGCCTCGATAGCGATGTTGAAGAGGCAATTAAGGTTGTTGTTAAAACCATGCCAGATCTAGCTAATGAGTTACATCAGTTAGTTGAAGAGGATGACGAAGATGATGATGATTCGCCACTAATCAATGAAGATCTCTGGCCAGATAATGCTCTTATCCATATGATGACGATCCCTTGGGAGCAAGTGGATTTTTTGCGGAATGCTGATATCCATCATCAGTTTTCTGACTCAATCACTGCGATCGCGCCTAACAAAAAAGGTGAAGGGCTCGCAGGGCTGATGATCCAGACTTCACGCCCCAAAGCACTGGAATTAATCGAACAAATCAATAGTTTTGATGGTATCCAGTCTTTATGTTTCAATCCCGCCGAAGATATCTTTGGTAATATTTGTCATCTTGGCTTAATGGTGATGGGAAATGATGACTTACATCTATTCGGTGAATTTGACAAATCCACTCTCAATGGTGAACACCACAAACGGTGGAAACAACGTGCCAAAAACATCAAAGGTAATATCTGCGTAATTATTGCAATGGGCATTACTGGTGCGTCGCGTGGTAATCCTGCTCCGCACCATATTTTGGGCTACTACGAAATCAAGCTCATCGACGATAAAGAATTAGGCTTAGGTAAGTTACGCGCCGAGCCTACATTTGACTTTGAATTTTAACCAAATGCAAAAGTAGAGGCAATTCATGAATTGCCTCTACTTTTGCGTATCACCCTTTGCTTATATGTCTCAACAAATCATTTACCGCATCCTCGATGCCAACCTTGATCGCGCCCGTGAAGCTTTACGAACCATCGAAGAATGGTGTCGGTTTGGTTTGGAAGAAGTGAACTTGTGCGATCGCTGCAAACACATGCGCCAAGAACTCGCTCAATGGCACAAAGAAGAATTTCGTCGCGCCCGTAATACTCCCGACGATCCTGCCACAGGGTTGAGCCATGCAAATGAATCTGTTCGTGCCGATGTCCAAGCTGTCCTCAGAGCGAATATGGGACGTTTGCAAGAAGCGCTCAGAGTTTTAGAAGAATATAGCAAAGTCGTTGATCTCACTATGGGAGAAGCGATGAAACAAATGCGCTATCAGGTCTATACCCTTGAGAGTCAATTACTGACACATGAAGTTACTAATATTGGTGAAATCCGTCGCCAAAAATTACAAGCTGCAAGTTTATATCTGGTGACGATGCCTGTAGAGAATATTGTCTCAGTTGTGAAGTCGGCTTTGCAAGGCGGTGTGCAGATTGTGCAGTATCGTCAAAAGGATGGTGAGGATGGAACTCGCTATGCGATCGCCCAACAACTTTGTGAAATTTGTCATAAATATGATGCTTTATTTCTAGTTAATGATCGCGTTGATATTGCGATCGCGGTGGGAGCTGATGGTATCCATGTGGGTCAGACAGATCTGCCCGTTGCTGTAGTGCGCCAAATTTTAAATGCGCATGGTGGCAATGCATCGCAATACATTATTGGGCAGTCAACCACGAATCCCCAAGAACTAGAAATTGCTCTGAATAATCAAGTAGATTATGTTGGCGTTGGCCCAGTCCATGCGACACCAACTAAGCCTAATAAGGCTGCGTCTGGTCATGAGTATGTCAACTATGCTGCTAAGAATATCAACATTCCTTGGTTCGCGATCGGTGGACTTGATGAACATAATTTAGAAGCTGCGATCGCAGCGGGTGCTAAACGTGTTGCGGTAGTTCGCGCCTTAATGAAAGCCGATCATCCTGATCTCATAGCTAAACAAATACGATCTCTTTTGTTTAGCACCTAAAAAATGGGCTGTGCTTCGCACAGCCCATTTTTTAGGTGCGTTGTTTCTTAGCAGAAATATCTCTAATCGTGATTGTAAAGCCATCACCTAACTTGATAGCTATGACATGATACCAACCAACAGGTTCTGAAGAATAGTAGATCTCTTCATCTAGAGTCACCCCAGTCTCTACAACATTAATTAATTGGTCAAACATTTGGCGGTTAAATTTTTCAAGAAATCTCCTTAGCACTAATTTACCAATTAAATCCTCTCGGCAGCGATTAAATATTCTTGATATCATCAGATTTAAGATTAAGCAACGAAAATCCATGATGTTTCCAGTAATTGGATCGCGAACTGCCTGCATAGCCGCAATACCATCAGACACACTATTTAAAACGCTAGTGACTAAAGCTCTAGACTGATACAACATTTCTTCAGTTTCTTTATGCCTAGCGATTTCGTCTTGCAATAAACGTTTCTGGCGCTGAATTGTCAATTGATTTTCGACACGAACTAATACCTCCTCGCTTTGGAAAGGTTTGCAAATATAATCAACCCCTCCAGACCAAAAAGCTTTTACTTTATCAAAGACATCATCTAAAGAGCTAATAAAAATTACAGGGATATCTCGTAAGTCTAGATCATCTTTGAGAGCTTGGCAGACTTGATATCCATCCATCTCTGGCATCTTGATATCTAAAAGAATCAGATCTGGCTGTTTTACCTTCGCAGTTTTAAGAGCCATCCGTCCACTAGTTACACTTCGGACACTATATCCAAGCGTAACTAGTAAGTCACTTAATAGTTGTAAATTTTCTGGCAGATCATCTACTAAAAGGATATTGCCCATTATTTCTAGCGAATGGTTATAGTTCATGAATTAATTTTGCAGATTTAATCAGAACGCAAAGCGTTATTCAATATACTTTGAAAGTAAAGGTTCAGTTAAATCAATTAATTTATCAAATTGGAAATTATGTACTAGCTTAGTTAGCGATCGCACTAAGAAAGTTTCGTTTTCTGGAATTTGCCCAATTAAGTTTATAACAATATTTTTATCAGCTTCAAGGCATGATCTATATAATTGCATAATCCAGCTATCTGGCATGACCTTTAAATTTTCAGGAGCTAGGAGTGTTTCTGAGGAAAAATGAGTTTTTTGTTCATTATACTGAATATTCTCGTAAGTGTACTTCACTCCCAAATATTTGGCAAGAGTATCAAAAATTATGTGTTCTTTAAATGGCTTACGGATGAAGTCGTCGCAACCTACTGAGAGCACAATCGCTTTTTCTTCTTCTAATGCACTGGCTGTTAAAGCGATCACAGCAGTAGCATTGCCTTTAATAGTGGACTTGATGTATTTTGTCGCTTCATAGCCGTCCATGACTGGCATTCGCATATCCATCCAGATTAAGTGTGGCTCCCACTGATCCCAGATGGCGATCGCCTCTTGTCCATTGTTAGCTTCTTGGACTTCAAAGCCCATCGGTCTTAGTAGCTTTACTAACAATTGACAATTAACGGGTTTATCATCCACAACTAAGATTTTGTAATTGGGTTGCTCAGGAGCAAGGGCTAATGCTCGTCTTTTTTCGTTAGGATTACTAACAATCTCTTTACCAAGTTGCGCGTGAATCTGAAACTGGAAAGTAGAACCTTTGCCAAGTTCACTAGTGACTGAGATCTCACCACCCATCAACTGCACAAACCTGCGGCTAATTGCTAAGCCTAAGCCTGTGCCTTCTTGCTTTTCACGTCCTGCTTGAGCTTGAGAAAAGGATATAAATAATTCGGACAATTCTTCATCGGCAATACCCTGTCCTGTATCGCGAATGCTGAAATTGAGAATGCATTTATCATCTGATGAAGATTCTAAAGTTTCCGCTAAAGTTTCAACCGATATATTTTTAGACTGACCAGCATTGGTAACAACAACGGAAACCGAGCCATTCTTAGTAAATTTGATCCCATTGCCAATCAAATTGATCAGGACTTGGCGCAACTTGACTTGATCAGTACAGATATATTTGGGAACACTGACATCACGCTCAAAAACTAGGCTAATTCCAGCATTGAATGCACTTAGTTGGAACATATCTTCGATATCATCTAACAAATGCTCTAGATCAAAAGTTTGTATATTTAGAGTTGTTTTACCTGCTTCAATTTTTGATAGGTCAAGAATGTTGTTAATAAGTGTTAACAGGTAATCGCCGCTTTGATTAATAATACTGACGCTTTCATAATGTTCTGCTGTTAAATTCTTCGCTCTCATCATCATTTGCGAAAAGCCAAGTACTGCATTTAGTGGCGATCGCAGTTCATGGCTCATATTGGCAATGAAAGCACTTTTAGCTTGATTAGCAGATTCAGCTTTAGACGCTAGTTCTAGAGCCTTAGCTTCACTTTGACGCAGAGCACTAGTACGCTCAAGCACCCTTTGCTCTAAATCGGCATTAGCTCTTTGCAAGCATAAGTTTGCTTTACGGTTTTCTTCTACAATGGCAATAGTGATCATTGTCGTCAAAGCGATTACACCCATAAAGATTTGTAGTAATAACAGAGAATCTCCTTGACCTATAGCTTTATAAAAAACGCCAAACTTATATGCTGTTGCTACAGAGGCTGTCATGCTAACAAGCATGATTAGCAAGGTAGTTATCTTTGCCCCAAAACGAAAAGCTGACCAGAGCAATGGTGGTAATAGTAAGTATTCTATAGGTTGGCTTTGATAAAAGGAGAAATAGGCAACTAAGATTAAACTACTTATCGCAATAGCTACTTCCAAATTCAGCCAAGATTTGATCGTATTGTCTCGAGGCGATCGCAGCCATGTTAAGGCGATAGATGCAAAAATCAACACCCCTATCGAATCCCCAATCCACCATGGCAAGAAAAAATCTTGTAGGAAATTCCCCTCATATCGTTTAGTGAGAATATATATGCCAGTGCCCGTAATGGTCTGGAAGATGGTTCCACTAAATAGGGAACATAGAGAAAACATAACTACATGGCGAACTTGATGGAAGGGGTAAGTTGTGCGCGTAAATCTTAATATCAGTGAAACGGTGATCAATGTGCCAATGGTGGAACCAATGCTTGATCCTAATGCTGGAATTAAAACAGTTAACCAGTTTCGATGAAGGTTAAAAAATAGGATGCCTAAAAAAACGCCTAACCATCGCGATCGCCCAAATGCTAAAAGTAACCCCACATTAAACCCCGCTCCTGGCCAGACAGGAGAAGGACCATAAAGTCTAGGGATAGTATTAGCGATTATCCAAGAGGATGCAAAATAGGCGATCGCGATGCCGATTACCTCAAACCAATAGCGAGGATTTTTAAGTTCTATCCCAAAATGAGCCAGATTCCACCTTGAGCTATTAGGTGCTATTTGTGTTGATGGGTGATTATTAGTCAAGGCTATTTTTTGGGTGAAGCTATTTGTTTGTTCGCTCGTAAAGCTTTAGGAATCGCTAAAATGGCGTAGCCACTTCAATAATTATTTTTAGGCACTCATAAGTACCTGTGCAGAATCAATTACTTGCAGCAATTGCCGATCAAACAAACCAAGCAAATTTTTGAAAGTGTTGCAAAGCCATACTTTCAAAAATTTGCTTGGTTTGTTTGATCGCAATGCACTGTAAACTCCACCCGCAGAGGCAAATCCTACGGATTTGGGTTTGTAGTTAATTATGTCCATCTACTTACGTTTTGCAAAAGATATAACAAATATAGCGGATACACTTAGTAACATGCTTTATAAATACGGAAAATCAGTATTTATACTGAGTATTCAGTGATGTCCTGTAATTTTAAATATAAGCAATGTATAAATTGCATACTCCCTTCCCACCAAAGAAATAGCCATATAAAACCAAGAATTAGACGTTGCGGCGCTTTGCGCCGCAACGTCTAATTTTTCACTGGGAAGGGAGTAGTAATACAAAAGCACAAAATGGCGTAGCCATTTTGTGCTTTTAAAACCGTTACAGGATTTGCTTTTTAACTTATAAAAGTGTGACGATACTTTTATAAGCTAAAGTAAGGTTACGCCCCATAGGGGCGTAACCTTACGGGTTTTGATCTGTCACTAATTATGTCTAGCTACTTAAAAACTATAAACGCTCAGCAAGTTCTAGCCAACGCTCAGTAGATTTATCGATCGCTACAGTTAATTCTGCTAAGCGATCAGACAGTTTCTGCAATTCTGTATGACCAGTAGGCGGATTGTGATAGAGCTTTTTCTCGGTTTGGGTCTTTTCTTCCTCTAGTTTGGGGATTTTAGCTTCTAGTTCTTCATACTCGCGTTTCTCTTTGTAAGAAAGTTGTGAAGGCTTTTTGGACTCAGTTTTCGGTTTAGCAGTTTCAGCCACAGATGGGATAACATTACTCGATTTCTGTTCTTTAACAACTTTATTAGTTTGCTCTTTTGCGTTACTAGAGCCTTTCTCCGCTTCGTCTTTTTTATATTCCAAATAGATAGAATAATTGCCAGGGTACAAGCGAACTTCACCTTCTGGCTCAAAGGAAAACACCATTTCAACCGTGCGATCAAGAAAGTAGCGATCGTGGGATACTACAATCACGCAGCCATTAAAGTCTTCGAGATATTCTTCTAATACAGCGAGAGTCTGCACATCAAGGTCGTTAGTTGGTTCATCAAGGATCAAGACGTTCGGAGCTGCCATCAAGACCTTGAGAAGGAATAAGCGCCGCTTTTCGCCACCAGAAAGTTTATTGATCGGCGCATATTGCGTATTACCAGGAAAGAGAAATCGCTCTAACATTTGCGAAGCAGTAATGATGCTCCCATCCGAGGTCTTGACTAGTTCAGAGACATCTTTGAGATAGTCAATGACACGCTGATTACCATGTTCAGCCAGATCGTCAGAATGTTGATCGAAATAGCCGAAATGGATCGTCGTACCAATTTCTACAGTGCCTGCATCAGGCTGCAATTTTCCGATGATCATATTCATCAGTGTGGATTTACCAGCGCCATTGGAGCCAATAATGCCGATGCGATCTTCGGGAGTGAAGTTGTAGGAAAAATCTTTAATTAGGGTGCGATCGCCAAAGGATTTACTAATGCGATCGAGTTCTACTACTTTTTTGCCGATGCGTCGCCCTGCGGTGGTGATATCAACTTTAGCATTGGCTTGTTTAAACTCGGTGGCTTGCAGAGCATGGGCGCGATCAATGCGTGCCTTCTGCTTGGTACTCCGCGCCTTAGGTCCTTTTTTCAACCATTCCAATTCCCGCCGTAATAGTCCTGCATGTTTACGCTGCGTACTTAGTGATGACTCTTCTGCTTCCGCTTTTTTCTCTAAATAATAGGAATAATTGCCTGAATAGGAATACAGGTCGCCGCGATCAATTTCGATAATGCGATTGGTGACGCGATCTAGAAAATAGCGATCGTGGGTAATCAGCAATAAAGCACCACGATAGCGATTAAGATAGCTCTGTAACCATTCCACCGAGAGCGCATCTAGATGGTTGGTCGGCTCATCCATTAATAAAACATCAGGCGCAGAGAGCAATGCTGAGGCGATCGCAATTCTTTTGCGATATCCACCCGAAAGACTACCGATTTTCGCTTCGAGATCGTCAATTCCTAATTTAGTTAACACAATTTTGGCATTAGTCTCCAAATCCCAAGCCCCCGTCTGATCCATGCGTTCAGATACTCGCGATAGTTGCTCTAGCAACCGATCCATATCGCCATGTCCGTGGGTTAACTTATCGGAAATTTCTTCATATTCCTTGACTAAGGACATCTGTTCGCCACTATCGGCAAATACCTGTTCTAAGACCGTATTTTCTTCATTCAGGTCTGGCTGTTGTGGTAAATAGATGATTTTGGCGCTGGAATTTACCCAAAGTTCACCGCCATCAATATGTTCTAGCCCCGCGATCATTTTAAGTAATGTGGATTTTCCCGAACCATTTGTGCCAATCAGTCCGACTTTATCGCCTTCATCGAGGCTAAAACTTGCATCCTTGAGGATTTCCTTGATGCCAAAATCTTTGCGGAGCGATCGCAGTGTAAAAAGTGCCATGCCTAATCATCATATGAACTTATGTCTTAGTGTAACTTTAGTGCGCCTAGAAAATGAGAGGTATAGAAATTCAAGCGCCAAATAAATAAAGGCGGCGCAAAGCGCCACCTTCATTTATTTGGCGCTTGAGAGGAAGTAAACCGATCCCAGAAAAATAAAAGCAAGGTGATCCCTGTCAGCAATCCGTAAATTGCCCCGACCACCAGCGTTAAAAAATATCCCAACTGCCTGATCAATAAACTGCCTACCATTACGCCTACATACCAACTGACTGTAGTACCAACAATCCACCATCCCGATCGCTTAAAGTGCTGTTTCATCCATGTCCATTGCATAACCCCCGTCGAAAAACCCCGTAAACAAGCATAAATCGCTAATAAATCCACCGCATCACCATAGGTAACCGCTAATTGAAAACTCGCCCAAGAAATGAGTGATCCGCCCACCGCACCGCCTACTAAAGTCGTCCATAACCATCCCAAGCCGCGAATATGTCGCCTGATCACTAACCACTGGGCTATGGCGATCGCCAAACTCATCACGGCAAAACTCAAAAACACCCCAAAATCACCCTTTACATAGTCTGAAACAAACCCGCTAACTTTGCCTCCGCCTGCATAACTGAAAGCTGTAGCCACAATCCATAGAGGCAAAAAACTCCAATGGAGTTTTTTGCTGGTTATCTCTTTTAACCTAAACTTGTTTAACAAGGATTTGAGCCTAATATTTGAACTTGATAAATGAGAAGACTATACTTTTTGCTACCAGGAACTACAAATAAATTTGCTTGCGGCGGATTATGGGCTGAGCTAAAAACCTTGGAATTAGTTAAAAAAGTTTGTCCTGCGGAAGTAGTCACCTATCGTCAACGAGAGAAAGGGCATTTATGGTTAGATGATTTACTGAAAGGGGACGATACATTTCGAGCTTTGGATGATGTGATTTTTGTGATGAGTTGGGGGTTTGATGTTGCTAAGCTAGTCCCTACACTAAAACGTTTGAATGCGATTTACCATGCTCATAGTGCGGAATATGGATTTAATTTACCTGCTAGTGTGCCAATTATTACCGTCAGTCGTAATACTCTCGGATATTGGGGACAGCGATCGCCGCATTCATTAATTTATTATTTGCCAAATGAAATCTCCAATAAATTTCAAGATCAACATCGCGATCGCGATATTGATGTACTGGTACAGGCTCGCAAATCATCTAGTTATTTGATGAACCAATTAATTCCTGCTTTGCAAAAGCAATGTCGTGTGGAAGTAGTTGATCGCTATGTTGAAGATTTGGAAGGATTATTTAATCACGCTAAGGTTTATCTATACGATTCCGCAGAATATTGGGCAGTTCAGGGCGTTACTGAAGGATTTGGACTGCAACCGATGGAGGCTCTAGCCTGTGGCTGCCAAGTCTTTTCGAGCGTCAATCATGGATTATCAGATTATTTAGATCCAGCTTTTAACTGTTACAAGATTGCAGGATATTCACAAGAGTTTGATATGCAACGGATTCTCAAAGTAATTCAGACCAATCAAAAGTTATCTTTGTCACCAACATTATTAGAAGAGCATCGTCCTGAAAATATCACTATGCGGTTACAGGTGATTTTGGCAGAACTCAATGAGTTTTTTGATCACAAGCAGTTATATCAAAGCAATATTCCCGACTTAGATTATTGGCAAGTGCTGAAACTGCGATCGCAAAGAATATGGACAAAGATACTAAAACGTTTGAAACCATAAAACGTAGGGTTGCATTGCAACCCTATGTTTTATGAAACTAGCCCAGTTAATGGGGAACTGGCACTAGCATATGCTTTGACTGGAATTCGTCCTGATAAATAAGCGGCGCGTCCTGCCTCAGTTGCCATTCCCATCGCCCGACCCATCGCCACAGGATTATTCGCACAGGCGATCGCCGTATTCACTAATAAAGCAGTTGCGCCCATTTCCATTGCTGCTGCTGCCTCACTGGGGACACCAATACCTGCATCGACAACTACAGGCACTTTCGATTCTTCGATAATAATCCTGATATTTGCAGCATTGTTAATGCCTTGTCCTGAGCCAATGGGCGAACCGAGGGGCATCACGGTGACGCAACCAATTTCTTCGAGGGTTTTCGCAAGTCTTGGATCAGCATTGATGTAGGGCAAAACTGCAAAACCTTCTTTGACCAGTTGTTCGGCGGCTTTACAAGTGCCAAGCGGATCGGGCAGCAAATATTTAAGATCGGGAATTACTTCTAGCTTGACAAAATTATTATCTTCTTGCCCCAAAATCTTTGCCATCTCGCGCCCCAATCTTGCCACGCGCACTGCTTCATCGGCAGTTTGACAGCCAGCAGTGTTGGGCAACAGCCAATATTTGCTCCAATCGATCGCTTCAGCTAACCCTTCATGACCTGCCGCATTAGTTTGCACCCGACGCACTGCCACGGTGACGATCTCGCAACCACTGGCGGCGATCGCCTGACGCATTACCTCGAAGTTGGCATATTTTCCTGAGCCAGTCATTAAGCGTGATCGGAACTTACGCCCTGCAATTTCGAGCAGATCATCTGATGGTTCAGTAATATCAGGGTTGGGGCTATTTATCGTAAAAATTGGGTTGAAAGAAGGTGAAGAGGCGATCATATCAAGGGATTAAAAGGTTATTGGCAAATTTTTGGTAATAAATCTGCGTCAGCAGATTTATTACCATGCTAATCAATTTCAAGGATATACATTAGTTTGCGGTTTGAAGGCGCAATTTTTTATTAAGATACTTAGGATACTTAAGTGTCTTCTGTGATATTCCAAATTTTCCATAGTATTCAATAGCAAGTAGCAATTTAGTTTCATGGCTAACCTCAAATCCATCCGCGATCGCATCGGCACTGTTAAGAATACTCGCAAGATAACTGAAGCAATGCGTCTAGTCGCAGCCGCAAAGGTCAGACGCGCTCAGATGCAAGTTCTTGCCACACGTCCTTTTGCCGATCGCCTCGCTCAAGTCCTATATCGTCTCCAGCAGCGTATTTCCTTTGAGGATGTCAGTCTGCCTTTGCTTGAAAAACGTCCTGTCAAAACCGTTGGTCTTCTGGTAATTTCAGGCGATCGCGGTCTTTGTGGTGGCTATAACTCAACCATTATCCGCCGCGCCGAAGCCCGTGCTAAGGAATTAAAGGAACAAGGTATTAATTACACCTTTATCTTGGTCGGTCGAAAGGCGGCACAATACTTTGCCCGTCGTGAGCAACCTATCGCCGCTAAGTTTGTTAGCTTAAACCAAATTCCTAACGCAGCTGAAGCCAATGCGATCGAGGATGAGATTACCTCAGCATTTTTAGCTGGTGTAATTGATCGTGTTGAGTTAATCTATACGCGCTTCGTATCTCTGATTAGCTCTCGTCCTGTTCTCCAAACTCTATTGCCATTGGAACCTCAAGGACTAGAGCCTCAAGACGATGAAATTTTCCGCCTAATTACCCGTGGTGGTAAATTCCAAGTAGAGCGCGAAAAGAGAGAAATTACTGTCAAGGAATTGCCAAAAGAATTGCTCTTTGAACAAAATCCTGAACAAATCCTTGATGCTTTGTTACCTCTGTATCTGAGCAATCAAATCCTCCGCGCTTTGCAAGAATCCGTAGCTAGCGAACTTGCTGCTCGGATGACAGCGATGAACAACGCTACTGAAAATGCAGGCGACCTGATTAAGTCCCTGACATTGCAGTACAACAAAGCCCGCCAAGCCGCGATTACTCAAGAAATTCTGGAAGTAGTTGGTGGCGCAGCCGCTCTAACTTAAACCAAAAAAGGCGGCGCTATGCGCCGCCTTTTTTATTCTGGGGAAATTAACATGGCTTACAGTGACTTTAACCTATCTCGTGTTCGAGAGACTTTTGGGCTAGTTGTCGAAGAGCCAAAAAGTCTTTTTCTCAATATTTTGCCAACTACAGCTAGTGATTATTTAATTACTACACTGGATGAAAACCTTGCCCTAGCTACCGCGATCAATACCGAAAAAGCTAGATCAGAAATGGTGATTGCACCTGTGCTCCTAGAGGTACGTCGTCATCTCAATTATGAAATTGGATTTTTCTCTGGCACAGAATTTAATATCGATCCGACACAAGGACTGACAGGTTACTGCGACTATATTCTCAGCGCGATCAAGGATTCCTATGAAGTGCGATCGCCTGTACTGATGTTGGTCGAAGCAAAAAATGAAAATATCAAATCGGGTTTGGGGCAATGTGCGGCAGAGATGATCGCTGCACAAATAGTAAATACGAAAACTGGTTTAGTTGATCAACCCGTTTATGGCTGTGTGACAACAGGGACAGATTGGAAATTTATGCAACTATGTGATCGCATTCTCAAAATTGATCAGCGAGATTATTTCATTAATGAGATCTTTACAATTTTGAGTATTCTTTTACTACCATTCCAATAAGAAAAAGACGGGCAAAGCCCGTCTTTTTCTTATTTATGCGACATCCCGATCGCTTGTTGAATATTATCTAAGCCATTTGCTTCTAACTTGGCAACCAATCCTTTCAATATATTTTTGACGATCATTGGCCCCTCATAAATTAAGCCCGTATAAACCTGCACGATCGCTGCACCAGCCGTAATCTTTTGCCAAGCATCTTCCGCCGTGAAAATGCCTCCCACACCGATGATTGGTAAACTTCCTTGAGTTGTTTGCCAGATGAGGTTGATCACTTCCAAAGAGCGATCGCGTAAAGGTTGACCACTAATTCCACCTGCTTCCTCAGTGACAAGTTTCCCAGTAATGGACAAATGCGTAGTTGTTAAGTTTTGACGAGAAATCGTCGTGTTTGTAGCAATAATTCCTGCTACGCCATAGGTTTGACTCGCTTTGACTACCTCAACAATGTCAGCATCATTCAAGTCAGGGGCGATTTTTACTAAAATCGGTTTTTTCTGGGTGTTAATTGGATTTAGTTCTGCAAGAATCGCGCATAGTTGATCGGTTGCTTGCAAGTCCCTCAAATTGGGCGTATTTGGTGAACTGACATTAACGACGAAATAATCTCCAAAATCATATAGCGATCGCAAGCTCTCGGCATAGTCTAGTTTTGCATCGGCGATCTCCGTAATTTTAGATTTGCCAAGATTAATGCCAAGGGGAATGCTCAGCTTATGGGCTTGCAAGTAATTTTTAATATCAGTCGCTGTTGCTGCTGCACCACGATTATTAAAACCCATCCGATTTAAAACTGCGCGATCGCTGGGCAAGCGAAACAAACGCGGTTGTGGATTGCCAGACTGAGCATGTGCCGTAATTGTCCCCACTTCTGCAAATCCAAATCCCAGATGTTCCCATGCGCCGATTGCTTCAGCATTTTTGTCAAAACCTGCAGCTAAGCCAACAGGATTCTCAAATTTAAGGTTCCATAAGGTTTGCGATAGCCGCGAATCGTTATAGTAAAAGGTAGACTTAGCGATCGCTTGCAGAGTTGGAGATTCACTAATTCGGTGACAAGTGGCGATCGCGAAATGATGCACAGCTTCAGGATCAAGTGAAAATAAAAGGGGGCGTACCCCATATTGGTAGGCAACACTTAGCATAGGTTTAGTTTATGAGGCTGTTTTACAAAATCCGTCAGCCTGCAATCAGAAATTAAGGAGTACATTTCCCAATGATATGGCAACTACTGACAGCCCCCCCCTTGATGGACTGGTCTGGATCGCGGAACAAATCGAAGCAAGGGCGACTACTGAGTTAGGAAAACCGAAAATCTTCAAAAAAGGGTCACCACTTTACAACTAAAGTTTGATCTTGGTGATATCAGTGAGGAAGATTTTACTGCACAAGAACAAGAGATTTTAGAAGCAATGGAAGCAGAAATAGACGAAAACAATGAATAAGATAAGTACCTGTGCAGAATAAATCATCCAAACCCGTAAGGTTTCGCCCCCTAGGGGCGAAACCTTACGGGTTTGGATGTGTAATTAATTAAGCGTTTCTACTTATAGAGCTGTGCGCCATATCCTATTCCAATAATATAAGCAATTCACAAAAGTGTGACAACACTTTTGTAAATTGGTATAACGCTTGTTCTTTTGAGGGTAGAAATTATTTATTAAAAAAATGGTGAAAACTTAATGGAAGTAAGTGAACTAATCAATGGCTATCATGCGGGTCGTCGGAACTTTGCGGGAGTAAATCTCAGCAGAACTGATATGAATGGGATTGACTTGAGTCATGCCGACCTTAGTGGGGCAAATCTGAGTGAATCTAGTCTCTACGGCGCAAATTTAAGCAATGCTAAGCTTAATGGGGCAGACTTTAATGGTGCTAAGCTCTATCGAACCAATCTTGTCAGCGCAAATTTTAGTGGTGCTGACTTAGGTGAAGCAGATCTTAGCGAAGCAAATCTTAGTGATGCTAGACTTTATGGCGTGAATTTATATGGAGCAATTCTTAACAAAGCAAAATTGCCTCGCGCCAAACTGACAGGTGCAAATATGAGCAAGGCAAAGCTAAATCGAGCCGATCTGAGTGAGGCGATTCTCAGGGATGCAAGGTTATTTGGAGCGAACCTAAACGAAGCTATGTTGCAACGGGCTGATCTCAGTCGGGCGCGTCTCAATGGAGCAAATCTGAATAAAGCAATGCTCTCTGAGGTAGATCTGACCTTTGCGAGTTTGTATGGAGCTAGTCTATGTGATGCTGATCTCAGCGAAGCTGATTTGACTAGTGCTAATCTTCAAGGCTCTGACTTAACCCGTGTGAATTTCTATAAGGCGAACTTAAGTAAATCTAAAATGGCTGATGCCTCCACTGAGGGAATGCTAACACAGGAGGCAAATCTATCAGGCATTATCTGGTCTTGAAATATTAAAGTCGTCGCGAAGCGACGACTTTAATGTTATTTATTTCCGTAGGCTTGCCACGCCAAGCTGACCAGAGAATTGAATATAGCAGCCGCAGCGATCGCATTGCCTTTACGACCATCGACGCGAATATGAGGAATTAATGAATCATTTAAGCGAGACTTGATCACATCAGTATCAATAAAACCAGCGGGAGTGCCAATTACCAGCGCAGGCTTGACATCCTCCATCTCAATTAGATCCACTAGAGTGGCTAACGCTGTTTGCGACTCGCCGATCACAAAAATTGCTTCGGGATAGCGCTTTGCCAAGGTTTCGATCCCCCATGCTGCTTGGGTTTTGCCTTTTTGGGGACGAGTGATCGCCTCTACGCCGCAATAAATGGGATTCGCAAAAGTATCACAGATTTTCGGATAGATGGCTGCTTGGACGGTTGGCACATCGACGATAATTGTGGTACGAGTAGCGAGCGCGGTGGCTCCGGCTTGTAGTGACTGTTCAGAAAATCTGACAAGGTTTTTATATTCAAAATCTGCGGTTGCATAAATTACTTGGCGCACAATTTCATATTCGGCTGGTGAAAGTAAGTGTTCACCAATCTCGTTGTCGATTATTGCTAGGCTTTGTGCGTCCGTAATATGCCATTCCATAAAATTATGCGATTACCGTAGTTTAGTCATATAGCATTCAGATAAGACCGTACCATATTTTCGAGAACGTCGCGATTTTACTATGTCGTAAGGCGGCGCTTCGCGCCGCCTTACACTATTTATTAATCTGGGACGTATGCATTTTGTCTGACACAGTTGCGACCTTCGGCTTTGGCGAGATATAGGGCGCGATCAGCTGATTTGAGTAAATGGATCACTTCAAACCCATGCGCTGGAACAAGTGTTGCAACCCCGCAGCTAATAGTCACATGATCGGCGACTTTAGAGCAAGCGTGGGGCAGTTGTAACGATCGCACAATTTCTGTAGCCCGAATCGCCACATTCAAAGCTCCTTCGGCATCGGTATTCGGCAAAATAATTGCAAACTCTTCACCTCCATACCGAGCGACCAAATCCGCAGAACGATTGGTGGATTTACTAATTGCATTGGCGATTTCTTGCAAGCAGCGATCGCCCTCTTGATGTCCGTAATTATCGTTATAGTTTTTAAAAAAGTCGATGTCACACAACACTAATGAAAGCGGAATTTGTTCCCTATGCGATCGTCTACATTCTTTCTCCAGATATTCATCTAGACAGCGACGATTAGCCACTTGGGTCAAGCCATCAATGGAGACTAATCTTCTTAATTCTTGGACAACAATTGCTAACTGTTGATTGGCTGATTCAAGCTGTTGGCGAAGATTAGCTTGAATCAGCAAACGTCGTACCCTTTGGCGCAAAACAGCCCAGTGGATTGGCTTAGTTACATAGTCCGAAGCTCCCACTCCATAGGCGCGATCTACAGACTCTCGATCTTCAAGGGCAGTGATAATTAATACGGGAGTATGATCGCCATTTGGCAGCTTTTGGAGACGGGAACAACATTCAAATCCATCTAGAACTGGCATCATTACATCCAGTAAAATTATATCTGGGTGAAATTCTTGATAAATTTTTAAAGCCTCCATGCCATTAGTCGCTTCAACCACACGATAATTTTCGCGCTCCAAATACCGCACCAAGATTTTTCGCATGAAAGAATCATCATCTACAATTAAAATTAAAGGAGGCTTAGATGATGGTGTTTCAAAACAATTAGTTTTTTGACTTATTGCTAGGCTTGGATGCTTACTGCGGTCACTACTTTCATCGGTGGTCATTACATGGTTAGACGGTAAAATTGACATTAACAGATATGCGTCTACCTGAAGAGTTTAGTGATATTTTTCATGCTCCAATTCAGATTTAACATTTGCATACTCATCAGTAATTTTATTGATTTTGATATCTAAGTCCTCATATTCTTGATTACGTAGATTTGTTTCCAATTCACGGCATAGAGTTGCGAGATATTCAGACCCAATTACACTACTGCTAGATTTTAAGGTGTGTACTGTCAGCAACATCACCTCAAAATTTTTCTGTGCAAAGCTAGTATATAGCTGTTGGAGGAGCGATTGCGAATTATCTAGATAACTGTCGATTAGTTCTATCAAAAATTCTGGATCTTCGCCACCGATGTCACTAGCTGTTTCAAGAAGTGTAGACATGTTGATTGAAGATAAGGTCACAGTGTTACTTGGCTTCACTGATAGACATTCTCCTAACACCCGAACGAGTTCAGAATTATGGATTGGTTTGCTGAGATATAGCAATGTAAGCTTTGCTTAGGACATAAAACCCAAAAGATGGCAGAGCGAAGCTCTGCCATCTTTTGGGTTTTGAATTGTCCTATCTATCTCTTACGTTGCTATAGTCATCCATACCTGCCGCTAGACAGATCTCCCGATCGCCTTGCATGGCATTGGCGGTCATCGCCACAATCCTTGGCTTAAATAAGATTTTACCATTTTGACAATTTTGTTCGATCGCTCTGGTAGTTTCAATCCCATCCATCTTTGGCATCTGCATATCCATAAACACCAAGTCATAGGGTTGCTGTAAAAGTGCAGATATTACCTCTAACCCATTATTCGCCACATCCGCCTGATAGCCCATACGGTGCAAAATATGTAGGGCAACTTTTTGATTAACAATATTGTCTTCAGCCAGCAAAATTCGCAACGGATGATGCATAGCCATTTGAGGATCAAAAACAAAGCTTTGCTTCTGTAAACCTGAATAAGTTCGAGTCGTAGGCTGAGTGGGAGAAATACTGATTGTCGTAGGTTGTCCCCAAACATTCACGGGAGCAGTAATCGTAAAGTAAAAGGTAGAACCTTCCTTAACACTGCTCTTCACCCACATTGTGCCGCCCATGAGTTCACATAGACGCTTACTAATCGCCAGTCCTAGCCCAGTACCACCATATTGCCTTGTGGTAGAAGCCTCAACTTGGCTAAAGGGTTGAAATAATCGATATAAGCGATCGCTAGGAATGCCAATCCCCGTATCCTTAACTGCAAATTGTAAGGTTCTTAATAACTGAGTTTCTTCATGGTGATCGCTGAGTTCACAACGCAAATAATGTGAAACGAGTACTTGCGTAACTGAAATATTTACAGAACCTCGACTAGTAAATTTGATTGCATTACCGATTAAATTCGCTAAAATTTGTCGTAATCGATTCATATCACCAATCACAATCAAATCCACATTTGGATGAATAAAATAATCAAGTTCAATTCATGAAAGCTATTACAATGGTGCAATAAAATGAGACCATTGGTCAATCCATGGGATGAAGTGCGGATTGCAAGAAGCGATCGCAGTTGCATTCGATAGAACAATTCCCCAAGATCACCTAAATCTTCCTCTGCATAAACATTGGTAATTGAGATCGCCTGATCTTGATTGGAAACTCTTTTCCCAAAAGCACTATTTAACAAAGGTAGTTCAAAATCTTTTACAGAAAAGATTTTGTCAGCTAATTGCTCTGACATCAGAGAGATCTGAGGTTCTAGAACTGAGTTTTGATCTTCATAGTCTAGTTTGTAAATGAGGCAACGGCTAGCCCGAAAAGCCAACTGAATTTGATGGGCAGCCGTTTGAAAAATGCTTTCAATATCAAGGCTTTGACGAATTTCATCAGTAATTCGATTAAGTAATACGGTGAGGCTCATCTGCCTCTTTAAATCTTTTTCCGCTTCTTTTCGAGCCGTGATATCGGTTTGGATACCGATAAAGTGAGTCGCTCTGCCCATTTCATCAAAGATTGGTGAAATATTTAATTCATTCCAAAATAAAGAACCATCTTTGCGATAGTTCCTAATCACCACACTGCAAGATTCTCCTTTATTAATTGCATTCCTAAGAATATCTTTCTCAGGTTGGAATACATCGGTTCCTTGTAAGAAACGACAATTTTTGCCAATTACTTCACTAGATATATAGCCCGTGATTTTTTCAAACGCAGAATTTACATAGACAACTTCATTGTTAGGAAGACGACAGTCTGTGATCACGATGCCATTATGGCTAGACGCGATCGCCCGTTCTTGGAGACGAAGAGTTTCTTCAAATTTTTTGCGATCGCTAATATCAAATCGAATCGACAGATATTTTATGGGCTTACCATGATCATCTAATAAGGGCACGATCGTGCTATCAGTCCAGTAAAGCGTTCCATCTTTAGTCTTATTACGAATTTCACCACGCCATACTTTTCCACTGGAGATAGTATTCCACATCTCGGCAAAAAAATCAGGTGGATGATACGAAGAGTTAATGATTCGATGATTTTTGCCTGATAGCTCGTTTTGACTATATCCAGAGACTTCGCAAAATTTACTATTTGCGTAAGTAATCTTCCCATCCAAATCAGTAACGGCAACGATCGCAGCTTGATCAAGGGCAAATTTTTGAAATGCTAACTCGTGCAATGTCTCTTGCAACTTGTTCCCAGCTTTTGCTGCCGCTCTATTTGAAGAATTGGTACGCTTTTTTCGGTAAGTTGATAAATCACCTTTACTAGCTTTAGCCATAATTTAAGAGGACTCAGATAAAAAATTAGCTCGAAAATAGATAATATAGTTAATAAGTTACAGGGCTTTGCGCTCAAACTCAAATCAAGAAAATTCCTGAAAGCATTGTAAAGCAGCGCTTTCAGGAATTTTCTTGTGGTTCGTTTGAACGAAAATTGCTGTAAAAATAGATTTGATACTATCGAAAAGTCTCCCTTGTCAGCGATATCCCCCCACGCAAAATTGGTTTTTAGTTTTTAGCTACAATCATATCTTTGTCTTAATCTATATCAGCTATACAGTAATTTTTGGTCAAACGAACTAAAATGAATTTAGAAAAGGTGTTTATTTGCAACACTCTTTCTAAATTCATAGGCTCGGTTTTGAGTACAAAGCGCTGTAAGTAAACATAAATCATTTATCAGTTTTTTGCGAGTAACCAATGAGTCTATCTGATACGATCGCCGCAATTGCTACTGCTATTTCACCACAACAGGGCAGTGTGGGTATTGTGCGATTGTCAGGTGATCGCGCGATTGCGATCGCGCAGCAAATTTTTGATGCTGGTGGCAAACAAGTTTGGGAAAGTCATCGCATTCTCTATGGCTATGTGAAGCAACCATTGACGAAAGCCATTGTCGATGAAAGTTTGTTGTTATTGATGAAATCGCCACGTTCTTTTACCCGTGAAGATGTTGTGGAATTTCATTGTCATGGTGGCATTATGGCAGTGCAGCAAGTGTTAAATCTTTGTCTAGAGCAGGGGGCAAGACTAGCGGAAGCAGGAGAATTTAGTTTGAGGGCTTTTCTGAATGGCCGTATTGATCTCACTCAAGCTGAGAGTATTAATGATTTGGTTGGAGCTAAGTCTGCCCAAGCTGCTCAAGCTGCGATCGCTTCGCTCCGTGGCAAACTCGCGCAGTCTTTAAAATATTTGCGTAGTAAATGCTTGAATGTCTTAACGGAAATTGAAGCAAGAATTGATTTTGAAGATGATTTACCACCCCTTGATGTGAAATGGGTAAAAGCAGAAATTCTTGCAGTTTCTCAGGAATCACAACAGATTTTAGTAACTGCCGATCGCGGCGAACTATTGCGAACGGGTTTAAAAGTGGCGATCGTTGGTCGTCCAAATGTTGGTAAATCCAGTTTGCTGAATGCATGGAGCCGTAGCGATCGGGCGATCGTTACGGATTTACCTGGGACAACCCGTGACGTTGTCGATTCACAATTGGTAGTTGGTGGGATTCCTATTCAAGTTCTTGATACTGCTGGGATTAGAGAAACAGAAGATGTGGTAGAGAAGATCGGGGTGGAGCGATCGCGCCAAGCTGCTCAGTCTGCGGATTTAGTGCTGATGGTAATTGATGCTAGTGTGGGCTGGATTGAGAAGGATACAGAAATATATGCAACTGTATGCGATCGCCCTGTAATTTTGGTGATGAATAAGATTGATCTTGCCCTCACTCCCAGCCCCTCTCCCATGGGGAGAGGGGAGCAAGAATCCCTCACCCACTCTTCTATGGGGAGAGGGGAGCAAGAGCAAATTCTTATTCCCCCTCTCCTGCGGGAGAGGGGGCTAGTGGGTGAGGGCATTCCCATTGTCAAAACTGCGGCTTCTCAACAACAGGGAATCGAGGATCTTGAAGCGGCGATTTTAAGATATATCCACCAAGATACGATCGCAGCAGCAAATCTTGAAGTTGCCATCAATCAGCGTCAGAAAGCTTGTTTATTGCGTGTTGTTCAATCATTAGCTAATGTCCAAATTGCGATCGCTGATCAGTTGCCACTTGATTTCTGGACAATCGATTTACGAGATGCCATTAGTGCGATCGGTGAGATCACTGGTGAAGAAGTTACAGAATCCGTCTTAGATCAAATTTTTAGTAGATTTTGTATTGGTAAGTAACTTGACACCCCAAAAAGCAAATCGCCCGCGTAGCGGACGATTTGCTTTTTGGGGTTTACTCACATAAACAACCTGCGATCGCGTTATTGTATAAGATGGGTGGCGCTATGCGCCGCCCATCTTAATATTTGAGATTAAACTATGTTAATTCGACTATTCCAAGAACAAGACAGCGAACAGATCGCGCAGTTATTCCATGACACGATCCGTGAGGTCAATATTCGCGACTACTTGCCTGCACAGGTTCAAGCTTGGGCTCCTGATGATTTATATTTCACCGACTGGACAGAAGATTGTTCTAGCAACTTTACCTACGTTGCTGAAGAAGAAAGTAAAATCATTGGTTTTGCTCAATTAGAAACTGATGGTCATATTGATTGTTTCTATTGCCATAAGGAATATCAGCGCTGTGGCGTTGGCACAAGGCTATATCGCGCGATTGAGGCTAAGGCTCTAGAATTAAAAATAGAACGTTTATTTGTGGAAGTAAGTATTACTGCGAGAGCCTTCTTTAAAAGTCGCGGATTTGCTGTGGTCAAGGAGCAACAAGTAGCATGTCGTGGTGAAAAATTAACTAATTTTGTAATGGAAAAGTCTCTTGCAAAGTACTTAGAAAAATCTGAACCTTTTGTTGTCACTACGTTCTATCATTTTGCTGATTTAGCTGATTACAAATCCATGCGTCCTCCAATTACAGATTTTTGTAATAGACACGACCTCAAAGGGGTAATTCTATTAGCGCAAGAAGGAATTAACTCAACGATCGCAGGTAGTCGTGAAGGTATTGATGCTCTCTTAAGTTACTTACGATCTGACCTACGCTTGCAGAATCTAGAACATAAGGAAACTACCTCTGATGTAATGCCTTACAACAAGCTGAGAGTAAGGCTCAAAAAAGAACTTGTGAAGTTTGGAGTTTCTGATATCGATCCTAGTAAGGAAGTGGGAACCTATGTAGATCCTCAAGATTGGAATCAGTTAATTAGTGATCCTAATGTGTTAGTCATTGATACGCGCAATATTTATGAGGTCGAGTTTGGAACTTTTAAAGGTGCGATCGATCCTAATTTAGATTTCTTTTATGAGTTTCCTAAATATGTAGAAGATAATCTCAGTAATAATAAGCAACAAAAAATTGCCATGTTCTGCACAGGTGGTATCCGTTGCGAGAAGGCAAGTGCTTATATGTTAGCCAAGGGTTTTGACGAGGTTTACCATCTCAAAGGTGGCATTCTCAAATATTTAGCAGAAGTCCCTCCCGAAGAAAGCCTCTGGAAAGGTGAATGTTTTGTCTTTGACGATCGCATTACGACTAAGGGTTCTGCAATTTAATATAGTGGCGCGACTGTGCCTCGCCACTATATTAAATTGGTTTTTTGAATTGCATCAGGATCTACACCTATTGACCGCAGATAAGCTGCTAATTTTTCCTTCTGTTGACGTTCTTTAGCAGCCATGATTTCAGCATTAACTGCTCTCTCATTAGCGGTCAAGTAGCGATCGCCCGCAGCATCATACCAATAGAGCCACTCACGATGCCAAGCAATATGTTCTCCTTGTTCATAGCCAAGAGCTAAATCAATTTCTGGCAGCCAAACGCGGTTATTCTCAATCTGTAAAAGTTCATATTTACCAGCTATCAGTCGATAAACTTCCAATCGTTGCCTATTTTTGAACCTGCCTCTGCGCCCACTCAAGGGATTGTAAATCGCATAGTAGAGAATGCCTAACGACTGGTAATCTACTAACTTGTCTTCATATTCGCTGTTATAGCGCTCAGAGACAACTTCCAAAGTCAAGAGCGGCATAATATTCTGCTCTTCCCACAGCACATAACTAAGCCTTCCTCTTTCACCTGTATCATGCTTGACTCCAATCGCTAGAAATCCATCAGGTACGATCGCTGGTTCGTTAGGATTATAATGAATCGCCATATCTACTCCGAAGTACCAATCATCACGATCTCCCCAAATAGATGCTAATAAACTTAGCAGTAAATTTGGAATGTCATTTTGTAACTGATTATCCACAGGCGTTTCGTCAGATGATGGCAATTCTTCAGCAGTGGGAAGAATCCGATTGGTTGTATAAGTGAGGTTAACCATAAGCTCGTACAAGCGCGGTGTTAAGTAGTAGTCATTCTAACAGAATCGAAAACAGTAAGGGCAATTAGGGGAAAGGTTTTGTTATTTCTCGTGCCATTGGTAAAAGCTCAGCATGGCTAACTACTAAAGTTGGAAAATTGCGACTACTGTAATCTTTCCCCATTTCTAAGGGAAAGATGTTTTGAGAAGCTTCTAAGGGAACCCAGATCGCGCCGATCGCTTTCAAGATTACCCAAACAGCTGTAATATCCCAAATCTTGGGAGTAGCTTCGACTGCGCCAATAGTGGAGCCGATCGCCACCGTCAAAATGTTATAGCTAGCCACACCTAACATCCGCAGCTTAAAAGGGAATTTCGATCGACCCATTTTTTCGAGACTACGAGAACAGGCGCTAAAGAAATAATTGCCGAGCGCATCAGGATCGGGCGAAACTTCAGGCAAATGAATTGGCTGGTCATTAAAAAATGCCGCTGAACCATGCTCGTCTGACCAACCGTAAATATTTTGGTGTAACGGTGGCATCGCGACATAACCAAAAACTGGTGTGCCGTGATGCAATAGTCCCAAAGATATGCCCCAAATCGGAATTCCCCTTGCAAAATTGGTCGTGCCATCAAGGGGATCGACGACCCAAGCCCATTCGCGATCGGGCAAAACTTGGGTTGATTCTTCAGTTAATACCCCATACTCAGGAAACTCTTTTTCGAGTGCAGCTTTGATATAGGCATCCGCCCAGCGATCGCTTTTCGTCACAAGGCTGCCATCATTCTTAGCGATCGCTACTCGCGTCTGCTCAAAATCTGCAAGCAGGCGATCGCCCACTTGATTGGTTAATTCTTGGATAAAGGGAAGAATTGATGGCAAGTTTTTCATAGGTTGTTAGCACACCGCACAATTAGAGAAGCTATAGCTCCTCTAATTGTGCGGTAAAATGCAACTATGTTAGGACTATTGAGGATTTTGTTGACCTATGAACTTTAGCCTGAATATTAGTCTAAGTTTAGGTCGCGTTTGGGCGATCGCTACCAATGTATTTCGCGAAACTGTGCGCGAACAGGTACTTTACTTATCTTTGCTATATACCGTGATCGTGGTGTCAGCGATGCTGATGCTGCCAGAGTTTTCCTATGACTCATCAGCAAAGATGATCGTTGATGTTGGTATCGCAGCGATCGAGGTAGTGAGTTTGATTGTGGCGGTTTTGGTTGGCACAAATCTCATTAATAAAGAAATCGATAAGCGCACAATTTTTATTTTAATTGCCAAGCCAATGCACCGCACTGAATTTGTGTTAGGCAAGCATCTAGGCTTAACTGCTGTGATTGGGGCGTTGGTGTCAATTATGACTGTTATCTTTATTGCCCTGATGGCAATCAAAAACATTCCAATCCCGATTCCTGCGATTCTCACCGCTAACTTTTTTATCTTTTGGCAAATTATGCTGCTAGGGGCGATCGCAATTTTCTTTGGTTCTTTTTCAGGTTCGCTAATTGCTTCTTTGCTGACCCTAGCCGCCTATTTAATCGGAAATTTTAGTCGTGATTTGTTGCTACTAGGTGAGATTTCTAAAAATCCTAGTTTGCAGACAGTAACGCGCACTTTTTATATGATTTTGCCCGATTTATCCCGTGCTAACCTCAAAAACGAGGCAGTTTATAATATTCTGCCAAGCTTTTTAGATATGTTTAACAATGGGGTTTATATATTGAGTTATGCCTTGTTGACCTTAGCGATCGCTATTCTTATATTTGCCCGTCGTCAGTTTTAAAAGAAAATAGCGGCGCGGTATGTCGCTATTCTGAATATATCTAGGTATTTACTATGCGCTACCGTCGTTTTGGCAAAACTGAGATGCTCCTATCCGTCTTTTCGTTAGGAGCGATGCGCTATATGGAATCTGCGGAGAATGCCCATCAAACGATCGCGCGAGCCTTAGAAGTTGGCATCAATCATATTGAAACTGCCCAAGGCTATGGCAAGAGCGAAGAATTTATCGGAAAGGCGATGCGAAATGGATTGAGTAAACAACGCGATCGCTTTTATCTGACTACCAAAATTTCGCCCACCAAAGATGCCGACTCAATGCGTCGCCAGATCGAGCAGTCCCTCAAAAAGCTGAATGTGGACTATATCGATAACTTTGATATTCATGGAATTAACTTACAAGAGCATCTTGATCTAGTCACAGATCCAAATGGCTGCATGAAAGCAGTCAGAGAAGCAGTCGATCAAAAAATGATTGGTCATGTCGGATTCTCCACCCATGCGCCCCTTAACGTAATTCTTGATACGATCAAAACCGATTTATTTGAATCGATCAACTTACATTATTATTTTTTCAACCAGCGTAATGCTGCCGCCGTGCAGATTGCCCATGAAAAAGATATGGGTGTATTCATCATCTCACCGTCGGATAAAGGCGGAATGCTGTATAACCCATCGGAAGAATTAGCAAGCGTGAGTTATCCATTTACGGCTCTCTATATGTGCGATCGCTTCCTGCTTAGCGATCCCCGTGTGCATACTCTCAGCCTCGGAGCAGCAAATCCCGCCGAAATTGACTCGCATCAAGATGCGTGGGACAACGATGAACCAATGTCCGAGTTAGAGCAAGCAGTTCTTGATTGCATTAATCGCCGCTACACAATCCTAGAAGGCGATCGCTGTTCCCAGTGTTACGAATGCTTGCCTTGCCCTGAAGATATCAATATTCCTGAAGTGTTACGCCTAAGAAACTTAGCTGTCAGTTTTGATATGGTGGAATTTGGCAAGTATCGCTACAAAATGTTTGAAAATGCGGGGCATTGGTTCCCAGGGCGTAAAGCGATTCGCTGTACAGACTGTGGTGATTGTTTACCACGTTGTCCAGAAAATTTAGATATCCCTAAGCTTTTACGCGACACTCACGATCGCTTGCAAGGCGCAGAAGGCAAGCGCCTATGGGAATAACAGAAAGTTGGCGCTTTGCACGAACTTTCTGTTATTAGTTTTTTGGTACGATAGGATACATTACGCAATAAAATCTAAAAATCTAATCTAAAGTAAATCTATGGCTTCCAGTTATTCATTCGATGTGGTTAGCGATTTTGATCATCAAGAACTTGTCAATGCGATCGATCAAACGCGCCGTGAAATTGTCAGTCGCTATGACTTAAAAAGCACCAAAACAGAAGTTGAACTTGAAAAAGAATCGATAACGATTAACACTAATAGTGAAATGACTCTCACTGCCGTGGTTGATGTGATGCAATCTAAAGCGATCAAGCGCGGCTTATCTCTAAAAATCTTTGAATACGGCGAGATCGATTCGGCTAGCGGTAATCGTGTTGTGCAAATTATTAAGCTAAAAAAAGGCATTGAACAGGATCAAGCGAAGAAACTTTCTAAAATTATTCGTGATGCTTTCCCAAAAGCTCAAGCTTCTATCCAAGGTGATGCTTTACGGGTTACTTCCAAATCAAAAGATGAACTCCAAGAAATCATACAACTCGTAAAAGCAGAAGACTTTCCCCTCGCGCTTCAATTCACGAACTATCGTTAAGCCAAAAAGGCGCTTTGCGACATTACCTAAAAGAGAGTTGCGGCGCGATGCGCCGCAACTCTCTTTTAGGTTAGTGATATTAGGCAGCTTTAAACATTTTTTCTAAAATCCTCTGTACGATTTGCCAACCTGTGAAGGTTTGCCACGCAAAAATACCAATCAAGGCAGTATTTACAGTGATATGAGTTATCCTTGCCCATTCTTTGCCCTGCTGCAATATTGGCGCAAAAGCAGCCGACAGAGCGGCTAAAAATGCTAAACCTAGACCAGCTAACAAATGTGCACCCACAAATAACTTGCCATTGTCGTTATAGGTAACAGCCATACCGCCAACAGCGCCAGCTACCATCAATACCAAAAAGACCGATCCAAGCTTGTGGTGAAGAATATTGTATCGTTTGGCGATCAGAGCTTTTTTCTCTTCCCCCTCAGTGCTACGAATTTTGCGATATTGCCAGCCGATATAACCTGCATAAAGCGCCAAAAATAAAGTTGCGAGCATCAGCAGTGGGTGAGCAAAGGTCACCACAGTTTTAAATGGTTCAGGGATTGCGACAATCATAGTTCTGTTCTTAGGAATTTCTTAGGTATAGCGTCGTAACGATTCTGTATTGAATCTTATTCAATTGTAAATAATTTTAATATATATAGTTGTCGTTGCTTGTGCTAGGACAAATTCTCTAGTCAAGAATAGAGCTAGCAAGAATTGCTGGCTCTATTCTTGAGGTTTAAATTGCTTCCCAGTCTTGAAAAGTTGCGGCTTGACCCCAAAGTTTCCCCTCTTCGTCTACTACATTCCAGATAATCGCTTGGTCAATGTAGAAGCGATCACCTGTACTCGCTATCCTGATCCCGCGATAGTTACTAACATATCCTTGCGATTTTGCCTGTGCTAAAAGCTGTTCTCTTTCACTACGTTCCATTACCTCGGCAGTATATCGTGATGGCGTTGAAATAAAAGTATGCCAATCCATCTTCCATAAATCAAGTGCTTTTTGATTGCCATAGTTGAGAATCGGATCGGCTTGAGTGCCATGAGAAACAACTATGAGATTTGCATTGAATAATAAATTAGCGATTTCTAATGGTGATTGGTAATTGGTGATTGGTATTAGATTGTTGCCAGTCCAATGATGAAAACTATAAAGCAATAATTGGATATGTTGTAATAGTTCTTTTTGTAACCAAGGTTCAGTATTATTTGTATTCATACTTTGTCTTTAGTGGGCTGAATCCAATATATGACAGCTTCTACTCCAATTCTTGTGATTTTAGCGATCGCGCAATTTCTATGTTTGAGTACAAAGGCGATCGCTTGCCTGTGTCAACCTTTGCATCATCGTTTCAGGTTACGGTGGGTGAGGTGTAAAGCCCAGATTCCCGACTTTTTGTGTGACTCGCAAAAATGATCTACTCTTTCATATAAAAAGTCGGGGATCTTTATCTATACGATAAAATCAAAATCTTGGTATATCATCGGTGCAAATATGGAACCAGTTTCTCTGCTTGTGGGTTTATTGGTGATTGTGGGTACAGAGGTTGGTGAAAGTATTACTGATGAGACGTTGAAATTAGCGCGATTGCTTTGGTCTTTTCTCAGTCGTAAGTCTCCAAATACGCAGACTGTAAGAGCCATTAGCGCAGGTAAAGATTTTGATGCTCAGCAAGCGGTAATTGATGTGGAGGCGATCGCTGATGATCCTGATGTGATTAAGTTGTTGGATGAGGTGCGATCGCTTCTGGCTAATAATCAAGAACTGGCGGCTAAGATTGAGGAGTTAGCGGCACAATCTAAAATTGGGGCTAAAAGTGTACAAGTGATGGCTAGCGATATTGAGGGCGTGAACCTTCGCGCAAAATCAATGAAGCAAACAGCACCATCGGTTAGCGGCTCGGTCGAACAGACGATGCTAAAAAATGTCAAGGTAACGGGTGATATTGATTTGGGTGATTTAACTCAGGAGGCTTAGGCGATGGAAGAGTTATTAGAACTGAAAAGATTTTTGCTAAGTGGCAATATCTCCGATGCTTTGTTGTTGGTTGAGGAGATGACAGAAATGAGCAAGGATGACAAAATCAACAAGATTTATAGCTTTGCCAAAATCTTGCTGATGCATCTGATCAAACAACGTGCCGAAAATCGCACTACAAGATCGTGGGATCTTTCAATTAAGAATTCGGTACGAGAAATTCAGCGTACTAACCAACGACGTAAGGCTAAAGGTAATTATTGCGAACCTTCAGAACTACGCGAGACGATAGAAGAAGCCTATGACATTGCGTTAGATGCTGCTGCGGGTGAGGCTTTTGAGGGAAAGTATGAGTCGGCTGAGTTGGGTGTGATGGTCGATCGCGATCGCATAATTCAAGAGGCGATCGCTTTAGTTTCTGGAGGTGATGTGTGAGTGAACATCAAGTTAATCAAACAGGATTTAAAGATGTCTCGGTTGGCGGTAATTTCACTGCCAATCTCGATCAGAATGATGTCCCAAGGGTGGAGAGTATTCCCGATGTGGCGATGCCCATCGATCCGCGTGTGCGGGTATTGGTGACGACGCGAGAACGGGAATTGAATGTGGGTTTTGAGTCTGTCCCTCTGAAAGTGCTGTCAGAGGAGAAAGCACTGGAACTGTTAAGAAAAATAGCTGGCGTGGCAAAGGTAGATAAAGAACTTGGATTATCCCTGCTACGATTCCTAGATGGTCTAGGTTCGTTACTTTCATCTCTGGATTAATACCTGCCTCCTCTTTTTGGCTTCTCTGTAATTATTTTACCCTTCCATTACGAGCGGAATGTGGGTTATAAGTAGCTAGATTAATTCTACTAAGGCGACTTTTGAATTATTGGGTGGAAAGAAGTCGAAAAATATAGCAATAATACCACAGCACAAAATGGCTATGCCATTTTGTGCTGTGGTATTATTGCTATAGATAGATGTCAATGATTGCTTTGCTATACTTTGGTGTGGCGAACTGCGGATAGAAGCCCATACTCTAAGCCTTCTACAAGAGCTTTACAAGAAGCATCGATTATATTATTTGACACTCCAGCCGTTGACCAGCGCCTTTTACTATTACTGAATTCGATTAATACTCTAGTAACTGCATTAGTTCCAGAATCACTATTTAAAATGCGCACTTTATAGTCAGTTAGATAGAAATTAGCAATTTCAGGATAGAAGCTAACCAGAGCTTTGCGAAGAGCGATATCAAGGGCTGCGACTGGTCCATTCCCTTCGGCGGCTGTAAGATGCTCTTCATCATTGACCATCACCTTAACAGTAGCTTGGGAACCGACTAATCCGTTACTGTGAGTCGATTCCGTAGAGCAGTAAACATGGAAACTGCTAATTGTAAAAAATTTAGGGCGATCGCCTAAGGCTTCGCGAACCAATAATTCAAAACTTGCTTCCGCTGACTCAAACTGATAGCCGAGTTGTTCGAGATCTTTCGTCATTTGCAAGATTTGCCGACAGGCGGGATCTTCTTTGCGTAGACAAATGCCGAAGGTTTCGACTTTGGAGATCACATTGCTGATACCTGCCTGTTCAGAGATAACGATGCGGCGATTGTTACCGATACTTTCAGGAGCAATATGCTCGTAGGTGAGGGGATTGCGTTGTACAGCACTGACATGGATGCCTCCCTTATGGGCAAAGGCTGAAGCACCCACAAAAGGAGCATGGTCATCAGGCGCAAGATTAACAATTTCGCTGACTTGGCGAGAGACTTCGGTGAGTTGAGCTAATTTTTCTGCATCAATGCAGTCATAGCCCATTTTTAGTTGCAAATTAGGAATCACGGTGCAGAGATTAGCATTGCCGCAGCGTTCACCATAGCCATTAATAGTTCCCTGAACCATCGTTGCTCCATGCTGGACAGATGCGATCGCATTAGCGACAGCCAAGCCAGCATCGTTATGGGTATGAATGCCAATTTGCGGGTTGCTCCCCCATTGACGCAACGAATTATTCACAACCTCCGTAATTTTTGCCACTTCGTCGGGCATCGTGCCGCCATTGGTATCGCAGAGGACAACCCACTCAGCTCCAGCATCAAGAGCTGCTTTTAAGGTTTGTAATGCATAGTCAGGATTGTTTTTGTATCCATCAAACCAATGCTCAGCATCATAGATCAGACGGCGATCGCAACTTTTTAGGTAGGCGATCGTATCGCTGATCATGGCAAGATTTTCTTCAAGGGTTGTCCGTAATCCCTCAATGACATGAAGATCCCATGATTTACCAAAAATAGTAATCCACTTGGTTTCAGCAGCAATAATTGGTACGAGCATCGGATCATCCTTTGCCTTGATTCTTGCTCTTCTTGTTGAACAGAAGACCACTAGCTCGGCACTACTAAGGCGATATTCTTGCATTCGCCGAAAAAATTCACCATCCTTAGGATTTGCACCTGCCCAACCACCTTCGATAAAGGCAACTCCCATCCGATCGAGGCGAACTGCTATGCGCACCTTATCTTCGACTGACAGCGACAACCCTTCGCGCTGTGTGCCATCGCGAAGGGTCGTGTCGTAGATCAAAATGTTTTGATTTTCCATTTTTTTAAATATAAAATCCCAAACCAGTACGGTCTGATGCTCAGGCTTTACTGGTTATTGTTTATTTACCCATAGCCTTGACTAAGAAAATGCCACCAAAGTACAAAATGGCAACTGCACCAGCGAGCAAACTTTGGGTCATGGGATCAGTTGATGGAGTTAACACTGCGCCGAGGATGACTGCGCCAAGTACCACATAGCGCCACCCAGCAAGCATTCGGGTGGAATTGACAATACCTGTCATCGCTAATAAGGCTTGAATCACGGGGATTTGAAAGGCTAAGCCAGTACTAAATAACAGCAATAGTACAAATTCAAAATAGCGATCAATTGACCAAAACTGCTCAACCACGTCGCCGCCATAGCTAATAAAGAAATTAAGGGCAGCAGGTATAAGTAACTCGTAAGCAAAGACAATGCCAAGGACAAATAAAATACTAGAGCCAAAAACAATTGGAGCGATCGCTCGTTTTTCTTTGCGGGTTAGCCCTGGCAGAATAAATCGTACAATTTGATACAAGATGGCTGGGCTTGCTACCAATAAGCCACTATAGCCAGCAACTTTGATCGAAACAAAAAAGTATTCCCCAGGCGCAAGTTGCAAAAATTTTACTCCCTGAGCAGGAATCTCTAATAGAGCCACAATCTTGTTTACGAAGGCAAAGCAACCAATGATCGCCACAAAAATGGCAATTAAGGCATAGAAAATCCGCGATCGCAATTCTTCGAGGTGATCAAATAAAGACATCTCGACATCTTCAATTACTTCTAGATCTTCATCAACAATTGGAGGATCGACAACAGCGATCGCAGCCTCATTTACGTCCTCAATGGATTGTGTGTTAGACAAATCCTTTGGTTGATCTGCTTCAGTTACCGTCTCTAGCATGGTGTCGTTACTAAAATCTACTTGTCGATTGCTTAACCCGATTGCTTAACAAACTATCAAATAATCGAAGTATATCGTTACTATAGCAACCAAACACAACTTCAAGACCCAAAAAGCATAAGGCGGGGCAAAGCAGCCCATCACGCTTTTTGGGTTTTATGTTAAATTTCTGACATTTAGCTAGAGCGAAACAATAAAAAATGATAGCTTAAGTAAAGGCGAGGAAATATTTCATGTTGCAGTTCACCATGTTAAATTTCAAGGGCAGTAAATGGCTTCATTCAAAGTTTTAGGTTTATTGGCGATCGCGAGTACTGTATTTTCCTTAAACACAGACTCTTTGACAGCCCAAGTGACAATTGGCAATAGTTCTCCCACTGCTTTATCTCCAGCACATCAGATGCTACTGGAAATGCAACAGAGCAATGCTCCTGCCGTTGGCGGCGGCAGTATGCAGTTGTTAAGATTTACAGATAGAGATGTTTCATTTGCCCCTTTAGAAGGATTAGATAGGCTCTTCAATTGGCAAGTTTCAGAGGAAGAAGGCGTTGTACCTGAAAAAACTATGGGCGATCGCGTTGAAAAATTCAAGTTAAATCAGCGACAGCAAATAGTTTCTGATAGCAAGATGTTTCAAGCAATTAATCGCATTAAAAGCCAGAATTAACGGCGGTGCTTTGCGCTAAAACACGTAAACCTAAAAGCTGTTTCGCCCGCGTAGCGGGCGAAACAGCTTTTAGGTTTGGGTAAAACATTTGCGCCGTGATCTGAGACAATTAAAATTATATTTTTTTATCGATTTAAATCGACTTAATTTATTTATTTTTTAGATAATATAACTAGCTATGTTTGACATTCCAGAACTGAACTCACTCGAAGAGGCGACTCCTCAAGAATTAGCAGAAATGATCTCTGAGTTAGAGCAGTTTCGCGAAAGAATTGTAAATGATACTCTCGCCACAGCACAGCGAGCCAAAGTCATGAAAAGCCAAGCTCTAGCAACTTTAGAGCCAAACCTAGCCAAAATTGATTCTACCCTCCAGACACTTCGCCAACATCAAAGTAAATCCTAAATAATTTTCGCTAAAGACTTGGCTGGATGAGGTTAGTGCAGTTCGTCGTGCCTTTAGCGGAAGACTTCCCTTTAATTTCGTTATCGATATTTAACAATGGATAATTCAGTTCTAGATATTCAATCAGCCAACGATATTCTGATTCAAAAGGTAAATGATCAAATCTCTCTTGGGACTTTCGACAATAGCGATCATCAACTCCTCAGCCAACTAGTCGGAGGGCTAGGCGATCCTAGAGGGCTGGTCAGACTTAGGTTTGCCGAAACCATTGGAGAAATTGGTGAATTGTTTACTCCATTCCTAACAGAAGCACTAGCTAATCACCCCAATGTTGTTCTGCGTAGAGCGGCTGCTAAAACCCTAACAATCATTGCTGATCCAAGTGCAGTGCCAAACTTACTCTTCTCTTTCCTTAATGATCCAGATACGGTTGTGAGAAGTTCTGCGGCAGGTGCTTTAGCCAGAACTGGTGAGGCTTCAGCCTCAGCATTGTTAGGGATTTTGGAGTCACCCGATCAACCTCAGGATATTAAGGGACAAGCTGCATGGGCTCTAGCTTTTATCGGCGCTGATGCTGCGGAACATCTGTATAAAGCCTTGAATTCTGATTCTCTAGATGTGCGTTGTGCAGTGATTGGCGCAATTGGTCATGTTGCCCAAGAGCAGTTGGATGAGAAGTCCTGCAATATTCTCATTTCAGCGCTCACTGATCCTGAGCCAATTATTCGGACTGAAGCTACTGCGGCTTTCGGTCAAGTTAATTATCCTCCAGCGATTCCGCATCTAATCTTAGCCCTACAAGATTCTGATCTAGGTGTTCGTAAAGCCTCAATTAATGCGCTTGGCAAGATTGGCAATGCAAGCGTCATCAAATCTTTGCAACCATTATTAGATGATGAACTAGAGGTGTTGAGAGTATTAGCAAAATTAGCGATCGCCCAAATTAATCGTCAGGAACAAGAATAAACAAAATAAAAAAGGGAGCTAAGCGCCCTTTTTTATTTTGTAGAATAAGCAATCGCTTGTTCTACATTAGCTGTCACGCTTTCGCATATTGTATCGATTGGTAAATCATTCAAGTCATGTCCAAATGGATTTTCGATTTCGTTGCCAATTTGTTCAATCCCCAAAAGGATAAAACTAACCAAACCAACTGCGATCGCAGTTAGCCAATCGATCTCCACAACAAGATGGAACGGCAACCCAATACAGTAAATCAAAATCAATCGCTTTAAATAGATGCAATAGGCGATCGGTAATGGCGTTCTAAGAATACGTTCACAACTAGTTAGCCCTTCTACCAAAGCATTGAGATGGCTATTCATAGTTACAAAATAATTAGTATCAAACCGCTCGCTTTGTACTTGCTTTTGTAAATAGTCACCTAACCATAGTGTTAATTCTAAAGGAGCATGTTTAGCACTACGGAGCTTTACAATGTCTTCTTCAGGTAGAATTTCATCAAGATCCTTTTCGATTGCTTCACTACGAAGATGGAGTTTTGTCGCGATCGCAAAAGCAGCTAACAACTTGATCGATTTTTCTCTTTGCTGCGTTTCCTCCTCAGGACAGTTGGCTGAGATTTTCATTAATCTGGATAAATTACGAATATTCACTACCAAAGTCCCCCAAGCTTTGCGTCCTTCCCAATAGCGATCATAGGCGGTGTTTGTCCGAAACACCAAGAGCAGTCCTAAAACTAGATTAAAGACGACATTGTTAGTCAGATCTCCCAAAACCTTGAGAGAGATCTGTGGTTCATAGTAGTGAAAGAGCGAGACTCCAAAGGCAAATCCTGCAAAAATCAACACTCTTGGTAAAATAATCGGCGCTACGGAACCCTGAAACTTAAATGCAAGATTGAACCACTTCAAAGTCATAATCTTGATCGTCATGAAAAAATGATTGGCTCAAAAATTGTATAACGCTTTGTAGTCTAAAGTTGGCACTTAGTGCCAACTTTAGACTACAAAGCTTCACCGCGTCGATAAAGCTCACGGGCATAGTCTGTCCATGTGCCTTGTCCCCAGTAGCGGAAGCAGCTAGTTTGGACTAGGAGATTGTAGAGCAGAGCTTGCTGGTAATCTGATCGCTTAGTAATTGAGGGATCTTTTGCCAACAGTGGATCGTATTTTTCATGGAACTTGGCACTGAGTTTATTCATTGGCTCCAATACATTTTCATAGCCATGTACCCAACTCATGCTATTTGTCCATGATGCGCCATCCATATGAAATTGATGGTCACTTGCTTTTAGTTCAGTAATTGCTTGTTCAACGTTAGCAGTGCTGAGATTACTGCGATCGCCGCTATCGACCTTATTCCAGACTTTATGCTGTTGCACTGCTTGCACGACTGGGTAATCAAGGGGACTTACGCCAGCCGCCTCGATCATTTCCAGATATTCAGTTCCATTTAGTCCGACAACACCTGAACTTCCACGACCATTATTTTTAAGCTGATCCCAGACCAATGGATAATCACGGGGAAACTCATTCATCATTACGCCGCCATTCTCGCCATCGGCAATTTGCGACACGAGGGAAGGTACGGAAATATTACCAAGCATCTGTCTACTCCGACCTTTTGCCTCATGATAAGGCTGCATTTGGGCTACAAGCTTCGTATCTGAGCCTTGAGTTTTAATCAGCGCAGTGATACTAATCGATTCGCCATTGGAATTCATCGCCACTAAGCAATTAGGTAAATATTTCTGATCTTGAGTGAGTCCTGAGCCATCAAGACGTTCTACAGAGTGTTCCTGAACCATCAACCAACGATAGCCGCATTCTTTGAGGGCTTTGATGTATTCATAGAGTGTGTCAGGATGATTGGGAAGATGCATTTCAGGAGGAGAGAAACCTTTAACACGTTTTAGAGCATCAATACCAAAGATCGAAGCAAAATGACTTTGCCATGCTTGAATATGTAGCTTTATATCGGGAATTGGCGTGGATGGAATTACTGCATGACTCCACATCGTGCCGAGCCATTCTACATAGGGCTGATATTGGCGATCGCAGGTAATGCGCTTGAGATTATCCAAAATGTCATGGCGTTGCATTTGCTGCAAGCCCCAGAGCAGATTTCCTGAATAGTCCAACATAATCCGAGGATTGCTGCCCTGAGCAACCAATTGGGGGATAAAATCTCCCATACGGCTGTAGCACCATGCAAACACAGAAGCGTTGTGATTATCACCTTCGCCCTGATGTGCAAACATATTTTGCAGGTTACAAATTAGCGCTCCATTTGCTCCTGCGGGAATGGTCGGCTGATGCATATGCAATGCACAGGCAAAGGCTGAGGTAATCTCTTCAATGCGAAGATTATTATTAGGTAAAAATACTGGCGCATCATCTTGCACCGCGCGTTGAATTACGTCTTCATTGTTGCAAATGGCTGGGAAATCAGAGGCAACAAAGCTTGATGGGATAGCTGTAATCAAAACTTGTAAAACCTCAATAAATTTATAACGGATTTGAGAATAGCCTAGTCTATTCTCAAATCCGTTATATTACATTCTGACAGTACTTGAGATTAAGAATTAATCAATTAAGTAAATGGTGTGCAAGGCACACCATTTACTTAATTAGGAAGCAGGTAGTTCGCCAGTGAGGTTGACCTTAAAAGCTTTGACTTCATTAGCTTTAGGCAAAGTCAAGGTGAGGATACCATTGGTGTAATCAGCTTTTACTTGTTCATGTTCGATCGCAACAGGTAAAGCAAATACACGGCGGAATTTGCCATAGCTCATTTCACTCCAGTAATAGCCTTTTTCAGATTCTTCTTTACGTTCAACATGGCGTTCACCAGAAACTGAGAGAGAATCTTTAGTCACTTGAATGTCAAGATCCTTGGCTTCAATTTCAGGAAGCGAGAGCCTTAAAGTTAAATTGTCGCCATCATCTCGTAGCTCACTAGCAGGAACCCATCCGCCTTTTGTGGTTTCCTGATCTAATGGTGCAAACTCACGGAATAAGCGATCAAATTGACGACGAACTTCTTCCATTTCTTGGAAAGGTTGCCAACGTACTAACATAAATATCACCTTTAACTATTTCAAAACAACGATGGAACGTTCAGAAGTAGATTAAGAATTAAGTTGATGTTTTGCACTTCGATTTCGTTCACAGTTTTATTATGAAACAACTGCAAAGCTGTGAGCAGTAGGAGAACCACACTTTTGAAGTGTGGTTCTCCGCACAGTTATCTCCATGAGCAAAAAAGTGCGATCGCACTTTTTTGCTCATGGAAAATTAAACTCAACAATAGTTTTAAAAAGCAGAAACTGGCGTAGCCAGTTTCTGCTTTTGATTTTTAAGTTTTGTAACGAGTCGCGTAGATTGTGTGGCTACCGATTTTGCTCAAGATGCGATCTCGCAGTCTTGTCTACATCCCATTGTCGATTTTTCGATTCCACCCGATCGCATTTATCAGACAATTCTTGCATGGCAATTATTACAGGACAACTCACAATAGTCTTGGTTAAATCCACTGATTCTTGAGCTGCCGCAAATTCCATGCCGTTTGTCTCAGCATAGCGCTGCATAAATCGCATAAAGCGATCCCAATATTCATCCGAGCCGACATCAAACACAATTTCAATCTTAGCCAATTCTTCATCATCGCCTTTATCTTTCCAAAACAATTTGGAACTTTTCGGCTCAATTGAAATCGTGCCTTCACCATCAACTAGACGAATATCATTAAATGATGCCTTAGCAAAACTATTTACCCCTTGCACAGCCTTAATGTTTACAAAAGTCATTTTAACGGAATTTTCACCAGTTGAGCGATCTCGTCGCAACCGTACATCACTCAATTCTTCGGGAATCCCTGCAAAAAATTCAATGGATGGAGATGTCATGATAATCACTTTGTGGTTAAAGTAGATGCATTTCATACTATGTATATTCCATTCTCTAATTTCTGGCTAAATAACAACAATAAAAACATAAAACTTAAATACTCTAGAGGTGTGTATGAACTTGTGTTGCAAGATCTAAGGGGTTTTCTTAAGTTTTGTCGTAACTGGGGATTTGACGCTCTAAAAGCGAGAAAATAGGATGCGATCAATTGTTCATTTGTTCATCCTGAATTGATGATATTATCCATAAATGGAAAGATGAAATGGTAACCAACCACAAGCCAAAACGTATCGGTATTTTAACTAGTGGAGGAGATTGTCCTGGGCTTAATGCTGTCATTCGGGCAGTTGTGAAAGTGGCTACATATAAGTACGGATGGGAAGTCTATGGCATCCCCTATGGAACCGATGGCTTTATCGAGCTATTAGTTGGGAAACGACAACCTGAAGATTTACGCATTAAAGAACATGGTTATGATATTCCTGGTTTGGTACAGGGGCTAGATATTCTTTACTTTCTTAGTGGTAGTGTTTTGGGTTCGATTAGTAAAGGCGATCCCGAACGCCATGCTGACGATATTATCAAAGGCTATGAGAAATTAGATTTGACCGCATTGATTGTTATGGGTGGTGATGGAAGTATTGAAATTTTAGATGGATTAGCGCAAAAAGCTGCTGATCAAGGTGCACTGTGGAACTGGGTCGCCATCCCCAAAACCATTGACAATGATATTCCATTTACTGAAGCCTCAGTGGGCTTCGATACGGCTGTGAATCGGGTGACTCAAGCTCTTTATGATCTTACCTTTACTGCTGCTAGCCACGATCGCGTGATGATCGTCCAAGTGATGGGGCGAGATTCGGGATATCTGGCGATGGAAGCAGGGCTTGCTGGGGGCGCAGATGTGATATTAATTCCTGAATTGACTCCTGTCTTAAATGAGGAGGTGATCATGGGAATCTGTCGTCATATTGGACAATTACAGCAGAATGGTAGAAGGTTTGCACTTGTAGTAATTGCTGAGGGCGTAAAAAATTATCTTGGTCAAAAAGAACATTACATAGGAGACTATCTCGCTCGTCAAGTCCAAGAATGTAGTAACAAACTTTGCGATATTGATTCATCAGCCACTAATCATATCTATCCCTTTGATACTCGCGTTACGGTGTTGGGACATGTCCAGAGAGGAGGTACGCCTACTTCAACCGATCGCCTTTTGGCAACTGCTTTTGGTCGGGAGGCGGTAGATTTAATTGCTAATGGTAATTATAACCAGATGGTGATCTGGGAAAATGGTAGGGTTAGCAGTGTTCCTATCAGTCGAGTGATTGAGCAGATTAAAAAGGGTCGCAGAGAGAAGAAAGCACCTTCGCGAGTTGATCCTCAAGGCTTTTTAGTAAGAACGGCTCGAGATATTGGTATTTATGTGGGAGAAGTAAGTAGTGATGATTAGTAGTTACAGCAATTATCGATTAAATTAACCATAAAAGAATTATTGAAAGTGTTATCTTGCAACACTTATTGCAAAATCTGCCTACGATTCCGATCACAGTAATGTTATTACTTGGATGAATGCCTACCTTAAATATCGATTGCAAGATATGTATATCGAAAACCATCAATAGCAACTGCTTATCTAGGTAAATAGGTGAAGTTAATTAAAGGGTTCGACTGAGATCCTTATAACTAACAGATAAAATTTTTGGATAAAATCGAGTTTCACCAGATTCCCCATATGAGCGAGAACTTTCTATTGCAAACAACGAAATCACGACGATACCAGAGGAAATCTCCCAATTAACAAATTTGACTATACTTAACTTAAGTGCTATCCAAATCGCGGTGATACCTGACGCGATTGGTAATCTATCTAAAATAGCAACCAAATCACGGCGATTTCCGATGCGATCGCCCAATTAGCCAATCTGACTAGGCTTGACTTCACAAATAATCCATTACCAATTCCACCAAAGATTATCAGTAACATTTACAACCCTGATGCGATATTGGCAGAAATTGAAACAGAGAAAATGGAAGCCCCTTGAATGTAATCTTGATTCAGATGCAATTAAATTACATTATTTAATTCTTGACCAGCCATAGCAATCTCGCTTAGGATTGAGTAAAGGCAGCGAATCGCGCTGTCTTTACTTTTTGAAGTTTAGAGATATTACCTTGACTACTGTTTCGCTATCACAACGCGCTATTCAAATTAAAGAGTCACAAATTCGCGAAGCTTCTCGCTATTGTGAAAAGTTTGGCGCAATTAACCTTGCCCAAGGATTGCCCGATTTTCCTGCTCCAGAAGCGATCAAAGAATCGGCAAGAGCCGCGATTACCTTAGATTTTAATCAATATGCAGATAGTTGGGGCTGGGACAAATTGCGCGAGACGATCGCAATAAAAATGCAACGTGACAACCAAATCACAGTCAATCCTGATACTGAAGTCACCGTATGCTGTGGTGCAACTGAAGGCTTAAATATTGCCCTGATGACACTGATCAATGCAGGCGATCGCGTCTTAATTTTCGAGCCATTTTATGAAAATTACATCCCCAACCTTGCAACTGTTGGCGGTATTCCTGAATTTATTACCTTGCAACCACCACAATGGGAAATCACCCAAGAAATCCTTGAGCCTGCCTTTAAGAAAGGGATTAAAGCTGTAATCATTAATAGCCCTGCAAATCCCACGGGTAAAGTATGGACAAGAACGGAATTGGAACTAATTGCGAAGCTTTGCCAGCAGTATGATGTCTATGCCATTACCGATGAGATTTATGAATACATCATCTATGAAGGCGAACATATTAGCTTGATGAGTATCGAAGGAATGCGCGATCGCACCATTGTCGTGAATGGATTCTCAAAAACTTTTTGTATTACTGGCTGGCGGCTAGGTTACACAGTTGCAAGTCCTGAACTGACAGCCGCGATGCGACGGATTCATGACTTCATTACGATTTGCGCCCCTGCACCGCTGCAACATGCAGCCTTGACCGCCATGGAATTTGGGCGTGAATATTTCACCAAGTTGGCTCTAGATTACAAACGTAAGCGCGATATGCTTTATCCTGCGTTGGTGCAGCTAGGGCTATCGCCTGTCTTGCCTAGAGGTGCATATTACATCTGGACTGATAGCTCTGCGATCGCGTCAGATGCAGAAAGCGCTGCTTTTCGCCTCGCTAAAGAAGCTTTAGTTGCTGCTGTTCCAGGCAGTTGCTTTAGTCAACCTGAGCGGGAAAAGGTAAATGGTTTAAGGTTCTGTTTTGCCAAAAAAGACAGCACAATTGCGGCTGCGGTCAAAAATCTAAGTAAACTCAAACTATAAGCTCATTCGATTTTGCATAATAAAGCCTAAAAAGTGATAAAAAGCATGGCTTTGCTATGCTTTTTAGTGGCAATTCTCATTAAATTTATTGATTTGAGCAATGCCATGCCTGAAAATATGGAAGATAATGCGATCGCCAAGGCAAATAGTCTGATGCATGATTATCCAGAGTTTATAGATTTACCAACTTTGGAGATCTCCTTGTTTCAAGACTTGCGGGAAACAATAGACGACGATTTAATCTTTTCAGACTTAGTGACAATCTATCTTAGTTCCGCCGAAAATTTAATAGATGAAATTCAGGCTGCTTTTACTAACCAAGATGCTAATAAATTTGCTATTGCTGCACATTCTCTAAAATTGACTAGTGCCAGTATTGGGGCAACTAGACTGTCTCAAATCAGTAAGTATTTAGAAAAAGTTGGCAAAACAGGGGAAATTACAGGTTCAACTGATATTTTAAATCTTCTTAATAATGAATATACCGAGATAATTAAGGCAATTCAAACCCTTATCCTTGAGTTTATGGCACAATGATCAGATGTTAACTAGATTGCTAATCTATGCAAGTTACTGCGATCGCTACCACACCATTTTCTCAAAAACTAAAAGCTCCGTTTCTAAAACATCAGATCTCCATATTGCAGATCAATTTGGGTAAAATTTGTAATCTCGCTTGTACTCACTGTCATGTTGAAGCTAGTCCAACTCGAACCGAAGAATTAACTCCAGATATTTGCCAACAGTTAATCGAAATCATTCATCGGTTTCCACAAATTCAGACAGTAGATCTGACTGGGGGTGCGCCAGAGATGCTGTATGGATTTCATGCTTTAGTTAAGGCGGCGCGAGAACTTGGCAAAGAAGCGATCGTCCGTTCTAATTTGACGATTTATTTTGAAAATGGATATACCGATATACCCGAATTCTTTGCTCAAAACCAAGTGCGAGTTGTTGCTTCTATGCCTTGCTATCTAGAAGACAATGTGGATAAGATGCGTGGTAAGGGTGTATTTGATAAATCAATTCAAGCTTTACAATGGCTAAATAGGCTTGGCTATGGTTCTAATCCTGATTTGATTTTAGATTTGGTATACAATCCACCACTTCCCAATTCTAATAAATTTTTCCTTGCTCCTAATCAAGAAGGTTTAGAAATAGCTTATAAAACCCATCTGCAAGAGCATTTTGGGGTTGTGTTTAACAACCTATTTACAATTACCAATCTTCCCATTGGCAGAAGTAAGTTCCATCTGCGCCATCGCAAGTTAGAAGAAGAATATTCGCAGTTTTTAGAATCTCATTTTAATCCTGACACTCTCGATCGCTTAATGTGTCGAAATCAGCTTTCGGTGGATTATCAAGGCAACATCTATGACTGTGATTTTAATCAAATGGAGAATTTGCCAGCGCGATCGCCTAATGGTGAGACTCTGACTATAGCAAAAATTTTAGAGCTAGGTTCATTAGATATTATTCAAAATATTCAAACCGAAGACTATTGCTATGGTTGCACGGCAGGAAGTGGCTCTAGTTGCGGTGGTGCGTTGTTATGACTATCCTTCCCCAAAAGCAGTTCTCCGAACGGGATATTTGTACTAAATACATTACTCCTGCCTTAGAAAGGGCTGGCTGGGATATTGCTACGCAGATTCGCAAAGAATTTGCCTTGACTAATGGGCGTGTCCTTGTGCGTGGGCAGTTGCATAAAATCGCTTGGCAAAGAGCCAAATATCTTCTACAGGATTCTGTTCAGGAGCATTTGGGGCAAATAGCATAAAAGTGACCTGCCATTCCTCAGGAGGTTTGCCAGCATTGATTGATTCCAAGTATTTGGGCATCGCCTTATATAGCAACGTAAGAGATAGATAGGACAATTCAAAACCCAAAAGATGGCAGAGCGAAGCTCTGCCATCTTTTGGGTTTTATGTCCTAAGCAAAGCTTACATTGCTATATTTGTGATAACTAGCCCCATCCCAAATCACGCTGATTTTCTGGTTTGGGCGCAAGGATTGTAAGTATTTCAAAAAGTCTACGGTATTTTCAGAATTACCTGTTGC
>JADBWK010000068.1 GCA_020404895.1 Pseudanabaena sp. M085S1SP2A07QC | reverse complement strand
GGTGTCGTTTCCAAGTCTGTTAATGGGACTTTTATCCCGCCTAGGTCGATTTCCTCTGTCATGCTTTTCAACCTACCTCATCTTGTCCCCTCTAATCTTTAATTTTCGTTAACCCTTTGGACGATTACTGTACCCCAATAGTATTTTGCAGCCTATTGAGAGTTTGTGGGATACAGCTAAAGTGCGACCTACAGACTATTTCCTAGACTATCAACGTACTATACTTTCTCTCAATAGGCTGTATTCAGCAATAAAATCCTCAATAAATTGACCTGAAAAGTTATTGTAAACACTTGGAATGATTGATATAATGAGGTTCCAAGAGTTATCATTAACACTTTGGGGCTAGCTATCTCTTACGTTGCTTTAGAAGTAAATAATAGATTTATTGCCCATCAAAGAACGCACCCCAAGGGTGCGCTCTTTGATGGAGTAGGCGAGTATGTTGTCATAAACCGAGATTTTATGTCAGAATTCTGTGATTATTTTGTGCTCTTGAGAAAGGATAGGCAACTATGCGTTTAGGACAATTGCTAGCATTGGCAGGGTATCAAAATTCTCAGCATGAACTAGATGGGCTAGAAATAAAGCGTGTAATTACAGATTCGCGGGCTTGTCAAGCTGGGGACTTGTTTATCGGGATGACGGGGACACAGGTGGATGGTGGCAAATTTGCACCACAGGCGATCGCACAAGGAGCGATCGCAGTGCTTATCTCCCGTGAAGCTTTTGGCAATTTATCTGAGCAAGATCAAGCTAAAGCGATCGCCGTTGACGATGTGGTTGTCGCTTGCAGCCAAATTGCAACAGCATTTTATGACTATCCTGCTCAAAAGCTCAAATTAGTAGGCGTAACTGGAACAAATGGCAAAACCACCACTACGCACTTAATCGAGTTTTTACTGCAAACCCAATATGCATCGGCTTTATTTGGGACACTTTATACCCGTTGGGCTAGCTATTCTAAGACTGCAAGCCATACCACACCTTTTGCCGTGGACTTGCAGGCGCAACTTGCCGATGCGATCGCCGCAGGTTGTGATGCTGGGTTGATGGAGGTTAGCTCCCACGCTTTAGACCAAAGGCGTGTATTGGGTTGCCCCTTCGAGGTGGCGGTATTTACCAATTTGACCCAAGATCACTTGGACTATCACAAAGACATCGAGACTTATTTTCAAGCAAAGGCTTTGCTATTTAGTGATATTTATTTACAAGGTAGAGCGATTATTAATTTGGATGATGCTTTTGGACAGCGTTTGGTGCAAATGATCGGCGACAAGCCAATCTGGACTTATAGCATTAGTAATTCTCAAGCCGATTTTTATACTGAAAACTTGACCTACTTGCCCAGTGGCGCAACGGGAACATTACACACACCACAAGGAGCGATCGCTTTCAGCTCACCGCTAGTTGGTCGGTTCAATGTCGAGAATATCTTGGCAGCGATCGCAACGGCTTTGCATATGGGGATGAGTTTGACAGAAGTGGTCAGCCGCTTGCCAGAATTTAAAAACGTCCCTGGACGAGTAGAAAGGGTGCAGGTAAGCGACGATCAAGATGTGACGGTCGTGGTGGACTATGCACATACCCCTGATAGTCTCGAAAACCTATTAAAGGCGATGCGTCCCTTTACCCAGCGAGAATTAATCTGTGTGTTTGGTTGTGGAGGTGATCGCGATCGTACCAAGCGTCCATTAATGGGTGGGATCGCCGCCAGACTTGCTGATCGCATTTATGTAACTTCTGACAATCCCCGTACTGAAGATCCGCAACAGATTTTGGAGGATGTTGTAGTTGGAGTCACAGCAAGTATTGGTGATAAGCCAATGACTATTGAAGGCGATCGGCATAAATGTATCCAAACAGCTATTGCTGAGGCTCAATCAGGCGATACAGTCCTGATTGCAGGCAAGGGGCATGAAGACTATCAAATTATCGGGAAGGAAAAAATCCATTTTGATGATCGTGAAGAGGCTCAATCAGCTTTAATCCATCGCAAAAACTTAGCTCAGTAAAAGAACAAAACTGATGTGGTGAGCTGTGCTCACCACATCAGTTTTGTTCTTTTAGTTACTGGTCACATGAGTAGGAATACTTAGCTAAATGTAGAATTCGTTAGTGAAATGTAAGGCATCAATTAGTTGTTTAATGATGGGATATATTATCGATAAGCCATCCTACGTTTAATTCCAACAACATACTTATTTAATTCCAACAACATACTTACTAGGCAAAAACACGTAAGGAGTATCGGTTATGATGCAAAAGGAAGTATATTCAAAACCAAGTTGAGCTTATCAATTTAAAATTTATTTAGATTAGTGTTCTCTGATACTTTAAACTCAGAGTATTCAAGCATCAAAATTTTTAGGAAGAAGTAGCTCCATGGGTTCGCAAATCGTCCCCAAACCTAAGTTACTAGTTATCGATGATGAACCCGATAACTTGGATTTGCTATTTCGGACTTTTTATCGAGATTATCAAGTTTTGCGAGCCAATAGTGGATTGGAAGCGTTGGAATTGCTTGATCACGAAGGGGAAGTCGCCGTAATTATCTCTGATCAAAAAATGCCGATCATGAGTGGAACTGAGTTTTTGAGTCAAATGGCGGTTAAATATCCTGACACAATGCGGATTATTCTGACTGGCTATACCGATGTTGAGGATTTAGTTGAGGCGATCAACACCTGTAAGGTATTTAAATACGTCACCAAACCTTGGGACGAAGTAGAACTCAGAAACGTAGTAAGCCAAGCCATTGATACTCATAATGTCCTGAGAAATCGAACTGCTGAATTGCGCCGCACTCTTCGCCAACAATCACTCCTAAACGCGATCGCTTCATCAGTAGATAGTGCCGCACCATATCGGGAAATTATTGCCTCGATCGCCGAATCAATTGCGCGTAATTTTGAAGTTTCTAGCAGCATTTTACGGCTGTCTGAGGCGAGAGTACTTTCAGAAGACTATTTTGCCTATTGCAGCCAACCAATGGCTAGTTTGCCTCAGCTATCGAAGATTCTCACCCTGCGATCGCAGATTGTCGCAATTAGTAACATTGAGGACGATCAGCGTGTTTCAGAAACTGATAAATCTATCTATGCTAAAGCAAACATCAAATCAGTTTTATTTGTTCCCCTCGAAGTCCAGAAAGAATGCTTGGCGATGTTAGCCCTCTATCATTGCGAAAGTCCGCATTTGTGGAGTAGTGATGAATTAGCTTTGATTGAGTTAGCAGCCGATCAAGCTGCGATTGTGAGCTCTCGTGCCAGAGCTTATGATCGCATTCAAGAACTTGCAAAAAGGGAATCCTTGCTCAATACGATTACAAGTACGATCCGCTCCAGTCTCGATCCTCAAAAGATTTTTGCGTCAATTACCCAGCAATTAGGTCAAGCCTTAAATTCGGAAAGTTGTGCTTTATCTTTATGGACAGAGGATGAGCATTACTTGCGCTGTGTCGGCTTACATTTACTCGATCCTAATGAAGTAGTTCATGATCGGTCAAATCCGAACGAACCCTTATTACCGCAATCGATTGCGAATATCTCCGTTAATCCCGTCTTTCAAGTTTTAATTGAAACCAAGCAACCAGTGGCAATCTCGGATTTGCGTGAGAATCCAGAATGGAATATTGCTGATTTGCCATTACGTTCCATTGCCAGATCGCTTCTCATGGTTCCATTACTATCTGACGGCAAGATTATTGGTAGTATTTCTATGCGTCAAAACAGTCTTCCACGACAATGGCAGCCCGAAGAAGTGTCTTTGGTGCAAGCTGTGGCAGCTCAAGCGGCAATCGCAGTGCAACAGGCTAATCTCTTTCAAAAAACTCGCCAACAAGCACAACAACTTCTCGAACTTGATCGCCAAAAAACCGAATTTTTTCAAAATCTCTCTCACGAATTCCGCACCCCTCTCACCCTTACCATTGGACCATTAGAATCAGCGATCGAGAAATCCCAATCACTCCCACTCGAACAATCGGTGATTGCTCTCCGAAACTGTCGTCGGTTGCTGCGTCTGGTTAATCAACTTCTAGATATACAACGCCTTGATGCTGGCAAAATGCATGCTTGTTTCCGTCCTTGCAATCTGGTCGAATTTACAAGCCAAACTATCGATGCTTTTCGTCCCTACTGCGATCGCAAAAATATTCATCTATTTAGTGAGTTTAGTAAATGTCCAGAAATCTATCTAGACTTAGAGAAGTTTGACAAGGTGCTCTACAATTTGCTATCTAATGCGATGAAATTCACGCCTAGTAATGGTAGAATTACAGTTAATATTTCTGCCGATCCTGATGGCAAACAATGTATTCTCAGCGTGCATGATACGGGAATAGGTATACGTGAAGATCAAATTCCATTTCTATTTGATCGTTTTCGTCAAGCTGAAGGTTCCGTCAATCGTAGTTATGAGGGCAGCGGATTAGGTTTATCGTTGGTCAAAGAATTGGTGAATCTGCATGGTGGCAACATTTCCGTCACCTCAGATTATGGCTATGGGACTACCTTTATGATCGCCATTCCCACAGGTAAAAAACATTTGCCTGCCGATCAAGTTACCAACTTACCTGCCGATCTCCAAATATCGAGAGCCTCAGTGGAACTGGCGGATCTAGAAACTGACTTGGGTTTAGAAGAAGATAGTTTCATTACTGATAGTGAACATGAAGAATCTCCACTTACACATACAGGTAAAATCTTAATCGTTGACGACAATCGCGATCTGCGAGGATATTTACGACGGGTTCTCAATCAAGCTGGCTATAGTGTGATCTCGGCTCATAATGGTGCTCATGGCTATACTCAAGCTCAAGAACATCGCCCTGATTTAATCGTTACCGATTTGATGATGCCTCAAGTCTCTGGTTTGGACTTAATTGCCATGATTCGCCAAGATCCTGAATTATCGGGAATTCCGATGATTTTGTTAACTGCCAAAGCCAATGAAGAGACTCGCATTGAAGGTACAGAAATAGGTGCTGATGCTTATCTAGTCAAGCCTTTTAACGATCGCGAATTGTTAGCAGAAGTTCGGAATTTACTCGCTCTCAAAACCAATGAGCGCCGCGTAGCTCAACTCAATCTCTATCTCACCGAATCAGTTCTTAAGCGTTTCCTTCCTCCCAGTCTAGTTTCCAAAGCTGCCACTGGTGAACTCAGTCTTGATTTGCGTCCTGAACCAAGAATGATCACAGTTCTCTTTACAGATATTGTCGGCTTTACTTCCCTTGCGAATACTTTGCGATCGCGTCGTGTTGCTGAGTTGCTCAATCAATATCTAGGTGCAATGACAGAAGCAATTTTTGCCAATGGTGGCACGGTAGATAAGTTTATGGGTGATGGCATTATGTCTCTGTTTGGTGCGCCTGAGGATTGTAGCCCTAACGAACAAGTGCGCCGCGCCGTTCAGACAGCTAAACATATGCAGCGATCGCTTGCCCAACTCAATGAGCAATGGGTATATCAGGGCATTCCTGCAGTCAGATTTCGCTGCGGTATTCATCAAGGTACAGCTGTGGTGGGGATGTTTGGCAGTGCGGAGCGATCGGACTATACAGCGATCGGTCCTACTGTTAATATTGCTGCACGTATCCAATCGGCAGCGGAACCTGATTGCATTCTTGTCTCAGCGACAGTTGCAGATTATCTCAATGATGAGGAGCTTCGCAAGCGTGAACCTCTTAAGCTAAAAGGAGTTGATGAGACTGTACTCACCTTTTTTGTGGATAGTTAAGAAACCATTTACAGCGCAAAGCGCTGTACTAAGGAATGAAAAATAAATAACTTGTGCAAATTAGGATAAGCTCAGGGAAAGAAGGGAGATAATTTTGGGCTATTATAGCGAAGAGATTGAAACAGAGATGTTGAAATTTTACGACTCACTGAGCGAGAAAGATCAACGCAGG
>JADBWK010000067.1 GCA_020404895.1 Pseudanabaena sp. M085S1SP2A07QC | reverse complement strand
TTCTGGAAGTCATCTTCCTTCACTATTTTAAAGTTAGTGGATTTGGGATAGAATTGTCGAATTAATCCATTCGTATGTTCATTCAATCCACGCTCCCATGAATGATATGGATTTGCAAAGAAACACTGTATTTTCAAGCTTAGGGAACAATTCTCTGTGAAAGCACAGTTGATGTTGGTACAAAGTTTGTGATCACCTTACCACTCAACTTAGAATTATAGCCCAAAATCGCAAATTTGCCCACTAAGCGGGCAGATTTGCGATTTTGGGGTTTTAATCACCGTTCAATTGCAAAATTGCCATAAACGCTGCTTGTGGAACTTCCACTGTTCCAATTGACTTCATCCGCTTTTTACCCTTCTTCTGCTTCTCCAACAACTTCTTCTTTCGAGATATGTCGCCGCCGTAGCACTTGCTCAACACATTCTTTCGCAAAGCCGAGATATTCTCCCGTGCCAAGATCTTTGTACCGATCGCAGCCTGAATTGGAATTTGGAACTGCTGCTTTGGAATCAACTCCCTTAGCTTAGATACTAATGCTCGCCCAACATTATAAGACTTGTCACGATGGACAATACAAGCTAAGGCATCCACAGGTTCTTCGTTCACGAGAATGTCAACAAGCACCAGATCGTTTGGACGATAGCCAATGACTTGATATTCCATACTTGCGTATCCCTTTGTTCGGGACTTCATTTGATCGAAGAAATCAGTTACCATTTCGGCTAAAGGAAGTTCGTAAATTAAAGTTGCTCGTTCCGTAGTGATGTACTTTGTATCTACAAATACTCCTCGTCTTGCCACGCATAACTCCATCAAAGTCCCAATGTAAGATTGTGGAGTCATGATTTCTAACTTGACATAGGGCTCCTCGATCGATTTTCTGGAATTTGGTGGCGGCAACTCACTAGGATTATCCACCATCAAAATTTCGTCCGTATTTGTCGTCACACGATAAATTACTGATGGCGCAGTCACAATTAGATCGAGATTATATTCACGTTCAAGACGCTCTTGCACGATCTCCATATGTAGCATCCCTAAAAACCCACAACGGAAACCGAAGCCCATAGCATTCGAGGTTTCTGGCTCATAATTTAGAGATGCATCATTGAGCTTAAGCTTGGTGAGAGCTTCGCGCAATTCCTCAAACTGATCGGCATCAGTGGGAAACATCCCGCAGAAAACCATTGGTTTTGCTTCTTCGTAACCGGGAAAAGGCTCAGGTGCTGAATCGATCGCTGAAGTAATCGTGTCACCAACCCGCGCATGGGCAACCATCTTGATCGCAGCAGCGAGATAACCCACTTCACCCGCATGTAATTCATCAACTTGGATTTGCCCAGGGGCAAGTACGCCAAGCTCATCGATTACATATTCTTGTCCTGAAGCCATAAATTTAACGCGATCGCCTTTTTTGACCGTGCCATCCATTACACGGAAATAAACGATTACGCCACGGTAGGCATCGTAATAACTATCAAAAATTAATGCTCGTAATGGTTGATCGACTGTATCTTTTGGCGGTGGCACTTGCAAAACGATCGCTTCAAGGATCTCCCTGATCCCAACCCCTTGCTTTGCCGATGCTCGAATCGCTGCCGAACAATCTAACCCAATTAACTGCTCTATTTCATTGGCTATGCGATCGGGATCTGCTCCCGGTAAATCAATTTTATTAAGTACAGGGACAATCTCCAGATCGTTGGCTAATGCTAAGTAGACATTAGCCAGAGTTTGTGCTTCGACCCCTTGCGAAGCATCAACTACTAGCAAAGCCCCTTCACAAGCTGCCAAGCTACGCGATACCTCATAGGAAAAGTCCACATGTCCTGGAGTATCGATCAGATTAATCGTATATTCATCACCATTAAGCGCTTGGTAGTTCATTCGCGCCGCTTGCAACTTAATTGTGATCCCGCGCTCTCGTTCCAAGTCCATGTTGTCGAGAAACTGCGCTTTCATATCCCGAGCCGCCACTGTGCCAGTAAATTGCAGCAAGCGATCGGCGAGTGTAGACTTGCCGTGATCGATATGAGCAATGATAGAAAAGTTGCGAATGCGAGAGACGGGTACGTTGGTCATAAAATCACAATGCTGCGAGACTGTCCGATCCTACCTTAAATTAAAGTAAGTAGCTGGGCAAAAGAAACCTTTAAACCCAAAAAGATAAATCACCCACATAGTTGGTGATCTATCTTTTTGGGTTCTGTCTTTATGTGGCTAGGCATAATTAATTACAAACCAAAACCGGTAAAGTAGCGCCCCTGCGGGGCACAACTTTACCGATTTTGGTAATTTATTTTGCACAATTACTTATTCCGCCTAGCTAGTTAGTGTAAATAACTGTAACAATGATCTAAAGCAATTAAGCTCATTAGCTAGTGATTTACAAATTTAGTCAGCTCTTTAATTTTTTACCCAAAGCTACATAAAACAGGGCTTTTCAAAAATTTGCGCCATTTATACACACAAAGCGCCACATACACAAAAAATCTCTTCTCAAAAACTATGTTTAGGGGTAATGTACAAGAGCTAGTAAACTGAGTGAGATTTTGCCAAGGTTTGTGAGCCAAATTAGCTAACATCTCATATTACTAGGTTGTATGAGTAATAATAGCTATAGTAGTTTCATTTAAAAATTGAAACCTACTCGCTAGCCTGTTCAGCAGGAATAGCTAGGCGCTTCTAAGATTAACTATGGTCAATGTAATTCAGTCAATGTAATTCAACCTAGCAAAAGATAGGAAGCAACTTCTATGTAAATTCAATTTCATCGTGTACAACAGTTACGCAGGGCAGAGTGAGCAATGAGTATAAGCAACCGAGTTCGACTATATGAACTCTCACGAGAGTTAGATCTCGACACCAAAGATGTAATCGCAGTATGTGAGCAATTAAATATAGTTGTTAAAAGTCATAGTAGTACAATTACAGAATCAGAGGCGGAATTGGTACGCATCAAAGCCCCCCAATATCATCATAAAGCTGCCGATCCTAGGGCTTCTGAAAAGAAAGCTACTGCTGCGGCAAAGATCAAAGAATCTGATGCTCGTATTGCCAAGCAGCAAATTCTTGCGGTTACCAAGCCCACAATTCGTCTCAATACTCCACCTGTCTCTGTTAATGTAGGAGCTACAACATCTGTAAATCCGCCTCTTAACTCACCTAGTGCGATCGCCGAGCCTAGCTCAGAACCTCCTGCCAAAACTGCTGTTATTAATCCTCCCCTGCCCATGCCCTCTGCTTCTTCATTAGTCAAGCCTCCCAGTCGTCCTTCTTTCTCAGAAGGTCAACAGTCCGAAACTAACCCTGCTCCCAAAATTGAATTGACCCTAGAAACAGCATTGATCCCACCAGTAAATCCCCAAGCGATTAAAGACTCTCAGCCAGGATCGCTCTCAGAATCAAAAACAGAGTTAATTGCGCCGCTAGCTCCACCTAAAGCCGAAAAGGCGGTCACACCTGCCCCTGCAAAGATTTTCGTTGAGGAGCAAGCAACACCAAGCATCGTTATACCGAAACAAGCCCCTAAGGAACAAGCAACCCGTAAAGAGACTCCAAGGGCTGAGCGACCACAAGCAGAAAAATCTGAGCGCCCTCCTGTTGTACCGAAACAATCCTTGGTAAGTGTTTCGCCTCCTCAGGTCAAATTGAACAAACCTGTTGCTCCTGAGAGACCCAAGCCTCCAGTAGCTATTGCGCCTAAAGCTGTTATTGCACCCAAACCACCTGCGGCAAAACCTTCAGATGAGTCAAGAGTCTCGGCAAAAGCCAACCAGGGTAGGGCTGAGCAGAACAGAACTGAGCGGATTAATAGTGAGGACAACTCAGAAGCAGTTAAGGTCAACAAGCCCGAAAAGCCAAAATTGAACAAACCTGTGGAACAACAGGCAGCTCCTGCTGGTGGTAGACCTCAAAGCCGTGGACCAAAGTTGGTCAAAGACTCAGTGCTCATCGAACGCGGGATCACTGCTCCGACAGAACCACCGCACAATTTGCGTCCACCGATGCCAACATTGATGCGTGCGCCTGAGAAGCCCGTCATTGCTGACAAAACTGGGAAGAAACCAGAATTAACAGGTGGATTTAATCCTGCATTACCAGAACTTTTAGAAAAACCAACGTTGCCTGGTAAGGGTAGTAAGCGTAAGGGTAAGTCCAAAGAAGAAGAGGAAAAGGATTTACTAGAGCTTAAAGAAAAAAATCGCCTGAATAAGCCAAAGCGCTATTTACGTGATTTTGATGATGATGATGATGATGGTACTGATGCTGATGCAGCTAACGAGCTAGCACAGATTAGTTTGTCACTGGCTCGTCCAACTGCACGCCCTAAGGCAGCAGTAGTGCCATCGAAGCCAACCATGGCAGCCGACATTAAGCCAACGCAAAAGGGTAAAAAATCTGCACCTAGTCGCGATCGCCGTCATCAACAAGTCGAAATTATTCCTGAAAAACCGACCTCGGTAGAAATCGAAGAGGGTATGACCGTTGCTGTACTAGCCAAGCGGTTGGTCCTTTCAGAGACAGAGGTAATTCGTACCCTGTTTATGAAAGGGATCATGGCGAATATTAACCAAACCCTCGATGTCGATACTGCCAAAATGGTGTCGGCAGAATTGGGCTATGAAGTCCATGCGCCTGAAGTAGTCGAGCTTGCGCTTAAGACGGAAATGATCGATGTTGGGGATCTTGATAAACTGCAACGCCGTCCGCCAGTGGTCACAATCATGGGACATGTTGACCATGGTAAAACCACCTTGCTCGATGCAATCCGTAAGAGCAAAGTCGCACAAGGAGAGGCGGGCGGTATTACTCAACATATCGGCGCATATCATGTTGATGTTGAGCACAATGGTCAGAACCAACAAATCGTCTTCCTTGATACCCCAGGTCACGAAGCCTTTACCGCCATGCGTGCGCGTGGTACGAAGGTCACTGACATTGCTGTACTAGTTGTTGCTGCCGATGATGGTGTTCAGCCTCAAACCATTGAGGCGATCAGCCATGCTCGTGCTGCTAAAGTGCCAATCGTTGTTGCCATTAACAAAGTTGATAAGGTTGAAGCTCAGCCCGATCGCATTCGCCAAGAGTTAACCGAATATGCTCTTGTTGCTGAAGAATGGGGTGGCGATACAATCATGGTTCCTGTCAGTGCCATCCGTCGCGAAAACCTTGATACCCTGCTCGAAATGATCTTGCTGGTTGCTGAAGTTGAAGATTTACAAGCCAACCCTAACCGTACGGCTAAAGGTACGGTCATAGAAGCTCACCTCGACAAGGCAAAAGGACCCGTTGCGACATTATTGGTTCAAAACGGTACATTACGTGTTGGTGACATCTTTGTGGCTGGTGCTGCCTTTGGTAAGGTACGCGCCATGGTGGACGATCGCAACGTCCGTGTTGATAAAGCTTCGCCATCCTTTGCGGTGGAAGTTCTTGGTTTGGGCGATGTACCTGCGGCAGGTGATGAGTTTGAAGTCTACCTTGATGAAAAAGTGGCAAGGGCGATCGCTGACCAACGCACGATGGATCAACGTCAAGCTCGCTTGGTACAAGCAATGGCTTCCCGTCGTGTCACCCTTGGGACTTTGTCAGAAAAGGTAAAAGAAGGCGATCTCAAGGAACTCAATATTATCCTCAAGGCAGATGTCCAAGGCTCTCTCGAAGCAATTCTGGGCGCACTTGCCCAGCTTCCACAAAGAGAAGTTCAACTCCGCATTCTCCTCTCGGCTCCTGGTGAAATCACCGAAAATGACATCAGTTTAGCGGCGGCAAGCTCGGCGGTTGTTCTAGGGTTTAATACCACGATGGCTCCTGGGGCAAGACAGGCTGCTGACGAGATGGGTGTTGATTTCCGTGATTACAACGTCATCTACAAGCTCTTGGAAGATATCCAAGATGCGATGGAAGGCTTACTCGATCCTGAAATGGTTGAGGAATACCTTGGTCAAGCTGAAGTTCGCGCTATCTTTGCGATCGGCAAGGGTGCTGTGGCTGGCTGCTATGTCCAGAATGGTAAGCTGCTCCGCAACTGCAATGTCCGTGTCAAACGCGGTAATGAGGTTGTGCATACAGCAGTTCTTGACTCGCTGCGACGGGTTAAGGATGATGCCAAGGAGGTCGCCTCTGGATTTGAGTGTGGTATCTCTCTTGCGAAGTTCTCGACATGGAAAGAAGGCGATATCATCGAAGCCTTCCGCATGGTCACGAAGCGTCGTACGCTAGCTACTTCTTAAATAAAAAAGCGCCCCTAGAGGGCGCATTTTTATAAGTATTTATTCTGGCAATTCAATTGTGACTTTGCCACCTGCTATTGCTCGAATTCGTAAGTCATAGCCATAAAGCAAACTCGTGCCAACTAGGGGATCTGTCTCTGCCTCATTGACAGGAATATTTCGGTATTGACCATCCCAAATGACGGTTGCTGCATAAACCGCAAATGTCACTTCACTACCATCACCTAAAGTGCCGCAATACCTGTCCAAGGTAAATCTAGGGCAGTGATAATTTCACTCGATAAGATTAAGTAACCTGTATAGCCCGTATCAATGACAGCATCGATCATTTTGGTCTGTCGCTTTTCGTTGATAATGACCAGTGGAATTGTTGCTTCACAGCTTTGATTAACTACACCGTGAATCATATTGTCTTTTTAAGGCTCCTTGCGCCAAACCGATGAACGGCTCGATGTCCAATGCGAACGATCCAAGGTTGAGCATCAGGAATTCGTTTAAATAGGCTACTGGTTGCAGACAATAACTCATCAGCAACCTCGAAGTTTCCCGTTTCAATGTCGATCGCAACAATTTTGCCATAATTACCCATTTCAACCTGCGGACACACCTGAGTTTCATAAATCTCACCACCACGCCTAGCGAATTCTTCTTTGCTATATCGGGGGGGGCTTACTGCCATGATATTTATCTCTTTTGAATGATTGCCTTTACCCTAGATTTTTTATTCTTCAATAAAATAGTCTGTATCAATTTTTCCGATTTTGTAAATATCTTTAATTGTGATACCTACTTCATAATCGATCATCAATTTTGTTAATCTTTTGCCATCAATTAAGACAATTGCAAAATTTGTCTTTTCAGCATATTCAGTAGCTTCTTTTGAAAAAAGTGCAGTCGTGATAAAGACCCCCTTCTTAGCTCTTTGTCCATCCAAAGCGCCCACAAATTTTTGAATTTCGGGTCTACCAATTTTACTGGATTCCTGTTTCCAGCGTTTTGCTTGAATGTAAATTTTATCTAGACCAAGCTTATCTTCTTTAATAATTCCATCAATTCCTTCATCAGCCGACTTTTGAGTAACTTCTCCGTTTTCAAAATCTGATCCTCCATAACCCATCTTAATCAATAAATCAACAACTATTTTTTCAAATTTAGTGGGTGAGATTTCTTCGAGGTTTTTTAGCAACATTCTGGAAAGTTCATAATTTATCCTCTCTAATCCTTCCTCCATCATTTCGTCAGGGGTCTTTTCAATTGATTCTCCAGATTCACCATCACCGTTGATTTCTTTGCTTTTTGGTGAGGCTGCTATATTTTCGGAATTTATTCCTTTTAAAAATTTTATCGTGATTTTGCTTGGTGGATTCTTTAATAGTTTTTTCCCGATGTCAGAAATTTGATATCTTCCTCTTTGTGGGCTATAAATTAAACCTGCGGTTCGGAGATAAGAAATTGACCACGCAACCCTATTAAACAGTAAAAACTGCTTGCCATTTGGAGTTTTCTGCAACTGTTCTTCATCAGTTATAGAAAACTGCTCAATAATATAAAACCTTATACCTGATGAGTCATAAATCTTGTTGTCACTTAATTTTTGCAATATAGGTAGCATTGCACTTTGGAAATCGGGTATCACATTAAACTCCAAGCTATTTTATTTTTAAAACAAAATAAATAATATGACTACCACTGTCATCATCACCGAAGCCAGTCAGCAGTTTTCTCAACTAATCGGACAAGTCTTGCTTGGCGAAGAAATCATCATCTGTGAGAATGGTATAGCATTCGCCACAATAACGCCTAGCAAAAAGAAGCGCCAACATCGAGTAGCAGAAAAAGACAAAGGCAAAACTTTTATCGATCCAGCCTGTAATGCCCCGTTACCTGATGAAATTCTTGCTGGTTTTCTAGGCTAATGGGCACGAAAATATTACTTAATACTTAAGATGAGTTGATCGCAAAGAATCCTGTCAAAACTATCTGGTAATTTATTACAACTTGACTATCTCGTTGATCACTTGGAATTGAATGTCTAAATCAAATATTTTAGCGAAGGTTTGCGCGATCGCGATTTTCACCTGTTCAATCCTCACATCAGATACAAACTGATTAAGATTACAAACTTGGCAATCGGTAATTCCACAGGGAACAATGCGATCAAACCCCGATAAGTCCATATTTACATTCAGCGCAAAGCCATGCATGGTGATCCATTGACTAACTTTGATGCCGACTTGAGCAATTTTTTGATTTTGCCCAGATTGATTGATCCAAACACCAGTTAAGCCTTGAATACGTTTTGAAGGTACATCAAATTTAGCTAACACTTGAATAATTACCTCTTCTAGTTGGCGTAAGTACCAATGCAAATCATGTTGATGATAGTCAAGATTTAAAATTGGATAGGCGACCAATTGCCCGATCGCATGATGGGTAACTTCGCCGCCGCGCTCGATGCGATGGCATTCAATATTTGGATCATCGGGACTAAATTTTAAAAACTCTAAGCTTGAGCCCTGTCCTAACGTATAAACGGCAGGATGTTCGACTAGTAATAACACATCAGGTAAGTCTTTCTCGTTTCTTCTGGCTTGTTTGCGCTCCTCCACCAAATACTTTTGCCATTGCCATGCAGTGAGGTATGGTATCGGGCGATCGCTTTGATAAAGAAAACAAGTTCGAGGCATATCAAAATACAGAAGAAATACAGAAAAAGCACCATAAAACTATTTTATGGTGCTTTTTCTGTATTTATCTTAGAGCGCAAAGCGCTAACAATTAGAACGGAAGACCAGGAATACTAGGGATGTTTGGTATTGGTATTCCTGGGATCGAAATCGGAAAGTTTGCGCCTGGGAATAGTCCATTAAATACAGAACGAACTTTATCAATGCCAGGGATTTGATTAGTAAAGCCCTCAAATAAATTCCCCTTGAGCAAACTTACAAACTCATTTTCAGTAAGCTGCTGAATTATTCCTAAAGCACCACCCTGATTAACTTCAACTTTTTCGCCAGCCTTCAACACAACCTCATCAGGTTGCTGCGCAGGTGATATAGGCTTCTCCATTTGAAGTATTGGTTTGTCATTAGCAGGTTTACCATTTAATGGCTCAACAGGTTTTCCCTTTGGAGGGTTGGATGTGTTTATTCGAGGTGTTGTCCTTGGGGGGATTACGGTTGGGAAAGATCCAAACTGTTTAAACTTAGGGGCTGTAGTTGGAGTGACGTTAGGCTTTTCAGTTGAAGGAGTCGTTTGCTTGGGAACAGTGGGTTTAGTTTCTGTTGTCGGTTGATCATCTTCATCAGTTATTGGAGTTGCGTTACGCTTGACTACAACTTCGCCCTCTAATACTTTGACCTGTTGGTTGCCTGACTCATCTACTTCTAGTAAATAAGTTGTGCCACGTACACCTGTCGTAATCGAAGATGAGCAGGCATTAACTGCACCATTTATTAAAATTGTTCCTTGCCTAAGGCGAGCACATTGACCAATATTTAGAACCGAATTAGCTGATAACCGAGCAACTGCTCCCGTATTAAACAGTAGTGCTGTTCTGGAATTGCCTGTACGAACTTGCTGCTGTTGCCTTGCTACATCATTAACGGATGCTCGCTGATTTTGAATAAAAACTTGGTTGCCGTCTAGAATTTCCTGCACAGTCGCTTGAGTCGATTGGGCAGAAGCAGGAGCCAGTTGGGGAGCAGCTAATGCAAAAATACATAACCCTGCAAAGAAAAAGGCAAGTCGCTTTTGGCGCTGCTGTCTAACAAGTTTTTGCGAAAATTTCTTGAAAAGGTTCCATAAATACATATGTGATTGTTCTCCCTAATTGAGCATGAGAAAGGGTTTAATAAATTCAAGGTTGCGTCCCAATTTCCCGATCGCTAATCGCAAAGACAGTTACATTATGCAAAAGGTTTCATTACCATCTCAGATACCTCCTGACAAGGTAGCGATCGCTACGAACCAAGTGAGTTATCAAACTAAATTTCGCACACTTTTGATGGATATTTCAGTTGAGATCATCAAAGGAAGTAAAACTGCGTTAATTGGCGCAACAGGATCGGGGAAAACGACATTTTTACGTCTACTCAATCGTTTAGCTGATCCATCGGTGGGGGCAATTACGTTTACTGGCAAAAATATTCAAGAAATTCCGATTCAAACTTTGCGGTGGCGAGTGTTGCTGGTTCCACAGGAGCCGAGCTTATTAGGAATGACTGTTGCTGAAGCGATCGCCTATCCTCTAAAGTTACAAAATTTTACACAGCGCGAAATTAATGCGCGATCGCAAAAATGGCTAGATAAATTGCAGCTTGATTCTAAACTGCTAAATCGATCAGAGCTAGAGTTATCACTTGGGCAAAGACAATGGGTTGCGATCATTAGAGCATTAGTCATGGAGCCAGAAATACTATTACTAGATGAGCCCACATCAGCTTTGGATCGTGGGTTATCGCATTTATTACTAGATGTTTTAACTGAGTTAACCCAATTACCTCAGCCTGTAACAGTGGTGATGATCAATCATCAACTTGATTTAGTCCAAACATGGTGCGATCGGCTAATTTGTTTACATAAAGGTCAGCTAGTTCAAGATACGGACGCTAGTCTTGTTAATTGGAGTGATATTGATAATTTGTTGAGACGTGATTCTACTTCCCCTGAAAGCGATGAATTTTAAGAAAAGACGACGCTTCGCACCATCTTTTCTTGAAATTTAGCCGATTTGATAAGTTTGATTTCTACCTAGCTCCTTAGCTCGATACAGCGCATAGTCAGCAGCCGTCAGCAATACTGAAGGGAGTGAATCGGTCATAGGAACAAAAGAAGTTACTCCGATACTTAAAGTCACAAACTGACTAACTGCTGAATCTTCATGGGGGATTGCTAACTCTTGAAGGCTCTGCCGAATAATCTCAGCAATTGCGATAGAGCCTTCTATGTCAGTATTCGGCAATACAATCACAAATTCCTCACCACCATAACGCGCTACCAAATCCGCAGGACGATGTACAGATTGCTTGATTAAAAGCGAAACTTTGCGGAGACAATCATCCCCAGCCACATGACCATAGGTGTCGTTATAGTTCTTAAAAAAATCAATGTCACACATGAGCAAAGACAAGGGCAAACGCTCTCTTGCTAGTCTCTGCCACTCTTGATCTAAATATTCATCAAAGCAGCGGCGATTGGCAAGCTGGGTTAAACCATCTAAATTGACCAATCGCCCTAATTTTTCATTAGCTTCTTGAAGTAAGGTCTCCGCAATAATCCGACTATTAATTTCTTGCTTCAGTCGTTCATTTTGTTCTTGTAGCTGTCTTTGTAATCTACGTAATGTAAGCTGATTCTCGACCCTTGCCAGTACTTCCGCAATTTGAAATGGCTTAGTAATATAGTCAACGCCACCCACTGCAAATGCTTGTACTTTGTCTAAAACTTCGTCCCGCGCACTAATAAAAATTACGGGAATATCACGAGTGAGATCGCTAGATTTTAATTGTTCACAGACCTGAAACCCATTCATATTGGGCATATTAATATCTAAAACTACCAAGTCAGGCATTTCAGTCTGTGCTGTTGAAACTGCTTTTAAGCTATCACTTACACCAATTACTTGGTAACCCCTACGGGTCAACATAGTTACTAGTAAATGTAAGTTAGGCTGCGTATCATCTATAACTAGGACATACTCTTTTTTAGGCAAGGCTTCAGGCAGTTGCATTTTCCTATCTTCAGACCGTTGTGAACGCAAGTATTAAAATTTATTGCTCTATAGTATGGGTTTTCAGAGCCTAATTACGTCATATCTCAAAGATATCTGAAGACCTGCTGGTTTTACTAGACTATTTGTCTATCTAGATTGTTTTAGCAGGTAAAATTTAGACTATGTGTATCTTAAAACATTTATTAGGCTGATCTTTATAGTGATCGCCATGACAGCATAAACCTCAACTTTAATTAAAAATCATTTTTTTATAATGAGAAATTCTTTTTCAAATCGCTCTCACTTTACCAGCAATTGCTGTAAGTACTTGTGCAAGATAAATTACCAAACCCCATAAAGTTGCGCCCACAGGGGGGGGAACTTTATGGGGTTTGCCTTGAAATTAATTATGCCTAGCTACTTATACCAAAGCCCAAAATGGCGTAGCCATTTTGGGCTTTTAAAACCCTTACAGGGTTTGGTTCTTAATTCACAGAAGTGGGACCACACTTTTGTGAATTGGTATTATCAGTTAAGATACAGGTGAGTGTTGAGAGCTTTAGGCTTCATCATAAATTTTTTTAATCATTGTGTTAGCTAATGTCTAGTAATGCATCTCAAAGAATCGATCTCTCAGGAAGTGCTTTGGGAATGGTTTCAACTATTAGTTTCCCTGCAATCGTGGGAACTGCTGACATGATGCTCAAATCGGCAACTGTGAGACTTGTCGGATATGAAAAAGTTGGCAATGGTTTTTGTACAGCGATCATACGCGGTCAGATTACTGATGTCCGCATGGCAGTAGAGGCTGGAGCAGAAACCGCCAGAGAATTTGGGCAATTAGTCTCCACAATTGTGATTCCGCGCCCCTATCCTAATTTAGAGGCGATTTTGCCAATTAGTACCCGCCTTAGCCAGTTAACCGACGGGCGCTATAGCCGTCTGAGTAATCAGGCGATCGGCTTGCTAGAAACACGCGGATTCCCTGCGATGGTGGGGGCTGCTGACATGATGCTAAAATCAGCAGATGTGCATCTAGCAGGCTATGAAACGATCGGCGCAGGACTATGTACAGCAATTATTCGCGGTAACGTGGCGGATGTTGCGATCGCGATCGAAGCAGGGATGTATGAAGCCGAGCGCATTGGCGAGTTTCATACCTTGATGATTATTCCCCGTCCTCTTGACGATCTTGAAGAAACCTTACCGACATCAGAATATTGGATGGAATCACCGATACCTGTAAATATTCCGATGATTGCTTTACAAGAACAAGAAAGAGAATTAGTACAATTACCTAATCTAGAGATTGCCGAAGTGGAAACTATTTCGATTGGCGATCGCTAACCACTCGCAAAAACAAACTATCAGTTTCTCGCTATTTGTTTTAGTTGTGAATCCTTAAATTGAAAAATAGTGTAATAAGAGAATTTGCTGCCTGAACTCCTTCTCTGTCAAGGGAATAAGCCCTGATTATATCGACTATTTAGATTTATCATGACGGCTTATATTGTCAAATGTACCGCCACTCGTTATCGTAGATATAAAGATAGAGTTGAATATATTAGTATTATTCAATTTCTCTGATTATTCAGATTTAGAATGGCTACATCAGTAGTAATAAATACTTAAATGGTTGTTTTTAAATAATTATCTAAGTAAATAATTACAACAAGTCAAAGAATATCTGTAAATTAGCTGCGAAAAGCTACTTTCAAAAAAGTAGTTGCAAAAGTGCGCCAAGCGTCATCTCATTTTTATTTTGTATTAAAAATTTGAAATTTGATGTTTCAAGCGAACCGATCGTAGCTAAGATCAATAGTTGCGCTCGTGCATCTACATCTTTTGATAGATACAACCGCGAGAACTTCAGTTTTTTAGAGAGTCGTAAGGATACTGGCTAAATTATGCCGATCGCTATTGGAATGATCGAGACTAGAGGCTTTCCCGCAATTGTAGAAGCGGCTGATGCCATGGTCAAAGCTGCTCGAGTTACCCTTGTGGGTTACGAGAAAATTGGTAGTGGACGAGTAACTGTCATCATCAGAGGTGATATCTCTGAGGTGAAAGCATCCATTGCTGCTGGTGTTGAAGGTGCAAATCGGGTTAATGGGGGCGAAGTTGTTTCGACTCACACCATTGCTCGACCACACGAAAACCTAGAATATGTACTACCTATTCGCTATACGCGGGAAGTAGAACAATTTGCTTTTTAGACTTGTTTTATTTGATTGCTTTTTCTGATTGTCTCAAAAAGACTTTCAAAAAAAGTATCAAAAGACTAAATTTTCATTAATTTCATTATTTATTTTTCTAGGAGAACATGAATTATGGCAATCGCAGTTGGAATGATTGAAACCCTTGGTTTCCCTGCCGTTGTAGAAGCAGCAGATGCCATGGTCAAGGCAGCTCGCGTAACCTTAGTTGGATACGAGAAGATCGGTAGTGGGCGCGTCACCGTTATCGTTCGTGGCGATGTATCCGAAGTACAAGCTTCAGTAGCAGCAGGTACTGAGTCTGTCAAACGTGTAAACGGCGGACAAGTACTTTCCACACACATCATTGCTCGTCCTCACGAAAACCTTGAGTATGTTCTACCTATTCGCTACACCGAAGAAGTTGAACAGTTCCGTGACAATGTAAACTCCATTCGTCCTATGAACCGTCCATAGTTAGGACTTAACTAGCGCGATCGCCTTTCGCTTTCACTTTTGGTTTAGTGTGTCGATTTAGTTTAGCGATTGACTTGTTAGCTTTCACATCTGTTCACGTACTTATAACAATATGCAAATCGCTAGGGTTTACGGTACGGTCGTCAGTACCTATAAAGAGTCCAATTTGTCTGGAACTAAGTTTCTGCTTTTGCAACTTGTTGATCTGCAAGGGCAGCTACTTCCAGATTATGAAGTTGCTACTGATACAGTTGGTGCTGGCGTAGATGAGTGGGTGCTATTCACCCGTGGTAGTGGCGCAAGACAAGTGCGAGACAGTGAAAACCGTCCGATAGATGCAGCGGTTATCGCCATCATTGACACAGTTAGCCTAAGCGATCGCACTCTCTACAGTAAAAAATATAGTGAGAGAATGCAATAGTGATATTTATTAATTATTTATTAATAAGTATTTATCACTAAAGATTTGGCAATCAGCGCTAGTAAATAATAGTTCTCCGATGTTGTAGCTTAAGTTGTTATTTGGAGGAGCGCTTTTAAGTTCTTATACTCTCGATTTTGAAAATCAGGATATAGGTAAAGCTTAGAAGTGCAGATTCACTATGGTAGTTCGTAGCTTTTCTGCCCCCCCTACGCCTTGGTCTAGGAACTTGGCAGAACCCAAAATAGATCCATCCGCCTACGTTCATTCTTTTTCCAATCTGATTGGCGACGTTTATATCGGCGCTAATGTTTTGATTGCCCCAGGTACATCGATTCGTGCCGATGAGGGTAATCCTTTTCATATTGGCAATAGTACTAACGTCCAAGACGGTGTGGTTATTCATGGTTTAGAAAAAGGTCGTGTGATTGGCGACGACGGCAAAGAATATTCCGTCTGGATTGGTGATAGTACCTCAATCACACATATGGCTCTAATCCATGGGCCAGCTTATGTTGGCAATAATTGCTTTATCGGGTTCCGCTCAACTGTATTTAATGCGCGAGTCGGAGACGGCTGCATTATTTCCTTACATGCTCTTGTCCAAGATGTAGAAATTCCTGCGGGTAAATATGTTCCTTCTGGTGCAGTGATTACAACGCAGCAACAAGCCGATCTGCTACCAAATGTGCGGGAGTCAGACCAAAAATTTGCGAGTCATGTTGTCGGTATCAACGAGTCCTTAAGGCAAGGGTATCGCTGTGCTGCTGATATTGCCTGCATTACACCGATTCGCCAACAACAACAGCACTCGCCACAACCAAGCAGCAGAGCTGCTGCAAGCGTTAATACGCAAATTAATAAGCAAGATTTTAATCAAACTAATCAGACCAATATAAATTCTACAAGCACAAATACAAACGCACAGAGGAACGAACCTATGAATGGGGATTTAGCGCAGCAAATACGACAACTTTTAGCTCAGGGCTACCATGTTGCGGCTGAGTACGCAGATGAGCGCCGATTCCGCACTGGATCTTGGCAATCCTGTGCAATTCCGCACACAACAGAGGCTTCGACAGTAATTGCAGCAGTACAATCTGCTCTTGTCGAAAATGAAGGTGACTACGTGCGTCTATTTGGAGTTGATCCAAAAGCTAAGCGCCGCCTTGCTGAGACAATTATTCAACGCCCCAGCGATAAGCCTGTGGTAATTAGTAATACAACCTCCAGCAATGGATCTAGTAACGGTTATAGCGCACCCAAAGCGACCTCCAATGGTGCTGCTAGTGCTGATATTTCTGGACAAGTGCGTCAACTGCTTGCTCAAGGCTATCGTATTAGTACTGAATTTGCTGATGCGCGGCACTTCCGTTCTGGTTCTTGGGAAACTGGTCCAGCGATTGATGCTTCCAATGAATCTACTGTGATTTCTGCATTAAATACTATTCTTGCTGAGCATGAAGGCGAGTATGTGCGTCTGGTTGGCGTAGATACGAAGGCAAAGCGCCGCGTAGTTGAAACTATTATTCAACGTGCCGATAGCCAAGCTGTGAATATTCAGTCTAATGGGAATGGTTCCTCAGCTAGCTATAGCGCTCCTCGTGCAACTAATGGCAAGGGTGTTGCTAATGACATTTCCACTACAGTGGGTCAGCTTTTGGCTCAAGGGCATCGAATTAGCGTTGAACATGCTGATGAGCGCCATTTCCGTACAACTTCTTGGCAGACCCTACCTGCCATTACGGCTAAACACGCACCAGCCGCGATCGCAGCTTTAGAAAATTACATTGCGGAATACAGTGATGAGTATGTCCGTCTAGTTGGGGTTGATACCAAGGCAAAACGTCGTGTAGTAGAAGTATTGGTTCATCGTCCAGGCGGTCAACCAATCACTGCAACTCGCACTGCGGTTAAAGTCAGCAACTCTAGCAATAGTTCTTATGGTGGTGGTAGTGCTGGCAAGATTAGCGCTGACATGATGTCGCGTATTCGTCAACTTTTGTCTCAGGGTTATCGGATTGGTACTGAACATGCCGATGAGCGTCATTTCCGTACTAGCTCTTGGTTTAGCTGCTCACCGATCGCAGCATCGAATGAGTCTGAAGTAATTCGTGCTTTGGAAGCTTGTTTGGCTGAGCATGGTGATGAGTATGTACGTTTGCTTGGTATTGACACCAAAGCAAAGCGTCGCGTATTTGAAGGCATCATCCATCGTCCTGCAAAGTAACGTTATCTAGAGAACCTCGCTTTGCGAGGTTCTCTATTTGGAAAGTAATTAGCGAGTAATTGTTGTCAAGAACTTAGCGAAGTCCTTGATGAATTTAGAGAATAAAAAAATCATGCAATCGAACTACTTACCACCTTTAGAACCAATCGGAGATTTTCGCTCCTATGTTTGTGGTGATGTAGTAATCGATCAGACTGCCGCGATCGCATCGGGTGTATTAATCCAAGCCGATCAGGGTGGAAAGATTACGATCGCAGCTGGTGTTTGCATTGGGATGGGAGCTGTACTTCATGCCCAAGGTGGGCTATTAGAAATTGGGGCTGGAGCAAATTTGGGGGCTGGGGTTCTAGTATATGGAACTAGCAAAATTGGGGAAGGCGCTTGTATTGGTGCTTCGAGTTCGATTGTAAGAGCCGTAATTGGCAAGGGGGCAATCGTGCCGCCTTGTTCATTGATCAGTGGATTGGAGCAAAGTGCGATCGAGAAAGAGGCAAGTCCTGCGATCGCACAAGAATTAGAGATTAACAATAGCTACACTTCACCGACAAATCATGGGTTTACGCATACCTACACATCGGCAAAGCCTTTAACCAATAATCTCGGACAGGCGATCGGCTTCAATCAAGCAAATGTAAATGCTTTTAGTAGTGCTTCTGACAATATTGTTGAGCGATCGACTACAGAGACCTATGTGCATACAAGTGTTACGGCAACTTCTGAGAGCGTCATCGCCAATTCTGTCGAGCGGACAGTTACAGAAACTCAGATGGAAATTCCTACTGACGCGATCGCCGATCAGTCCTTAGGATCTGCTGAAGTTGCAGATAGTGATCAAATTAATTCAGCCGTGACTCCTATGGAGACTGATATTTCTGCGCTAGCAACTGCTAATTCTGCACAGGCTAAGGCTCATGCTCAATCTCAAATTAATCGCTTCATCAAAAGACTTTATCCTCAAAATTAAATCACCCATATAGAGCTTTGCAATTTTTGATAAAGCCCATAAGGTAGAAAGAAATATTTTGCACTTCTTTCTACCTTATGGGCTTTATGGCTTAACTTATAGCGAGATTGCCATATGTGATGATGATCACTCCAAACTTGACATCTAAATTACACTCTCATTTAGTTCTAGCAACTATTATGAGATGTAATTAAATTTGCTTTTCATGCCTAAACTTCCATTTAGTTCGGTGTGAAACAAGCTCATAAATGAAGCTCTCCTAGAGCAAGGGAAACAAAAAGACGTAATTTTGAGTCATTTGGTATCGTTGGGATGATTTTGCAGGAGGAATATGAAGATGAATAGCATTTTTAGCATTAAATCTAGTATTGCCTTGCTGGTTTTGGGTACTGCTATGCTCTCAGTCCCAAAACAACCAGTAAAATCAACGTTAGAAGCATTTAGTGCTTATCAGCCCGCGATCGCAGCTTCAGCCGTCGGAGCGATTGCCAACACTATGCAAGACGACTTTGTCTAATTCAATAAGGTAAAGGCAATACTAAGGAGCACCTTTACCCAAAAAACTAGAGGCATCGCCAAGCGCTGCCTCTAGTTTTTTGGGTTTGTATAGCGACAGCTAGATAAAACGGTAGAATATTAAAGAAAATTTTTGGCTTTGGTGGACAAGGGGCAATTTTGGAAAAAGGTACGCTAGTCGAAGTGAAATTGCATGGCGATCGCCGCCTTGTCGTAATTGATCGCCCTGAAGGTAAAAAACATTTTCAAGCGATCGATGAAAATGGCAATACCCACACCATCCATCCCCGCGAAATTAATTACACCATCAAAGCTAGTGGTGAATGCCCAAGTTTTAACCATCTGCAAATCCCCTCATTTTTGCAAAAAATCGAAAAATTTCTCGATCCTTCAAGCCTCGAAGTCGCATGGGAAATTTTGATTGAAGATAACCAAGCCACTAGTCCCAGTGACCTTGCTAATCTTCTGTTCTCAGAATTATCGGCTGTTACCTCCTATGCTTCCTATTGCTTACTAAGTAATGACAAAATTTATTTTAAGCAAAAAGGTGAGCTCTATGAGCCGCGATCGCTTTCTCAAGTTTCAGAGCTAAAACATCAAGCGGAAGCTGCGGCTCAACGCGCTAAGTTACTTGAAGAATTTCAGCAAAAGATCACTGATAAACTCGCAGGTGTTGACGTGACATGGACAACTAGCGATCGCAGTCGATTAGATTGTTTAGAGCGTTATGCTCTTCATGGTGATGAAGCCTCAGACAAAGCTGCTGCACAAGAACTGTTGAGCTTTGCTAAGCGTTCCAAGAATGAACAGTCAGCATTTCAAATGCTCGTTGATCTTGGCATTTGGAGCGAACATGAAAATCTAAATTTACTGCGTAGCCAAATTCCGATTCGTTTTGCGAATGAATTAATTGCTGCTGCTCAAGAATGCTTCACAAATCCAATACCTGACAAAATGGGAGACTTGCGGCGCGATCTCACGCATCTGCATGTTTATACGATTGATGATATCAGTACTACGGAAATTGATGATGGTCTGAGCATTGAGACGTTAGCAGATGGGAGTAAACGCATTTGGATTCATATTGCCGATCCGACGCGATGGCTCGATCCTGAAAGTGCTTTGGACAAAGATGCTCGTAAGCGCGGTACAAGTGTTTATTTGCCCACGGGCGTGATCCCGATGTTCCCGATGGATTTGGCGACAGGTCCAATGAGCTTAATCGAGAGTAAAGTCTGTCATGCGATGTCTTTTGCTGTTGATCTTGATGCTGTAGGTGCAATTGCCAATTACGAAATTGTCGCGAGTTTGGTGAAGCCAAACTATCGGCTCACCTATGATGATGTCGAAGAAATGTTGCAACTGGGCGTGGAAGACGATCTTGAGCGGCTCGCGGACTATGCCCGTCTTCGCAAAAAATGGCGCGTTGCTCAGGGTGCGATCGAGATTCATTTGCCTGATACCAGCGTTAAGGTTGATTCTAAAGATGGCGATCGCCTGACCTTAGAACTAATGGAGGATACCTTTTCACGTCAACTTGTTGCTGAGATGATGATCCTTGCAGGTGAGGTTGCTGCTAAATTCGCGCAAACTAATAATATTCCGATCCCCTATCGCTACCAAGAACAGCCAGAATTACCGCCCCTCGATACATTGATGCAATTGCCATCGGGCCCTGTGCGTGAATTTGCGATTTGTCGCTGCATGACTAAGGGTTCCCTAGGGCTTTATGCCTCGCGCCATTCAGGTTTGGGACTTGATGCTTATGCACAGGTAACTTCTCCAATTCGTCGTTACAGCGATCTGCTAGCCCATTGGCAAATCAAAGCTTTTTTGCTTGGAGAGCCTTTGCCATTTACTGCGGAAATGCTAACAGCAATTTTGCAGGCGATTGATCCCGCAATTTGGGATGCTAATCAGGTTGAGAAGCAGTCAGTACGTTATTGGAGCTTAGAGTATTTGCGCCGTAACAAGGACGTGGTGTGGGAAGCATTGATGCTGGACTGGCTGCGCGAAAATGAAAAATTGGCTCTAGTTTTGATCGAAGACTTAGGTCTGAAGTTGCCCATGCGAATTACAAGGCAAATTCAAGTTGGTGATAATCTGCGTATCAAAACTGGTGAAGTCGATCCCCGCAAAGACATTATTTATTTCCAAGAGTCGCAGCAATCTACCTCAGTTTTAGAAATGGAAATGGAGAGAGATAGCGATCGCCATGAATTTGAGTACGCAACTTAAAACCCAAACCAATAAACTGTTAAAAGTGTTTCAGAGCAACACTTTTAACAGTTTATTGCTGTCTTCTCCTTTCTGCAAGACGCATCAATATTTCTGTATGCACTTCACGAGTAATCGGATAGAAGTATGCCAAGCCTAAGCCAATAATCAAGGCAATTGTTGGCAAAGGTCCGATCGCAACTCTGATCGCAAATAGGGCTGAATCGGGCTGAGTTGGTAAAGGCTGACAAGGTACACTCTCTTGAAATTTTGCCCATGACAGACCAATCCCTAGCAGAAATAACCCACCTGCTAGTCCAAACTTTTGCAGCAGTACCATGAAGGCGTAGAAAATACCCTCGCGGCGCTGACCTGTTTCTAGTTCATCAAGATCTGTGACATCTGGAATCATCGACCAAGGAATGAGATAGGCTGTAGAAACGCCACAACCTGCCATAACCGCTAGGATATAGAGCAATACAACTTGCCCTTCTTGCAAGAAAAATAGTCCTGCTTGCGCAATAATCCAGATACCTGATCCCATGAAGTAAGCAGCTTTTTTACCAAATCTTTTGCTAATTGCACTCCACACTGGCAGCATTAACAGTGCTGTACCTTGAACTGCGATCGTCACGAGAATAAAATCACTCTCCTGCATCTTCATCCAATTCACGACGAAATAGGGAATGATCGAAGCCGTGATCTGTAACGATAGCCATGAGCAAAAGTAAATTCCAATCACGAATAAAAATGGACGATTGCTGAAGACTATTTTTAATTGCTCAAAGAAGCTCAGTTCTTCGGTATCCGCATCAAGGGATTCATGATGGAGTCGATGCCGATCGCTAGCGATCGCTCTTCTTTTAATTCCCAAAACACACCAATAAATCGAGATGCTCGAAATAATCGCACAGACTGCGCCCAGCACAATATATTGCATCCCACCCGCGTTACAACCGCCAACTTGACGCTCTGGATCTTTAAAGAAGGCAAAGATCAATTGGGCAATGAAGAGAGAAAGAATACTGCCGCCAATCGAAAAGGTAAAACGAAAGGTATTCAGACTAGTGCGTTCGTTGTAATCTTGGGTGATTTCAGGAGTGAGGGCAGTATAGGGAAGGTTAACCGCCGTGAAGAAGGTATTAAACACGATACCCACGATCGCGTAATACCAAAAGAGAACCATCTTATCGGTGCTAGGTACTAGCCATTGCGCCAAAAATGACAAGCCAAAAGGAATCGCTGCGTAGATCATCCAAGGCAATCGTCGGCCCATTTTTGATTTGGTGCGATCGCTAAGTACGCCGATAATTGGGTCGTTAATCGCATCAAAAATTTTGCCAATTAATAACACTAGTCCTGCAAGGGCGGGATCGAGTCCTGCGACATTGGTAAAAAAGAATAATAAAAAGAATGAGAGCAGATTAGTGGTGATCGAAGTACCAAGATCTCCCGCACCATAGGCAAGCTTTTCACTAAAAGTTAGTTTGGCTTGCGTGAGGTCATATTGCGATGAATCAAAGGAATTCTCAGAATTACTCATACCTTAATTGTGTAATTACAGTTTTTAGATAGTTGCGGCACGAAGTGCCGCAACTATCTGTTGGGTTTTAGAATTGCTTTAGCATAGAGCAAACCTTGCTCGGCATAATGGGAATAGTAATTTACGTAAGTTATCTTTATGAATCCAGAAAATCAAATTAGTTCAAATCCTGCTAGCTCTCCCCAATTGCGAAATTTATTAGTAGCGATCGCTGCGATTATATTGACCACAGCCCTATTTTTTGGCTTTCAAGCCCAACAAAGCAGTACATCCCTAGATGCAGTGGCGGCGGCAGCTCTGCCGATTGATCAAGCTTTAGAAAATGGTAAGCCCACCATGATCGAGTTTTATGCAGATTGGTGTTCGAGTTGTCAGTCAATGGCGGCAGATAACCTATCTCTGGAAAAGGAGTATAACGATCACATGAATTTTGTGATGCTCAATGTAGATAACACCAAATGGTTGCCAGAGGTGACCAAATATCGCGTCGATGGCATTCCTAGATTTATTTTCTTAGATCGCGCAAATCAGTCGATCGGTGATACGACGGGCGCAGTTCCTCGCGCAATTATGGCTGAGAATATCGAAGCAGCGATCGCTCAAAAGCCTTTGCCCCACAATAGTATTAGTAGCGATCGCACCTCGCCTGTCTCTGAACCTAAAGCCGCAGATATTTCTCAACCACGAGACCACTCATAAAAAAGAAGACACGCTTTGCGTGTCTTCTTTTTTATAAGTGGTCTTGAACAATTAGGACTTACGCAAAAGAACGAGCCGTAGGGGCAATTCATGAATTGCCCCTACGGCAAAATGAGGCTTTCAGGGCATTTTTGCGTAAGTCCTAACAATTTAAAACCGAATAAAAAAATAGCGGCGTTTCTTGCCGCTATTTGCTTGCCAAAACCGATAATCTACAAAAAGAAGGCGCTTTGCGCCTTCTTTTTGTAGATTATCGGTTTTGGCGAGTTAATTCGGATGGGTTGTTCAAACTGGGCGATGTACTTGGGATATTTGTTGGAGGCGAATTAGGCGCGGCATTTGGTAGAGGAATAGTAATATTTTCAATAACACTACTACCATTGTTGCTAGGACTAGCCGACCCTGTAAAATTTGCTGGTGAATTGCTAGGAGCCGAATTACTATTGTTTGCGGGTAATCTGCCACCACCGAGGAAATAGTCATAGGTTGCACGTGAAACCTGACGGATTAACTCATTTGCCCGTTGATCGTTGTCTGGACGCTTGACCATCACCGCGATCGCATAGCGCTTACCATTAGGCATATCAACAATGCCCGCATCTCCGACAGCTGAGCCAATATCCCCAGTTTTATGGATGATTCTGGCCTCTTCGCCAATACCCTTTGGCAATAGAGTATTTGTAATGGGGCGGCGCATGATATCCATGAAGCGATCGCGACTGCGGGGCTCGATCAATTTACCTTTATCCAGCATCGCTAATAGAGACACCATATCTTGAGTACTAATTGTATTTGTACCTTCGAGATCTGGCAGTTGGTTATTCACCACTACATTATTTAGTCCCCAAGATTTAAAACGTTGATTAAGTGCTGAAGTCCCACCTAGCCGTTTGATAATCATGTTAGTAGCAGTGTTATCGCTGATCACAATCATTTGTGTCGCCACTTCAAGAGCTGATATTTTTGTGCCTGTTGGCAAAAATTGGAAATCACCTGCTTCCCCAACCTTGACATCGGCAGTGATCTCTAGCTGTTCATCAAGCTTAATTTTCCCCGCATCCACATCTTGAAAAAAGGCAACCAAAATTGGGGTTTTAATTGTGCTAGCCGCTGCGATCGACTGATTCGCTCCAACTTGCACATATGCTCCAGAGTCCAAATCCACCACCATCATTTGCATGACAAGATCTTTTTCTTTAGCTGCTAAGTCCTTAATTTTACTCCGCAATGGTGTTGCCTCAGTTTTGAGGTCTAGGGGAACATTATCTTGCGATTTATTGGAATCATCTTTGGTGGCTAATTCTGTTGGATTAGTCTTTGCGGCAATAGATTGCTGATTTTGCCAAAAAGAGATAGCTGTGCCTGCAATCACACTCAGACCAATGCCAGCGATCGCGAGACGTAAGACTTGCCACCCAAGAGAATTGATCGGTGACTTGATCGGGATCGCCCGATTGTTGCTTCCATTAGTTTTTTTGCGTGGTCTTAGCTCAGTTCTATTTTCTGAGGGACGTGGCTCTGGTCGAGCCTCGACAAACCCTTGACGGTTAGGCAAGGGCTTAACCTTACTTTCAGGTCGCCCTTCATAGTTACGCTCTGAACGATTGTTAAATCGATTGTCTACGATTGGTTCGGGAGATCTCCCGATACGACTCCTAGATTCAGAATTAATTGGGCGGAGAGCAGAGTCACTATTGCTTGTCACAGCCTTGGCGCGACGCTCACGCAACTTATTTAGACGCGCTTCTCGACTTTTTTCGGTAGCGTCAGGCGATGAAAAGTTTCTGGGTTCCACTGCTGTTTATAACTCCGATACAAAAATGTCTCTACAGATATTTACAAATGATTTACGCAGTAAATCATTTGTAAAGTTAATCAAGATGAGCCGTAGCCCAGTTAACTTGGCGCAAAATCCCTCGTAGCATGGCAACTTCCGATGGACTCAGATTTGCTCTATCAAAGATGTGCCGAAACTTGCGCAATCGATGAACGGCGGTATGTGGATAAACATAGCCGATCTTCAGTAATACTGCTTCAAGTTGCTGATAGCAGGCTTCTAGGTCTGCACGGGTAGCAAGGTCTATGGGTGCTGACTCTATCAAATCTTGTGCGATTTGGCTAGTCAAATTTTCATGACATTGGGCATTTTCTCTGGTACTTTCTTGTATCAGTTGCAGTTGATAGCAACAGATACCAACTGCTTGCGCCAAATTCAACGAGGGATATTCGGGATTAACGGGGATTCGCATTACTTGTTGGCAATGTTGGATTTCGGCATTGCTCAAGCCACGATCCTCTGCACCAAAGACGATCGCACTAGTTTCGGCTTGCATTAACCAAGTCAAACCTTTATGGGGATCAGTCACTTTCATCTCACCTTTGTCAATGCGCCCTGCGGTGGCGATCGCCCGATTGCAGCCAACTAATGCGGCTGGAACACTATCAACAACCCTTGCATTTTCTAAAATTTCTGTAGCATGGACTGCCATGTGTTGTGCTTCATCACTAAAGCGATCGCATATCGGATTCACCAACCACAACTCCGCCAGCCCAAAGTTTTTCATCACCCTTGCGACTGAGCCAAGGTTTCGTGCCCCCGCAGTCTCGACTAACACAATTCTGATATTTGATGTGGTATTTGGCATATGGCGATCGTAAAGCAATTTTAGTCCTATGACACTACTTTTTCCATTCGATATGTCCGTTAATATTAAAATCCTCAAAAGTCTGGAGAATTTCTATACAAAATTTCTGTAGTTCCAGATTCCCCTCTTTCTTAGAAAGCTCATATAAGTGAATAAATATCTTTTTTCCTGTCTCAGTTTGCTTAAGATTTTTCTTGAGGAAATTATGCTGGCTACACAAAGTTTGACCGTTTTCAATTGTAGCTAAACCTCCCATATCTTTTGGTTTAATATGATCAACGTGCAATTCTGCACCATTCTCTCGACCAGCGCCACAAATTACACACTTATAACCATCTCACTTTTTTGGACGGGCGTAAAATTTTCTTTAACTTTCACTGTGAGGATACCCTCTATTCTTTAGTTACTTGTGAACTACTCGTTTGAATATTTAGTAATTAACCTTGTATTTGAGAATAAATATCTCATCCATTGATGTTTAGCATAGCATTAAGCTAAAATAGGGTAGGTATATTGAGCCTAAAATTAATTACAAATAAAGTGTTAGTAGATTTACAACAACTTGAACTAGATTTTACTTTGCCGAAGAAAAAAAAGTGCAATCTTCATATTAAGCAGAATAATTATAGTTCTCAATTTCTCCCCAGCAGCTTTACTTTCATCGACTTGTTTGCTGGGATAGGTGGTTTTAGAATTGCTTTTCAGAACTTGGGTGGCAAATGTGTCTTTTCCTCAGAAATCGATCGCTACTCAAGACAAACTTATGAAGTAAACTTTGGCGATATTCCTAGAGGTGATATTACATTAATATCTGCTAATGAGATTCCAGATCACGACATTTTAACTGCGGGTTTTCCATGCCAAGCTTTTTCAATAGCAGGAAGAAAAAAGGGTTTTGAAGACTCAAGAGGTACGCTTTTTTTTGAAATTGCAAGAATCATTAAAGAAAAAAAACCAAAAGCTTTTTTTCTAGAGAATGTTAAAGGATTAATGTCTCATCATCAAGGTAAGACAATTACTACTATTTTGGACATATTAAGAAATGATTTGAATTACTTTGTTCCAGACCCTCAAATAATTAATGCTAAAAATTTTGGTGTTCCACAAAATAGAGAAAGAGTATTTATTGTTGGATTTCGCCAAGATCTAGAAATAGATAATTTTGAATATCCTACATCTCATATTGCTATACCTAAATTTCTTGATATTAAAGAAAAAAATCCAGTCTCAATTAAGTATTATTTGTCTAATCAATACCTAAACACTTTAATAGCTCATAAACAAAGACATCAAGATAAAGGTAACGGTTTTGGCTATGCAATTATTGGGGATGATAGCATTGCCAATGCAATTGTTATAGGAGGAATGGGTAAAGAAAGGAATCTTGTAATTGATAAACGCATTACTGATTTTACCCCTGTAACTAGAATTAAGGGAGATGTGAATAGGGAGGGGATAAGGAGAATGACTCCAAGAGAGTGGGCTAGATTACAAGGTTATCCTGAATCATTTAAGATAGAAGTATCGGATGCACAGGCTTACAAACAGTTTGCAAATTCGGTAGCGATTCCTGCAATTCAAAGCATGGGATATAAGATTATTGAAACACTTCATAATACTAAACAATTGTAGTATTGGACAAAAATAGTGAAGAAATCTAAAAACAAAGGCGAGTGGAGTGAATTATACGCTTTGTTAAAAATAATAGACGATAAAAATCTTTACGCTGGAGACGAAAACTTTAATAGATTGTTAGATGTCTTTTATCCAGTTCTAGAGGTCTTTAATGGTAATAGTTTGAATTTTACTCGTTATCAATTGGATGTAAACAATCAAGTTGTCAAGATTTATATTGGCACTTCTTCTGATTAAGTATCAATTCCAATAACTGAGTTCACAAAATATTCTAGTTTGTTATTGAAAAGTATCAAAAGTGCTAAAGGAAGTAGCTTTGAAATAGAAGAAATAGAAGATTTTATCTCGCAAATTAATTTACATAGGGTTGCTTCATCCTCTGCTGAAAAAGTGGATATTCAGACAATTATTGATTCAGGAAATAAAAACTTTGTAAAATTAGGTTTCAGTATTAAATCTTGGCTTGGGAGTATGCCAACACTTTTAAATGCTACGGGGGCAACCAACTTTATATTTGAAGTCCACAGTCCAAATCCTTTAACTCAATCAGATATTGACAATGCGAATAACATCAAAAACTTTTATGATAAATTCTCATATTTTAATGAGAATCAAATTGAGCTATCGTTTAGTCATATTAGTAAGCAAAACTTTTACGATAATTTAATTTTAATTGATAGTCAACTTCCACAAATATTATCTTATATTTTAGAAGATCACTATTCTTCAAAAAAAGCAAATAAAATTTCTGACTTGGTTGCTAGATTAACAGAGAGAAATCCTTTAGGTTTTACTAATAAATATTTCTATGAGAAAAAGATAAGAGATTTTTTGTCTGTGATTGCACTGGGAATGATGCCGAATACTCCTTGGGATGGCTACAATTCAGTTAGTGGAGGTCATATAGTCGTATCAAAGAGAGGGGATGTAATTACATATTTTTACGTCTATTTTCCTAAGGATTTTGAAAATTATCTGTTCAATAGAACAAAATTGGAAAGAGGTAGTACAACTAGACATAAATTCGGTCAAATATATTTTGATGAAACTAATCAAATTCCATATATCAAATTAAACCTGCAAATTCGATTTTTTTAGAGACGACTATAAATTGTTTCTTTTCAAAAACAGTTTAAATTGCTGTGCCGAGTAAATATAACAAGCTCATCCTGATCGCTACACCATTAGTTACCTGTTTATCAATCAAGCTCAGGCGGGAATCGTCCATCAAGTCAGAGCTAATCTCTACACCACGATTAACGGGACCAGGATGTAGAACTTGGACATTGGGTGCACATTTGGCTAGGTGATCGCGCGTAATCCCATACCTTGCATGATATTCGCGCAAACTGGGAATCAGAAATTGCCCCATGCGCTCCATTTGCAAGCGCAAAGTCATCACAAAATCAGCATCCTCAAGGGCTGGCTCAAGGGTGTAGTGGATTTTTGCACCGTATTCGGCAAATTCTGGTGGTAATAATGTTGGTGGTGCGGCGAGATGAACATCTGCACCGTTGGTAAGCAAACTCCAAAGATTCGATCGCGCTACCCGTGAATGCAAAATATCGCCAACGATCGCTACTTTTTTGCCTTTTAGATCCTTAGCTGTTGGCGCTTTGGGATTGAGATACATGCAGAGAGTTAAGAGATCGAGCAATGCTTGAGATGGATGTTCATGCTTGCCATCACCAGCATTGAGGATTGCCACTTTGCCACTGAGGGCATCCATATCGCGGGCGATCGCCAAAGGCACACCTGCCGATTGATGGCGAATCACCATAATGTCCGTACCCATCGCCAGAAAAGTTCTTGCCGTGTCAAGAATCGTTTCGCCCTTGGTAAGTGCAGATGTCCCAGGGGCAAAATTTAAGGTGTCGGCTGAGAGTCGCTTGGCGGCAAGCTCAAAACTATTGCGAGTTCGAGTCGAAGATTCAAAAAACAAATTAGCGACAACTTTGCTCTGCAAGGTTGGCACTTTTTTATTGCGTCGTGACAGCACTTCTAAGAAGCTAACGGCAGTTTGTAAGACCGTTTCATAATCATTCGTCGTAAAATCGGCTAGCGAGATCACATGTCGTCGCTGCCAAGTAAGTTCAGTCATTATGCTTTAAAGCTAGGAAATAAGAGATAAGCCCGAAATCATGCCGATGGGAGCTGGGGCAACCATGTCGTCTGGCAAGAAAGCGCGAGAGCTAACCAGTACTAGCGTAAACAAAAAGATTGCAAAGATGATGAACGGTGCAATGTATTGACGAAAAAATGGCACGGGTTTAAATCATAGAAGACAATCATATTATCTACGATTTAAACCCTAAGTAGCTAGGCTCAATTAAATATAAGATCCCAAAATCTGTACCGCCTGCTGCACGGGCGGTACAGATTTTGACTCTAGTTTTTTAATTATGCTGAGGTGCTTAAAATAATGCTATATTAATAAGCCTGCTAAAATATCCAAATAGTATTGAACTAGATCAAACTCAGAAACTAGAGCCATAAACCCATGATGAAGTTGAGATTAAAGCGATTTGGCAAAAAATTTGAAGCCAGCTATCGCATCGTTGCCGTAAACAGTACTAGCCGTCGCGATGGTCGTCCTCTTGCTGAACTCGGTTTCTACAACCCACGTACCAAAGAAACCCAACTGGATGTACCTGCGATCGTTCTTCGCATCAAGCAAGGCGCTCAACCTACTGATACAGTGCGTCGCATCCTCGAAAAAGCAAAAGTATTCGATCTCGTTACTGCTTAATTTTTGAATTAATTCTAAATTCGTGCAAATCTAAACTTGTGCCAGACTATAACGCCTTAATTAGTTTTTTGCTGAAGCCATTATTAGCTCATCCAGACGCGCTGCGGGTAGATTTTGAGTCAAATAGCAAAAACGATCGCGTCTGGATCAGAGTTGCTTTCGATCCAGAAGATCGGGGGCGAGTTTTTGGTAAAGGGGGACGGACGATTCAAGCAGTTCGGACTGTGGTGATGACTGCCGCTGAAGAAGCTGGACATAGCGCCAGATTTGAAGTTTTTGACCCAAACCCCAACTCAAATTCTGACGATTATCAAGACCGAAATGCAGAGTATTCAGATCCCGAACGACAACAAATACAAGTTGAGCGTCCTCGGATCAATGTCGAAAAACCGAAGCGACGGGAAATCGTTAATTAAAATCAATAACTAAAATATTGGGGGTGCGTTGCACCCCTTTTATTTTTGTAAATCCAGTGAAAGCAAATATATGAATGTTGGCGCGGAGATCCTTTGTATTGGCACAGAATTATTGTTGGGCGAGATACTCAATAGTAATGCTCAGTATTTAGCGCAGCAACTTGCCTTGCTGGGAGTGCCACATTTTTATCAAACCGTTGTTGGCGACAACCCCGATCGCATTCATCAAGCTTTAGAAATTGCAGCTAGTCGCTCTAACTTGATTATTACCACCGGTGGGCTTGGTCCCACACCCGATGATTTGACGACTGAAGCGATCGCCAATTTTTTCAATACAACTCTCGAAGAACGTCCCGAAATTTGGGAGCGTATCCAGCAGATGGCGGCGCAAACTGGACGGACTCTCACACCTAACAATCGCAAACAAGCGCTACTGCCCAAGGGTGCAGAAATATTACATAATCCCGTTGGGACTGCCCCAGGGATGATCTGGGAACCGCAGCCCAATTTATTGATCTTGACTTTTCCTGGTGTGCCTAGCGAGATGCATCCCATGTGGGAGCAGACTGCTGCACCATTGCTGCTATCCCGAAACTATGGACAAGGGACATTTCATTCTAAGGTGTTGCTGTACTGGGGCATAGCTGAATCTGCTCTTGCAACGAAAGTCAATCACTTATTTGATCTTAAGAATCCCACAGTTGCGCCTTATGCCAATTACGGACAAGCAAGACTAAGGATTACCGCAAGGGCAAATACTCAAGAAGAGGCGATCGCTTTAATTGCTCCTGTCGAAGCTGAGATTCGTGAACTCACGGGTGAGTTTTGCTATGGCACTGATGAGGATACGCTTGCGAGTGTTGCTGGTAGCCTCTTACAAGAGGGTGGACAAACTCTTGCAGTTGCGGAATCTTGCACGGGCGGATGGTTGGGGGAAGCTTTAACTGAGGTTTCAGGCAGTTCTAGTTATTTCCTTGGTGGTGTAATTAGTTATAGCAATGATGTCAAAGTTGATTTACTCAATGTCGATCGCCAAGCTCTCGATCGGCATGGTGCGGTCAGTGCGATCGTGGCTAAACAAATGGCGATCGGGATCAAAGCAAAACTCAAGTCTGATTGGGGGATTAGTATTACAGGGATCGCGGGACCAAATGGCGGCACTGAGGCTAAACCCGTTGGCTTAATTTATGTTGGGATCGCGCATCCAGATGGCAAAGTCGAGGCGATCGAGCTGCGTTTTAGTCCCTCTAGAGGAAGAAATTGGATTAGAAAGGCAACTGTAATGTCAGCTTTAGATTTGTTTAGGAAAAGATTTGTTATGATGTGAGTAAATAAACCTAGACGATGATAGGGAGCCAAGTATAGTGAAAGCGATCAAGAAAGCACTGAAAGAGTTAGGCGAAATTCTAAATCGCGTTCTGGAATCCCTTTTGGGACAAAATCAGCCCCACCCTGAGTTGATTCCTATACCAGTAAGAAATAACTCACGGCGCGTTAATCGCTATTAAGGTTATAAGACTCGCTTTGCGGGTCTTATATTTTGTGGGGGGATCGTTTGACAATTTACCTAAAATAAAAGGGGTAGTGCAAATCACTACCCCTTTTATTTTGGGTAAATCAAATTTTGGTTACACGCAGTAAAGAGATTGTTGAGGCGATCGCAACCAAAGCCAAAGAGTAAAATAATCTCTCTAACTAAGTCTGGGATCAGATCTAAAAATTTACGTGGTTGTGGATCACTTGAGTATTTTTATATTTAAGTGATTTAGGTTTATATAGATAAATAATACATGATATTGTCGGGCTAACACTCCAAATAGGCGATTAGGCAGAATTTTTCTGTGTAACATCCCGTATAGGGTGTATAGGTAGAAACTTGACTTTCAGCCTATATACCCTATAGTTAGACTGGACAGAATTTTTCTGTCTAATACATAGTTGGGCATCACGATTAGCTAGTGATGAAAGCGTATTGATCGACTTGTCCCTACGTAAGACTCACCAAGAGATTTGGACATTATGGGCAATGTTATCACCCTGTTCATCATTTACGGACTGTTCATCATTTACGGATTGCTGATTCTTTTGCCGCCCATCGCTATGTGGCGCTTTGTCACGCGGCAAGTATCTGGTCGGACGGCATGGTTCCTGCCCGCACTGGCGTTGATCAGTCCCTTCATTGCCGCCTTTGTCCTCGTTTTCCTAGTGTGGCTCCCAGCCTATTCCGGTCGATGCGGAGGCTGGCTCGGCGAGACTACCCCATGTGGTTTCGGACAATATGCGACTGAAACCGCGTTTTGGGCTTCAATGAGCATGGCTATGCCTGCGCTTCTCGGGATGCTGCTTGGTTTCGTTGTGATGATAGTTGGCTTGATCAGACGCAACAAGTCCCGCTGAAATGAGCCCAACAATCGCATAGCTGACTTGCTATGCTCGCCGCTCAACTAGTCCGTTATGTCCCATTACAGCCCAATTCTTTGATGCACGAGAGGTCAAAATGAGAGCGTCTGCAATCTTGCTTATTTCTGCCATAGGAGCATCAAATGTTTTGGGCGTTGCTGCCCAAGATCGGTTATCAATAACTTTTGAGAATATTGATATTCAAGAACGCTGCTTCATTCTATCCTCACTAATTGACACGCCTGAGTTTAAACGTCGTGAAGGTGAATCCTTCTTAGAGGAAAAACTCGTGATCGACGATCAGCAAGCTTATGAGGAATTTCAGAAGAAGATAAGCAAAGCGAGAAACATGGCTTGCAAAAGCGTGACGTTTCCATCTATCAACTTCTCACAAAACACACTCCTCGGCAATTGGGCTCATGGTTCGTGCGCTGCTTTCGGTTTCAAACGCACGGTATCCAAAGACTCTGAGAAGAGAGATATTCTTTACAGCATTAAGGTTCAGGAACGAGACATTGCATGTCGCGGCCCAGGATTAAAGAGCCTAAACATGGTGACAATACCTAAGCTGCCAAAAGGGTATAAAGTTACCTTCGAACCCAAGACAGATCACAGCGGATATCAAACTCTTAGTTTAGAAAATGGGAAAACGGTAGCTAGGGATTGGTGGGGAAATATCGTTCCTCGTAGAACGAGCCCACCTCCTGGTGGCGGAGTTTTTGATGTTGAAATCAAATAGCGGCGTGAATGTTCTCAATTGGGATATAACAAAGCGGGTCTTATATTTTGTGGGGGGAACGTTTGACGATTTACCTAAAAGAAAAGGGGTAGTGCTTTGCACTATCCCTTTTCTTTTGGGTAAATTAAATTTTCGGTACATCCAGCGGATAGATTGTTGGGGCGATCGCAAACAAAGCCTAAGAGTAAAAAAATCTCTCTAACTAAGTCTGGGATCAGATCTAAAAATTTGCGTGGTTGTGGCTAAACTTGCGTATTTTTGTATTGAGTGGTTCAGGTTTATATAGCTAAATAATGCATGATATTGTTGGGCTAAGATCCCAAATAGGCGATTAGGCAGAATTTTTCTGCTTAATCGCCTATTTGGGATTTAGGCAAAATTTTTCTGTGTAATATCCCGTATAGGGTGTATAACTAGAAACTTGACTTTCAGCCTATATACCCTATAGTTCAGATTAGACAGAAAAATTCCGTCTAATACGTTATGTGTCTGGAGTTTTAGATTGCGCATTGAAATTGTCTGTAACATTTGCTCCGATGATAAATCGGAAGAGCAATCCTCTTTCGTAAGCTATTCGCGTCTCTGCTCTATTCGTGATGATGGAATTTATGAATTTAAATGCCCAGAAGGACACCGATCAACAACGGTTTTACGTACACCAAAGCATGAGGTTCTTTTTGCGATTGCCTCAAATGCCTTGCTCGATGGGTATTTACGAGAATCTATCGCTAGTTTTGCTGCATCCCTTGAACGATTTTATGAGTTCGTAATTCGCGTCATCTGTCGATCAAAGTCTATCTCTCAGCAAGGTATTGAGAAATGCTGGAAGTCGATATCAAAGCAATCAGAGCGGCAACTTGGCGCTTTTACCATGCTCTGGTTTGTGGAGATGGGTGATCCTCCAAACTTACTTTCAAATAAGATGATTGAATTAAGAAATCAAGTCATTCATCAAGGTAAAGTGCCTACTTATCAAGAGTGCATCGACTTCGGAAAAGCAGTTATTGATGTAATTTCTCCAATCGAATATAAGATGCTTGATAAGTTTTCAGACAGTCACACAGATGAATGTTTTGCATTGTCCAGATCTGTAAAAGAAAAACACGAACAACCACTTACTACTTTGAGCATTTTCTCTCCATTAGATGCAGCAATTCGAGAAAATGAGAGTCTTGAAACATGCTTGGATCGACTACGTTTACAGCGCAAAAATCAGGGTGTACCGTCCATTGGTTCAGAGCTTATTCGAGCTACAACAGTGCATCGCGTGCCGAAAGAGACATAACAACCGCAATGCACCGAAACCTCTGAATATAAGGTCTTTTAGCCAAGATTATCTACGTCCGATGATTGCAAACATTAGACATTAACTGAAGGCATGAGAAAAGTTTTCTTAATCTGTTCGGCTATCATTCTCTTTTGGGTCATAACCTTTTGGGTTATTAAAAAGCCAGAGAAGTCTCGCGATGCTTGATTAATGTCTCTACTGGCAAAGCGCTGCGAAGATGTTGCCAAGGTAGAACTTGATTAACATCCCAATCTTCATGGACATACCAAGCCAGAGGCGGTAACTGTCCACGCAATTCCTTAAAAGCACGTTTATAGGAACCATCACTAGGAGCATCACCATCGCTATAGCTACAAGCTAGACGCAATAACTTAGTCAGACGGCGATCGCCCCTTGAAATTAGCCCTTGCACAATAGAGTCTTTATAACTTTCAGGGCGAAAGTCAATGCCTTTAGGTAATAGTTTCTTACGGAAATACTGCATTTTCTTTTCAGCATTAGTACTGATACCCTGCCATTGCAAAGGCGTATGCGATTTAGGCACAAACGTACTGCAACCAAAAGTGAGCTTCAGCTTTGGTGCAATTTTGCGGAGAGAAATTAGCATCTCAATAGTTTGGTCGATATCGTCATCATTTTCCATCGGTACGCCCGCCATACCGTAAAGCTTCAGAGACTTCAAACCACCTGCTTGAGCATTGATCGCCGCTTGCTTGATTTCATCATTATGTAACTTCTTATTAATGATTTCGCGCAAACGTTCGGAGCCACTTTCGATCGCAATCGTAACGGAACGACTATCACGAGTAGAGAGAGTTCGGGCTAATTTCTCGGTTAGGGTATTGGTGCGGACTGAGGCAAGGCTGAGGCGCACATCATCAAATTGAGGCTGAGCGAGATGGTCTAGCAATAGATCAAATTCAGGATGTTGGGTAATTGATGCCCCAAGTAAGCCTAGACGTTTAGTTACCTCTAATCCTTTTGCGATCGCAGGTATCAGACTTGACTCTAAACTGGCAGTTCTAAAGGGAAGCGTTAAATAACTCGCCAAGCAGAAGCGACACATCTCAGGACAACTTCGCACCACTTCCACCATAAAAATGCTTTCCCATGCGGCTTTTTCAGTAACAACTGTAGAGGCAGACAGAGTGTTCCCTTTATAGGTTTGTTTGTGGATTGTGGAAGGAATTTCAGAATCTATAGGTTGAATTGAAGCGATCGCACCATCATCGGATTCATAGGTTACTTCATACAATAACGGAACGTAAATTCCATCTAATTTCGCTAAATGGCGCAATTTTATTTCACGACTAGCATGGCGAACTTCTTGATAAGCATTTAAGAAGTTCCCAATCAATTCTTCGCCATCACCAAGTAGCACGATATCAAACCATGCCGCGAATGGTTCGGGATTGGCGGTGAGAACGGGGCCTCCACCAAATATTAATGGATGCTCGTCAGTGCGATCGCAAGTATCAATGGGAATATCAAATTTTTTCAACGCCGCCAAAATATTGACGTAATCTAGTTCCCATGAAAACGAAAATCCTAATATTTCAATCTTCCTTGGTAAGTCCTCATGGGCATCGGTAAACCATCGGCTCACGTTAACCTGCGATCGCGTAGCTAAATTTGCCCATACACCTTGATAGCCTAAGCTCGTAATTCCCACGGTGTAGGTGTTGGGGAAAGCAAAGACAATATTTACTGCGTCGTGATCTGGTGTGGCTGGGTCAAAGAGTAAATGTTCGGACTGAAAGTAGGTTTGGTTCAACGTTTCGGCAATATATCGCAATATCGCTATTATGCCATATCTAAATGAACTCAAAACGAGCAAGAGAGGTGCGGCACGTAGTGCCGCACCTCTCTTGCTCATCTCTTTTGTAGGGTATGTTGGCGATAGCGTAACGCACCATTTGCGGTTATTGGGTACGTTACGCTGACGCTAACACACCCTACGAGCTAAGAGTTACAAGCAATTTGGGGTTTCTCCGACAGGCTGCTAGAGTTATATTTTATGAAACTGCCAATTCCGAAAGTGCGGCGATACTTTCGGAAATCAAAAAACAAACTCAGTAAGATTTTTAAAAGCTCAAAATGGCATAGCCATTTTGAGCTTTGATATAACATGGAGATCTAGATCAGGTAATGCCTGTAATGCTCTATTGAATACTCAACCGTTAGAAAAACTTCATGAACGATCGCTTAATTCGCGCCCTCACCGCCGACGGACGAGTCCGTGTCATTGGCGTGAATATTACCCAAGCCCTCAATGAGGCTCATCGCCGCCATCAGTTATCAGCGATCGCTACAGCAGCACTTGGTCGTACCATGGGGGCAAGTTTACTGCTTGCCTCAAATATGAAGCAATCTCAAGCTAGAGTCAATGTCAGAATTGCGGGTGATGGTGGACTGGGCTTAGTCTATGCCGATGCAGGATTTGATGGGACAGTACGCGGTTTTGTCACCAACCCCAAATTTGCATTACCTCCCCTTGCTGATGGTCAACAAAACGTTAGTCAAGGCATTGGGCATACAGGTTTTTTCAAGGTTATGCGTGATGTTGGCTATGGTGAACCCTACAGCAGCACTGTCGAATTAATTGCGGGTGATATCGCCAACGATGTTGCATGGTACTTAGCTTCGTCTGAGCAAACTTATTCTAAGCTCATGCTTACGGAAGTAATTGAGCAAGATCGTGACGACGCTCCCGTAAAGGTTGCTGCTGGAATCTTATTGCAGATTATGCCTAAAGCCACGCTTCGGGCAGCGAAGACAGCCAACCTTTCTCAAGAAGATTTGCTGAGCCAACTAGAGGCAAAAAGTGATACGCAAAAACTCATGGACTTGCTACTCCAAGGCAAAGCGATCGCAGAGGTGATGACCGAGATATTTGCCGATATGCATCTCGATATTTTGCCAATGAGTAAAGATGTCACATTTAATTGTCCTTGCTCCATCGATCGCGTGTTAGCCGCAATGAAAATGTTTGGCGAAGAAGATTTGCGATCGATGATTGCCGAGGACAAAGGTGCAGAAGCCACTTGTCATTTCTGTGGTGAGGTTTATCATGCTACTACCGAGCAGTTAAGCAATTTAATTGCTGATTTACAGGTTGTAAATACCTAGTAGCTTGTCGAAGAAGTCCAAAATCCTTCTTGTAGGGTGCGTTAGCCACAGCGTAACGCACCCTACAGTAATCTATATAATTCGCATAATCTTAAAAAAACTATGACAGTTAACGCACAAATTGGCATTATTGGCGGCAGTGGACTCTACAAAATGTCCGCCCTGACTGATATTCAAGAAATTAATATTGATACTCCCTTTGGCAAAACTTCAGATGCATTTATCTATGGCAAATTGTCTGGAACCCCTGTGCTGTTTCTGGCACGACATGGGCGATCGCACCATTTGCTCCCCACAGAAGTCCCCTATCGCGCCAATATCTATGCTCTTAAAAGTCTAGGTGTGGAATATATCATTTCCGCCTCAGCAGTTGGCTCCTTACAAGAATATGCCCGACCTCTAGATATTGTGCTACCCGATCAGTTTATCGATCGCACCACTAGCCGTATATCGACATTCTTTGGGGAAGGAGTTGTTGCCCATGTTGCCTTTGCTGAGCCAATTTGCAAATCTCTTCTCGCGGTATTAGCCTCATCGGCAGAAGCAGTGGATTTGGGGCGCAACAAAGTCCATAAAGGGGGAATTTATCTTTGTATGGAGGGTCCAGCTTTCTCGACTAAAGCCGAATCGCTACTTCATCGTAGTTGGGGCGCTAAGGTCATTGGCATGACTAATGTCACTGAGGCAAAGCTTGCCCGCGAGGCAGAAATTTCCTATGCCACGATCGCATTGGTTACTGATTATGACTGCTGGCATGATGATCATGAGAGTGTAACTGTGGAAATGATCATCCAAAATTTACATAAAAATGCAGTCAATGCTCAAACCGTAATTCAAAATGCCGTGGCAAAAATCGCGGCTAATCCCCCAAGATCTGAAGCACATCATGCTTTGAAAACTTCGATCTTGACCGATTTGAGTAAGGTATCTGATGCAAGTCGCGATCGCTTAAAAGTGATTCTGCAAAAGTATCTATAGCTAGCTATTCACAAAGTCAAAAATATAGTGGCAATTCATAAATTGCCACTATATTTTAGGTGAAGTTGATTTGTTTGATTAGATTGCTAGAGTTTGGCTTCCCACTTTTTAGCAATATCTGCAATATCTGCGGCGTGGTCTAGAATATTAACGCCTCGACGTGCATGAAAGTAATCTGTTTTATCTTGCCGAACATAGTCTTCTAATTTAGCTCCAAAAATTCCGTGCTTGAGACCATAAACAAGTATAAACAATGCTGTATCTGGTTGCATTGCTAAGTCTGGGTTAGATACTAAGTCCAATCCAGTAATTTCTGAGAAAGTCTGGTAGTTGGCTTTCCAAGTCAATTGAACATAGCCTCGACCATAGTAGGGATAATACCTAAGATGCTCTCTTCTCCAAGCTTCGCTGAGCCAATATGCTTCACGCACTGGCTCAAATGTATGTGCTGTTTCCCACTCAATGGTTGCCATCAAGTAAGCCCATTGCGTTTTTAACGGTAAGCCAAGCTCTTTAGCCTTTTCGACCAATTTACCTGCCAAATCTTGCTTCGACCAATGGACATTAACATCCGCATCTCGATTTCTTCTGACAGAAATTGGAGGAGTCGCTGCTGACCAACCATCTAACTTTTTGTGAGAAAGTCCAGCTTGCCATGTTTCTAAATTTACTTCACCAGTTGGATCTAATTTAAGATCTGTTTGAAATTTCTTGGTTGCTGCAATGGTCTCACCGTCAAAATATCCAGTAATGATTAATGCAGGGTTATAACCACAACCATTGAGAATATTCTGCCAAGCTGCCATTGAACCAACTTGATTTGGATTGTTTTCGACAATAACTTCAGTCATAATAAACACTCACTATTATATTGATAAGGTTACAAATTAATCTCTTTATTTAGCTTCAATACACAAACTTTCATCAAATTTTGGTGGGGATATTACAGTGGGAGATAATGTTAATTCAATTGGGTTTAATTCGCCCTCAGATTTATCAATTACGGCTTTGCGAATCTGGAATATTGACTCTTGAGATTTCAAAGCTGTTTGAGGATTAAGCTCTGTGGTAATATTTACCGCATTAGAGACAGCCCGTCCACCTAAACCAAATATCTCAACAGAAATAGTTCCTCTTATTTTTGCTCCATTTAGAGTAGGAAGAGAAAAGAAAGAGAATAAGTTATCAGCATTAAGCTCACCAACCAAGCTATTTATCTCAGCAGTGACTCTTACTCCAACACCTCTAACATTCCTCCAACTTTGCAAACTTTTGAGAGTATTTGAAATTGCTAAGAGCCTATTACCATTTTGATTACTTCCTTTGTCCATCGAAGTGTTTGCACGTAAATAGCTCGGATCTATTTTCGATAATTCAGCAATTTGAGCAGGTATAGTTTCGCTATAATTTTTAATAGACGATGAGTATGATGTCAAGCTTGTAATAATTGTTTTAAGCTGATTATCAACTTCCTGTATTTTTGGTTCGTCTAATGATGGTTGATTGCGTAAATTTTCTGCCAATTGGAAAAGCTTGTTGACATTACTATTTACACTTGGGATACTAGAAAGTATCGGATCTGGCAAAGGACTATCCGTCCTAAAATATTCTTGTACAATAAACTCGTTTACGTAGTTTGAACCACCACTTACACTGAAAAGCCTAGCTTTTACAGCCCCTGTCCTATGACATAAGAAAAGAATTCGAGATGTTTCGTAGGGATAATTTGTAAAGAAGTCACTAGCCCTTTTCCTAGCTGCTTCTCTTTGTTTAGAAGCTTCAATAGCCTTGTTTACCTCTTCAGGTGTTGGGGTTGTGGTTGGAGTAGGAGTGGATGTTATATTTATTTCATTTACAATCCCACTACTCGCCTGAGCATTTGCACTATTATAACAAGACAAAAAATAAGGTGATAATAGCAGAAAAGTCAAAAAACTTATTACAGAGAGTTGAGTTTTCATAAAATATTAAGTCTTGTGTGTTTTGTATAGTTAACAATGAAGACACTATATAGATAATACCTGAATTATTTATCGATATTATCTAATTCACAGCTTTTTATTCAAAATAATTCATGAATCTTAACAGGTAGCTAAAGCAATAGGATTTTGTTAAATTTGGGGAGTGACAAGTGCGGTCAAAGCCGTTTCACCTTAGTTCCTTCCACGAACGAAATGATTGCTTATCTTGAATAAATCAGCAATTGGAAAAGGCTATTGATATTTTGGTGAAGTTTTTAAAAACAAAAAAAGCCTCGCTTAGCGAGGCTTTTTTTGTTCACAGCGCGAAGCGCCACCTTTTTTTAGAGGCTCTTGACAGTCTCAAAGAAGAATCTTGCATTATCTTCAGGAGTGGTGGGCAAAATGCCATGTCCGAGGTTCATGATATGACCCTTGTTGCCAGCCTTGGCAATAACTTCCATGATCCGTTCGCGAATATAGCTTTGCTCGGCAAATAAAACGCAGGGATCGAGATTGCCTTGGACAGGAATGTGACGACCAATGCGATCGCGTGCGTCAGCCATATCAACTGTCCAGTCAACACTGACAATATCTACACCAGACTTAGACATTAGGTCTAGGACACCCGCACTACCGCTAATGTAAAGGATTAATGGGGTATCGGGGTACTTTGCCTTGACCTTATCGACAACCATCTTTTGGTAAGGCAGTGCAAAAGTTTTATAATCAGTTGGGCAAAGATGTCCTGCCCAAGAGTCGAACATTTGCACGACTTGAGTACCACACTCGATCTGATGGATCACATAAGTACCGACCATTTCGGCAATTTTAGTCAGAAAGCTATGGATGATCGCTGGTTCTTTATATGCCAGAGCTTTGATTACAGAATAATCCTTAGAGCCTTTGCCTTCAACTGAATAGGCGGCTAATGTCCAAGGTGCACCCACAAAGCCAAGAATAGTTGCTCGATCTTTTACTTCTTCTTTGATCGCACTTAAAATCTTACGAATAAAGGGAACAGCAGTGTCGGGATCAAACTCTGTGAGCGCATCAACTTGAGCTTGAGTCCGAATTGGTGACTCGATAATTGGGCCACGGCTCTCGATGATGTCAAAGTTGATGCCGATACCTGTAAGCGGAGTGAGGATATCGGAGAACATGATCACGCCATCGGGTTGGAAAGCGCGAAATGGTTGCAGAGAAATTTCGGCAGCGAGTTCGGCAATCTCCGATCGCTCTCTAAAAGTGGGATATTTGTCGCGCAAGTCACGATACACCTTCATGTATCTTCCTGCTTGGCGCATCATCCATACTGGTGGACGATCCAGTACTTCACCTCTTGCTGCCCTTAGCAAGCGATCATTTCCTCCCATAATCAACTCTTTCCTGTGTTTTTAAACTTTTTTATGATTGTGCCTTTGAATTATAGAACGTGACGTACCAGACACCAATAAAGACAAGTGGGGCACTTGTCGCCCCTTTGGTCTTTCGTCACAGCCAAATCCTAGAGTTAGCCATCGGTTCATGTCTAAATTTAGGCTTTATTTAATTTCTGATCGCGATTTGCTTACTTATACTTTCTTTAAGATATGTTATTAATACTTAAGCTATAAAATCAAGAACCAATTTTTTGGTAGCGCAGCGAAATCACGCTACCAAAAAAACTGATTCTTGGTTAAACCTTACTAAGTAAAAGTTTTGGCTAAATAATGGCTAGGTTTAAAAACAGTGATTAATGAATGGGCAAATTTGACAAAGGATACTGATGTAGTTGTAGATGCTACTTCAGAGCAAGCATTGCGATCGCCTGAGGTAAAGTCTTCGCTGCAAACTGTGTTGGCAATCGCTGTCACTTTTGTTATCGTCGTAATCGCAATTGTCTTCTGGATATTACGTCCACCAATCGATCAATATACCCAATCAGTTTTAAATCTATCGGGAGATCCTGTGCAGGGACGCTCGATTTTTGTGATGAACTGTGTGGCTTGTCATGGACAATGGGCTAATGGCAAAGTGGGACCCAGTTTACAACATGTATCCGATCGCAAGTCGGATGTACGTCTAGTCCAACAGGTCGTAAGCGGCGAAACTCCTCCAATGCCACAGTTTCAACCTAGCCCTCAAGACATGGCTGACTTGTTGAGTTATCTAAAACAGTTATAAAAAAGACGCGAAAGGCGCGTCTTTTTTATTAAAATTGTGGTGCGAAGCGCCGCAATTTTAGTTTTGGTTTAACTGGATTTGGAACAGTTCGCTAATCCCCTTTTCAGCGACATCTAGCATTTGATTAAGTTGCGATCGCGAAAATGTTTCAGATTCAGCAGTACCTTGCACCTCGATCAATTTGCCAGTGCTGTCCATAACCACATTGAGATCAACACTTACAGCAACGTCTTCTTGGTAATTTAGATCCAAGATTGGCACACCATCTAACAACCCAACCGACACAGCCGCCACCGCTTTCTTAATCGGAGATCTGGTGATTTTGCCTTCAGAAAATAGGCGATCGCAAGCTGCTTTTAAAGCCACAAATCCACCTGTAATTCCACCTGTGCGTGTGCCACCATCAGCTTGCAGCACATCAATATCAACGGTAAAAGTATAATTTGCGATCACGGTCATATCTAGTGCGGCTCTGAGACTGCGACCAATCAACCTTTGGATTTCTTGAGTACGTCCCGATAGTTTCATAAATTCCCTTTGTTGACGGGGAATTGTCGATGCAGGCATCATCCGATATTCGGCTGTTAGCCAACCTTGATTACTACCAGTTAGAAATTTGGGTACACCTTCCTCGATGGAAACAGTACAGATCAATTGGGTATCACCAAATTTTGCCAACACTGAACCCGCAGGTGATTTTGTAAAATTTCTCTGCAAATGCACAGTACGCAGTTGATCCCAAGCTCTCCCATCAGGACGTTGGATAATCGGTAAATCGCTCATGATCACGGTTTGACTGTGTGTAAAATCTATCCAATCATATAGCAAGCCGTTGATTCTAGAGTTTTTATTAGCTGTCGCCAGTCATAAGAAACAATAGAGAATGGCGAAGCGAAGCATTGAATTACAGAGCTTTGCGCTCAAACCCAGAAATACTAAGCTGATCAAAGCTTCGCCTGAGAATGTATAAGGATATGCGGTGCTTTGCGCCGCCTATCCTTATACATTTTTTGTTATTTTTTCTTATCGCCCTTTTTAGAGGGAAGTTCGCGCTGTATAGGCAAAATTGGACGTTCATTAGAACTTAGTTCAATTGCCTTGGAAAAAGCGGCGATCGCTTCTTTCTCTCGTCCCATACTTCTTAGTAATAATCCTTTCGCTCCCCAAGCGTCGGCACTGTTTGGATCTAATTTATTGCCTCTTCTACTTTTAATAGGGCTTCTTGGGATTTCTTATTACGATTGAGAATCAGCGCTTGGGCAAGTAGTTCTTCAAATGAATACAACATTCCTGACTCTTGATCGAACAAGCGCTTGGCGGTTTCTAGTATAAAAGGTTCATTTGATACAGGCTTGAGTTGCTTGACCATGCAGGTCGGATGCGTTGGCAAATCAATATCTTCAGCCAGATATGTTTGCCCAAAGCCACCACCACCAAGGTGACTAATAATTTTGTAATGCCCTCTAAGTATTGTGTTTAACATGGTTAATCTGTATTACTTTTAGAGCCAAAATAAAAACCAAGCGCTGTACCAACTAGACCAATCTGAGCAGTGAATATAACTATGATTAATTCTTTTGCTAAAGCACTGGTCTTATCAAATGAACTAGTTTTCTTTTCATCAACAAAAATTGATATAAGCATCAACACTATGAATAGCAAAAAACTAGTAATTATAGTTCTAGAAAGAATACTAATCAAACTAGTAGCTAACTCTGCACGAGTTGCCTCTCGTTTGTCTCGAAGTCAGAACTCTGCTTTGGAATATCAAGCTTAGATTGAGTTGGAATATCAAGCTTAGATTGAGTTGAACTTAAGTTGCTTATGTCTATAATTGGTTCACGTACAGGTGTTTTTTCGTCTTCAGAATTCATGGTTAAAAAGTTTTCTTGATATTTTATAAGTAAAGACACTTTGATTATTTTAAGAAAATTCCACGAACTGAACCATCTGGGTGCTGCACTAAAAGCTCACCTCTTTGATTAGACGTTACATCATGGATATATGCTGCGGTTACAATCGCCTTTTTGATGGCGGCTTCTGGACTAATGCCTTGCTCCTGAGCCAGCCAATTAATGAGGTTAACAGTTTCTTCATCAATTTTTTGGTCAGGGGTAAGAGGCGCGGCAATTCTTACATTCACGTTTCCTTGTGAAACTTCGTAAACTTTTTTATTAGATAGATCAGGCATTGAATCAATCTTTGCGATCCTACCTTTGCTGAAATTAAACATAGCATTCAGACTCATACCTACTTTGATACTTGTAGTATAGCTTTAGATAATTAACGCAAAGAATGAAATTTTATGGTGGTTAGCGATCGCCCACAGCTTTAAAATATTGATTGCAAATTTTGTGATGAATTTAGGCAAACATTTGCTAGTATATAAATCGCTCTTTGAGCAACCGAGCAAATTTAGGGTGACTGGCGCAGTGGTAGCGCATCGGACTCTTAATCCGCTGGCCCTGGGTTCGAATCCCAGGTCACCCATTGTCAAATAAAATAGAGCTGTAACGCGAAGCGTTACAGCTCTATTTTATTTGACTAGATTACAAAAAAAGAAAAGCGATCGCAAAGCACTCGCTTTTCTTTTTTGTAATTAGAGAACCACACCCTTAGGAGCAGGAATAGAAGGTTGCAAATACATCGTCAAGAACTGGACACCATTATCTACAAGGTGAGGCAACTTCTGAATCTTTTTCATCCATTCAGGAGAATTAGATTCATCGATTTTTACTAGTTTGGCATTGTTCTCTTCGCATTTCTTGAGACAATTCCAGAACTTAGGATTTTCCATGTTGATGATTACAGGGAAAGCCTTTGCAGCATCGCGATTGGTTTCACGGAGAACTTCATCAACATATTTTCTCGTATCCATGCCGATGGATTCATAGAACTCATTGCGAACGCAGATATCATTGAGATACATAGTCGCAAATACTGATAGCAAGAAGAACTTACTCCAGAGGTTCGCTCTGAGCCCGTTAATATTATTAGCATCACTACGCAGAAGCAAACTACAGAAATCACCATGACGGCTCTCATCTTGACACCAATTTTCAAAGAAATTGAAGATGGGATAAATCCGATATTCAGGATGAGCAAGGAAATGTTGGTGAATCTTGATATAGCGCCAGTAACCAATCTTTTCAGATAGATAGGTGGCGTAGAAAATAAACTTCGGTGCGAAGTAGGTGTATTTCTTAGTTTTGGATAATGTCGAAAGATCGAGTTGGAGATCGAAATCTGGCATTGCTTTGTTTAAGAAACCAGCATGACGGGCTTCGTCACGGCTCATCAAGCTGAAGATTTCAGCCATGAGTGGATTCTTGTCTTTGATCTTGACGGCAATTTCTTTGTAAAGGAGAAAACCAGAAAATTCTGATGTGCAAGATCCTTCTAGGAATACACGAAAATGCTCTCTCACTTTTGGATCGATATGATCCCATGACTGATTGAAATCAGCAGTGCGGACAAAGTGACGACGATTGTAGTCAAATTTAAATTCTTCGAGGATCGCTTCGTAATCTGGTGTGAGATCGAAGATTTGCATCTTCGCCATCGCTTCAAAGTCTGTAGTATAGAAGCGTGGGGTCAAGATACTATCGCGTCGGCCAGTCCCATTAACCTTTTGTTGGTTTGACTGGCTTACATCGGGTTTAGAAGGAGTAGCTACCATAGTCTTGTGCTGTTCTCTTTTACTTTATTTGGGGCTGCCAAAGGATTTTGTTGATAAATTGCAGTTTAAATACCTATCTGACTGCTTATTTTACGACTAGTCTCTAATTTATGGGTAGTTATATCTAGAAAATAAGGTTTGCTTGTTAAGAACTATTAAGAGGCTAGCAAAGTAGGGTAGGCATTGCCCACCCTACTTTGCTAGTTTTTGATTGCAGCCTCAATTGTTTCAATGCTGAGCGATCGCAATAAGCTCACCTGTGCGCTAGGGGTTGATATATTGGCAAAATATGTGGGTGTGAGGTAATCCGCAAAACTAGTTTCTTGAACTAGATGGGTTTTGAAAAAGGCAACACTCATCAACTTGAGATAGTCCTGCGATTCGATCGCACTTGAACCCGCCAAAACATTACTGACTTCAGGACTGAGGCGATCGCTTGATGTTATAGCCGTAACCGCAGTATGACCAGCTTTATTTAGCAATACTAAATATCGATTTGGCGAGGTTAACCATGTAAAAGGCACAATTTGCTCGGAAACCACAGGGGCAAAAGTATCATCTGAACTGCCAACGATCGCGATCGGGACAGTGATTTTACTCAAAGTCGCTTTACCCAAAACATGACTAGTCACAGGATTAACTGCGATCGCTGCTTTGATTCGTGAATCACCTAATTTATAGGTTTGGTTGGGTAAACCTAGAGCTACGCATTGCAATAGCAGCGAAGCATTCCACTTATATTTACCTTGACAAGCTTCCGCCAAATCAGCGAACTGGATCTGGGCATCACTGACTAAAGCGAGAGCTGCATAGCCACCAAAAGAATGTCCAACCATGCCCACATTTTGCCAATTGATGTTAGTCGCCTGTGGCGACTTCTCTAGGTAATTTAGCACCGCAGTTATATCCTGTGGGCGTTCAACAAAGCTTTCTGGCGGCGCAATCTCACTTGCTGCACCGATAATCAAGTTATCTAATTGCTCGGCACTGCTATTGGGCGAAACTGTTAGTACTACGGCAAACCCATAGGAGGCAAGATGTTCGGAAAGATAGAGCAATGGTTCGCGGTTAGAGATTAGCCCAGGATAGATAACGATCGCAGGTACGGGTGCAGACTTATTCGTCAGTTTTGGGACAAATAAATAAAAGGGGATTTCATAGCGATTATCCAGTGCTGGCGCTTTGAGGCTATAACGTTCCCATGGATCTTTACCTTGATCCCGCAAATCAGCTAACTCAATCGGTGAAGGTACTGGCGTTACCGCTCCAGCTTGTTTAGTGGCTTCAGCATTGACCATTTGCACAACTTTTTGGGTGTTTTGCAACAAGTCGCTTAATTCCCCAACTGTTTGCAGCCCTTCTTGAATATCGAAATAAATATCTGATGTGGGGAATTTTCGCAAGAAACTAAGCAAAGATAAACCGTTCTGCTTGTCGGCTGTTGCCAAAACTGCGGCAGCACGGATAGCGCGATTACCCGATAGATTTGGACCAGTTTTAATAAACTCACCTAAGATATCTAACGCTCTTTCTCCTTGCGATGTGTATAAGAATCTCGACAGTAGTGACACAGGAACATCGGCTCGCTCTGTGAGGATACGCCGAAAGTTTGCCATGTCTGGCGCAGAAATATAACGCGAAGCCATGTCCAGCGCACCACGTAACTCGCCAGTTTCAGAAAAATTCTCTAGGTCATCAACAGATACAGAAACTTCAAAAATATTGAATCGGAAATTGACGGTTTCGGCGGCTTCGCTAGAATTCACGATCGCCACACCACTAATTGCACTCAGCAAAAATATCAAAGTGGCAGATCGAGTAATTAATCGGTGAGAAATATTGGCGATCGAGGCTGTGAGATATTTCATCATATGTAGCTTTATCTGTGAGATCTCCCCTAGAAGCTAACACAACATTCACAAATTAAAGCCCAAAAGCTAAGTGGCGGCGCTTTGCGCCGCCACTTAACTTTTGGGCTTTAGTCCCTAAATAAAGCCTTCATGATACATAAAACAATACAAATGTTAATATTCATCAATTTTGCCCCAATCACTCTGGTGGCAATGCTAACATCCAAAATAGTTAAACCCCGATTAAATAAAGCTTTAGGAGCGTATTTTGACATTACGAGTTGCTGTTGTAGGCGGCGGGCCTGCGGGTTCATGTGCTGCTGAAACACTTGCCAAAGCAGGAATTGAGACCTACATATTTGAGCGTAAACTGGACAACGCCAAACCCTGCGGTGGAGCAATTCCTCTATGTATGGTTCAAGAATTTGATCTGCCTGACGAAATCATCGATCGCCGCGTTCGCAATATGAAGATGATCTCTCCCAGCAATGTGGAAGTAGACATCAAATTAGATAATCCCGATGAATATATCGGTATGTGTCGCCGCGAAGTTTTAGATGCATTTTTACGCGATCGCGCTGCTAGCCTTGGAGCCAAGCTGATTAATGCTCGCGTCCTTGATATTAAAATTACCGAAAACGGTAAAAAGCCCTATGTAATTACCTATTCAGATTTCTCTGAAGGTGGCAACGAAGGCGTAATGCGTACTCTTGAAATTGACTTAATCGTCGGTGCGGATGGCGCTAACTCCGTAGTTGCTAAGGCAATGGATGCTGGTGACTATAACTATGCGATCGCCTTCCAAGAGCGCATCAGGATTTCGCCAGACAAGATGGAATATTACAAAGATCTTGCAGAAATGTATGTAGGCGACGATGTTTCGCCTGATTTCTACGCATGGGTATTCCCAAAATACGATCACGTCGCTGTTGGTACTGGCACGATGCACAAAAACCAACGCCTGATCAAGCAATTGCAAGCGGGTATTCGCGCCCGTGCGTTGCCTCGTATCGAAGGTGGCGAAGTGATTAAGATCGAAGCTCACCCAATTCCTGAGCATCCCCGTCCTCGTCGTGTGGTGGGTCGGATTGCGCTCGTAGGTGATGCGGCGGGCTATGTCACTAAGTCCAGTGGCGAAGGTATTTACTTTGCTGCTAAGTCGGGTCGCATGTGTGCCGAGGCGATCGTGGAGTTTGCGGAAGCAGGTAAACGCATCCCAACCGAAGCTGATCTCAAGGTGTACATCAAACGTTGGGATAAGCAGTATGGTTTGACCTACAAGGTTCTCGACATTCTCCAGAATGTGTTTTACGCCACCAACGCTACTCGCGAAGCCTTTGTGGAAATGTGCGCCGATAAGGATGTACAGAAGCTCACTTTTGACAGCTATCTCTACAAAACCGTTGTGCCTGCTAATCCTTTCACTCAGTTGAAGATTACGCTCAAAACCCTCGGTAGTTTGCTGAGAGGCAATGCTTTAGCGCCTTAAAGCGCCTTAATTAAGGAATTGAAAAATAAAGACTGGTGTGGTGAGAGTTTCTTGCTGCACCAGTCTTTGTTTTTTATGAAGTTACTGCTTAGCTATAATCATGAGCAAGTCAGGTTAAATGGTGAGGTAGGAATATGGAGCCAGCTTACATAACTGCGATCGCTGTTTTGTCACCTGCTGCATTGAGAGTGACAATTTGAATTTCAGAGAGATTTTAGGTTGTTCTGAGTCTTAACTAACTGCTAGATTTTTACCTATAGCAATGTAAGCTTTGCTTAGGACATAAAACCCAAAAGATGGCAGAGCGAAGCTCTGCCATCTTTTGGGTTTTGAATTGTCCTATCTATCTCTTACGTTGCTATATGAATATCAAGCTAGATTTGCCAAGTCCGTTGAGCATGAGCTATCTATAGAAGCTTCAAGGCTTAATGTGTCTTTGTCGGATTATATTCTCAAGGTTTTGACGCTGAGACGAGATTGGCTGGTTTTGGAGGAGATGGAAGATGCTGAAGATGTTGCCGATGCCGAAATGGCTTTACAGGAAGATGGATTTATCCCTTTGGCTGATGCTAAAAGGGAGTTAGGGCTTAGTTAGAAAAAAGTTGGTTATCGTCGGGATGTGTATCGCTAAGTTGTTGCATTTTAAGATTATTCAAAAGCAGCAACTTAGCAATATTAGCGTTTTTACTTTTTGTTTGAAGATGGGCGATCACTTAAAATGACGCGAAATAGAAAGGCTAGCGCAACAATGATCCAGAATGTCGGATCGCTCACAAAGGCAGGATTGGTGCTTGGTTGTGGGTTGTTATTGGTTTGGGCGATCGCTTGAGTTGTGACCTGTTTTTGAGCTTATACTTGATTTGGGGCTGACATAGTTAAAAATCTCAGTGATTTGAATACAACTATCGTCCCTCGGAATTGCTGGGGCGAATATTATCCCCTTCTTTGCTTTCCCCCCTGAGATTCGCAGAGCGATTTACACCATCAAGGCAATTGAGTCAATGAATAGCAGTTTACGGAAAGTGATTAAATCTCAGCAGATTTTCCCCTCTGATAAGGCTGCTTTCAAGCTGGTTTATCTTGCCATGCGGAATATTTCTAAGAAGTGGACGATGCCCATTCGCGATTGGAAGCCTGCTCTTAATCGCTTTGCCATCCTCTTTGAGGATCGTCTCCACATCTAGATTCTA
>JADBWK010000066.1 GCA_020404895.1 Pseudanabaena sp. M085S1SP2A07QC | reverse complement strand
TTTGGGGTGACATTTTCGACTTCTCTTTTTAAATATCCTCAATTCTCCTGTTGTTACCTCCCACTTTCGTGCTTGTTAAGATATATCTCTTTTTTTTGTTAAGAAACGTGTGCGGTTGCCCTATCCAATACTCCCCGCAGATTGTTTTTAGTGACTTTTTCGTTTAAAGCTTGAGACAGCGATCGCCACAACTCTGAGCCAACATCTTTGATATAGCCAAGATCGTAACCCTCTTCTATACCAATATCTGAGTATTTTTTTCCGTCCCAAGATTGGCTCAATACAAGTTCTTGGACTTTCTTTAAGCGTCCATAGCCCAGTAATCGCGTGACTAACGCGATCGCCTCTTCTTCTGACATATTCCACCTCAAACTAACTGACGTTTCTACAGTATCGATATTACAGGCTCTATATTTTAAAAAAGTTCATATAAATACACTAAAAAGATCCGACCTTTTCCGACCTTTTCTGACCTTCACATAAAGTGAAAGGGAGTCTCTTTGCGACTCCCTTTCACTTTATGTTTTTTGGATTATGGCGACAGCTATCAAAGCGAAATCGTACTAGCTTGAAAAATTTGGATTGCGGTAAGGTTTAATTCGGGAAAGGTTTGAGAAATCAGGCGATCGCTATTTTGAAATTTACTAACTTGATATTCTCCATCCACCAAATTACAAACTGAGATCGTCGGTTGTTTAGGATTACCAATAAAATTACGCCCACCCAATGCTGCATAGTCAACAATCCAATATTCAACAATCCAATATTCAGCAATCCCCATCTCTTCATAATCAGCATATTTCAAATAATAATCATCACGCCAATTTGTTGAGACAATTTCAATAGCTAAAGCGATCGATGCACCTTGACTAAGAATCGCTTCTTTTTTCCATCGCTTTTCATTAGCTAGGTTATCGCGATTCATCACTAATATATCTGGGAAATAACCAGAATCTTTGCTTTCGGGTCTGACTATAACTTGATTAGGAATACCGTATGGTAGTCCCAAGCGTTTGATTTCAAAGGGGATCTCTACACCCAAAAAGCTTTTAACTTCTTCGTGATCTCCGACTGGTTGAGCCATTTCGATAATATTTCCATTGTGTAGTTCGTAACGCACGCCAGAATTTTCGGGGAGAAATTCCACAAATTCATCAAAGGTCGTAACTTTCGGTAAGGTTTGGATCATCATGGCTGTTGGGTGGCACTTATGACAAAAAATATGGTTTCTATATTATCTCTAATTTATTGGGCTTAGTTTTTGTTGGTTGCGATCGCCTCATCTTCTTTCATTTTTCGCCTTAAACCTTGACTGATAGTTATACTATCGCTAGAAAATCTTCATTTGTCAAAAAAGTTTACATAAATACGCCTAAAACATCCGACCTTTATCCGACCTTTTCTGACCTTCAACTCCTGTATTACTGGCTAAACTAAGCAGGTAGTGTTCTATAAGAATTCAACAAGTAAAGTAATCAAATATGTTAATAATTAACAGGGAGCCTATTCTTCCCAGCATAAAAGCAGGTCCTCCAAGAAGAGTTTACGGGAAAACCTCAAGTGGTGAGATAATTCTTCCATTAGATTTTGTTCTATATGAATTAGATCCTACGACAAGTGTCCAAAATCTTAGAGGTATTCCTGAAACTGCTACTGCGATAAGTGCTGCTGTGAAGAACTCTTTAGGAGAAAGCTTGGGGAAAATCAAGACTTACACCAGCCCCAGCATAATAGGCTCTGTTGACCCTGTGGTATTAATTGATCCTAATGGTAGTGGTATTGATATGGCAAAGATTCCTGACGGACATGCTTCTATACCTAGAGTGTTGAATGATAAAGATGAAGTTCTAATTGAAGACATTAAATCTGACTTAAATTTATCAAGAAGATCAATTACAGGGCAACTGAATATAAATGGGGCTGCTATACAATCTGCAATATTTTTGACTGCCTCCTTAAATGTAAATGCTTATTCCGTTACTTTTTTTAGCCCTTTACAAGAAGATTCACGCGGAACAAGGGTAATTTTAAAGTCTACAGGGAAACTTTTAGGGATGCTAATCTTCACTTCTAATCTTGCAGGTAAGTGTAATGCATTGGTTTATCCCGCGCACTTTATTCCGTAGTGAAATAGTTAGATATAACTTAAACCTAAAATACCCGACATTTAGCAACCATTAACATTAATCTAGAAATAAAAGTATGCCCCACTATACATTTGCAAAGAAATTATCTTTTCTTTCAGGCTTCTTGTTAATGCTGACATTCAATCATTCAGCTTTAGCCCAACAAAATCCTGAAACGAGTATCCCTAGAGCTATCCGTTTGTCTTTAATAAACGGCATCATTGATCTTGCTAAAAGTCCACAGCAAGCAAAAGCTAAAGTTGAGATTTTTTGGGATGTCCTGCCTGAGGGAGAAACACTTCCAAAACAGAGTCTCAATGAGTTTGTAAAACCAATTACCATCAGAATTCCCAATCGTGACTTGGGAGCTCCAAAGATTTGGACTAACAATTTGAGTCCTGAAGAAAAAAATATTTTATTGAAAGCATTGTATCCAAACGATGATAATTCTAGAATATCTGACCTAAGTCAGTTTCGTAACGACACATCAAGCAAAAATTTCGAGAAATACTGGCTTGCAGAAGATCCAGACGAAAACCTGACTAATGGTAAAGATGTAGACGCATCAAACTACTTTAGTTTGTTCAGGGATCACAAGATATTAACAAACGTACTAAAGAGTCAAGGAATTGAGTATTTTCTGACTATTAAACAAGGGAAAGAAGTTATTCAAGAAGGATTTCCAAAAGTATCTGATCAAAATATTATTTGGGAAATTAGTATCTATGAATTTCCAGTCGGATCAACACCTTCTCCTTCAGGAGGGGTGGCTGAACCGACAAAGTTTTACTATCGCTATACGATCAAAGCGAAGATTGAACCTATCGATATTACAATCGCTAAACCTAAAAGCGATAAAGTCAAAGCCGAAGTTGCTATCAGATTCAAAAAAGCAGGAGAATTAGGCTTGTCTCAGAAGGGAGGAGCTGAATTTCTCTCGGAGACTATTGATGATATTACACTGGCAAAATCAGAAGCAGGTCAAAAAGAACTAAGCAAAATACAAGAAGAAAAAGCAGGAAACCAGCTAGATCAAACCTTGAATTTCATTGGTATTGGAGGACAGCAAATTGGGGATTTACTTTCTCGGACACTTTTTCAAGGCAATACAAACTATTCAATCATTAGTGGTGGATTATTTGGTCGAGATAAAGTTGAATTGCTTGTCGGGGCTAACCTTGAGCTTGCAAAATGGGATCCTTTGACACTAGGCGTTTTGTTTGGTGTTGTGCCACAAACACAAACATCTCTATATATAGGACCGAGTTTACAGGCTTCAATTTTTACTCTTTCTGGTGGCGCTCGTATTTCTGACAATAATGGAAGTTCCACAAGGGTAGATACTGCGGGGGTAATTTCTATAGATTTGTCTCGATTAACAGGACTTACACCACAGACTAAAGAAATTCAACTTGCAGAGTTTAAGGCAGGTGGCGGATGGGGAAATGTAAGCGATGAACTAACCAAAAACTTAGCTGTTAGTCGATTTTCACTTAAAACAGGAGGATCTATCATCAAGCCGCAAGATATTCCTGCTGACTTTGGATTTCAACTTCGTAAGACAAAAGAATGTTCAGGTGTCACTACAACTAATAGCACTATTGTCGATATACGAATCGGACAATTTCGTGAACAGGGGAAATCAAATTTTTCTGTCAAACCTTTGCAGTTTTTTCCTCAAGGTCTTTATAGGGTAGAGCCTGTTTCTGACAATAAAGGTTTCGGTTTAGTTTCTCCCACAACTAATAAAAGTGTAAATGGAAATGAAATTAGATTTTGTTATGACCCGAAATTAACTGCTGTTCCACTTCGCACTCTAACAATTGAGAGACTACCTTCCGTTCAATTTTCTCTTGCAATAGATGAATCTATTAAAGAACCCGAAACTAAACTTGAAGAGCTTAAATTTGAGTTTCAACAAATAAAAGACTGTGAAAAGCAAGATGTAAGAGAGAAAAATGTAAGGGTGGGCATAAACATTAAAGACTTCAAACTTGAGCAATCTAAATCTGTAGTAGAGCTCTTACAGTTTTTCCCAAAGGGAATCTATAAGATTCAAGACACGTCTGGAATTGAGCTTAAACTTGCTAATTCTGAATCTACTGAACAAAATGAACTTAATATGTGTTCTCTCACAAACACGCCAACCATTCAAAAACTTTCTCTAAAAAGATCTAAATAACCATAATCCCAAGATTTAACAACACAGTTTGTTTCTATTATATTTGGAGGTAAATTCTATGACACGTAAACTTGCGATCGCAATCAGTGGTGCTGTCTCATTAGGCAGCTACGAAGCAGGTGTCATGTATGAGGTATTAGAGGCGATCGCCAAACATAATGAGAAACCAGCTACAGAAGACTCAGACAGAATTGAAATTGATGTGATTACAGGAGCTTCAGCAGGTGGAATGACGGCTGGAATTCTTGCTCAAAAACTACTCTGTGATGGGCAAAGCCTAAGAAAGCCTTATAGCAATCCACTGTATAAATCATGGATTGAGGAGGTTGACATTGCAGGATTACTTTCTAAGCCAAGAAGAGAATACAAATTTTCTTTGCTGTCATCAAGAGTAGTAGAATCGATTGGAAATAAATATATCGAAAGTTCTCCAGCTATCAAGAAGAAGCATCCTTCGGTTGCAACAGAAATCTATGTAGGAATTGCTATGTCTAATCTCAATGGCTGGGATTACACAGTTAAGCCACATAATGTAGAGGGTAACGGTGAATTCACTTACACTCGTCATAAAGATCACTTTGTTTGCAGATTGTCTGAAGCCAGACAATCTGCAAACTCTCTGAGATGTCCCTGTTATATAAAGAAGATGCCATAGATGAATGGATGGAAATTCATCCTCCAAAAGAACAGATCAAACCCTCTGAGATGTCCCTGTTATATAAAGAAGATGCCATAGATGAATGGATGGAAATTCATCCTCCAAAAGAACAGAAGGAACTAGAGATCCCCGAAAAGCAGGAAAAACCTTGGGAGAGACTACGAAAGTGTAGTTTGTCATCTGGAGCATTTCCTTTCGCTTTTGAGGCTATGAAAATAGATCGATATCCGGGGAAAGGTGAATTTGCTGGTCGAAAAGCCAATGCTTATACATACACAGATGGAGGTGTTTTCGAGAATGAGCCATTAGGTTTAGCTAAAAAACTTGCAGAATGGCTTGATGAAAAAGCAAGACTTACTGGCAGCGATATTAATGCAGCAAAAGAAAATATCAAACATGTCGAGTCGAGTCGTGTTTATCTCTATGTTGCTCCAGGTCATAAGACCTCTACTGCAAACACTAAGTTTGGAAGGTCTGAAGGTGTAGATGTAGATCTTTGGACTACATTCCAAGCTTTGATTTCAGCAATCTTTCATCAGTCTCGCTTTCAAGACTGGATTATCAAGGATTTGGACAGTATAAGTCCTATTTATCAGATTACCGTCCAAGACAAAAATTTAATTGGCGAACTACTATTTGCTTTTGCGGGGTTCTTGGATATTCGGTTCCGTCATTTTGATTACAATATTGGTAGAGAATCTGCAAGAAAAGCTTTAGACGAATTTTCTAAGAAAAAGACTGGCAATTCCTCTAACCCCAATTTAGTATACTGGAAAAATATAGAAGACGACTTCATTTGGGAATGTACTCCTTCTGATAAAAATAAAAAAATAGCTATCAACAAGAAATATTATAAAGATATCGCAGCTAACACTTCTATTGAAAAGCTCTTGGCAGAAGTTGATCTAGAGAAACGCAAGGTAATATACAAAGCTCTTATGGCAAGAGTAATGGCATTGATTGACTTTGTTAATGAAAAACTGGATGAAGAAGATAAAAAGAAATTATTGGGTTTTGTATTCCGTATTGTCAGAGGAATCTGGACTTGCATTGGTCTTAAGCCCATAGTTTGGCTACTTGCACGCGGGTTTCTTCGCCGTAAGCTATTATTTAGCGCAAACGAAGAAACCAAAAATGAGGAAATATAGTGATCGCTACTAACTCCATTTGATTGATGTGATTTACGAGATGTACGATCGCTACTACATCACAATTGGAATGGTATTGGAGATTATGCAAATCAAGTTCTTGAAAGAATTATTAAGATTTGTTGAGTCTAGCCTAAAGGCTCCTGTATCATAACCAGACTGGTTAATCAACTAAATGGCGGCGACAAATGCAGACAAGAATCCCTGTAAAAATCCCGATCGCCAATATCATCAACGGGGCAACACGGGGCATAGCAGTTACCGCCATTAGTGGTTATCAAAAATTTATTTCACCCCATAAAGGGTTTTCTTGCGCTCATCGCGTATTGTATGGTTGCGAGTCCTGTTCGCAATATTTTAAGCAAGTGATTGCGGAAGAGGGTATCTTGACTGCGATCGCAAATGCAAACGGGCGATTTCAGGAATGTCGAGAAGCAAATGAGATTTTAAAAAAACGCAGAGAAAAATCCAAGGCGCGTCGCCAGTATTATGCCAGTCGGCTACCCATCACAACCGTAGCCATAGAATCAGGCGATCCCGAAAATCTAGATGTGCCCAAAGATACTGGTAAATCAAGTAAACAGAGGCTTGGTGGCTCACAATGGGGGCGTAATCAACAAAGAAAAGTTAACAATAACAACAGTAATAGTGGCGGAAATAATAATTGCGATTATATTGATTGTTCTGATTGTGCATATGGACTTGATGTATTGCCTAATGGTTGCGGGAGAAACCGCGATTGTGAAAATCCCTGCGAGGCGATTGAGTGTCCTAATTTAAGTTGTCCTAATTTAAGTTGTCCTGATTTAAGCTGTGGCAATGCTGACTGCTTAACAGGAATGGATTGCAGTGGGTTAGACTGTGGAGGGCTAGATTGTGGTGGTGCGGGTGACTGTGGTAGTTGTGGTTAAGCAGATATTTTAAAAATCGTTGAAAAATTCTATGATCGAACATGATGTATTGATTATCGGTGGTGGATTAGCTGGCTCTAGAGCCGCACTTGCGATCGCTCAAAATTATCCTAATCTTAGTGTGGGATTAATTTCTAAAGTACATCCGATTCGATCGCATTCCGTCGCCGCACAGGGAGGAATCGCGGCTTCACTCAGAAATGTTGATAATGACGACTGGCTCACCCATGCCTTTGATACTGTCAAAGGTTCCGACTATCTTGCCGATCAGAATGCCGTCCAAGTTTTGACCGAATCTGCTCCAGAAGTAATTATTGATTTAGAACATTTAGGAGTTCTCTTTTCACGGGCTGAAAATGGCAAGATTTCGCAAAGAGCATTTGGAGGACATACAAACAGCCGAGCTTGCTATGCGGCGGACAAAACAGGGCACGCAATTTTACACGAATTAGTAATGAATCTGCGGCGATTGGGTGGCAAGATTTATGAAGAATGGTATGTGATGCAGTTGATCTATGAAGATGGCACAAATGGAACGGAAGTAAAGGGAGTTGTAGCTTATTGTTTAGAAACTTCGCAGATAGAAGTATTTCGATCGAAGGCAGTATTGATGGCTACGGGTGGCTATGGCAGAGTCTTTAATACGACTTCCAATGATTTTGCGTCAACAGGCGATGGTTTATGTCTGACCGCAAATATTGGCTTGCCACTTCAAGATATGGAATTTGTGCAATTTCATCCCACAGGTCTATATCCTGCTGGAGTATTGATTTCTGAAGCTGTGCGCGGTGAGGGAGCCTATTTGATTAATGATTTAGGCGATCGCTTTATGGCAAATTATCCAATCAGCAAAAATCGGATGGAACTCTCACCTCGTGATATCACCTCACGCAATATTGCCTGTGAAATTATGGCAGGACGAGGTATTAATGGCGGCAACTATGTGCATTTAGATGTGCGCCATTTGGGTCGAGAGAAAATTTTAAGTCGGATTCCCTTTGCTCGCGAAGAAGGTTTGCGTCTAGCAGGAGTGGACTGCATCGATCATCCTCTGCCTGTACGTCCGACAGCTCATTACTCCATGGGTGGTATTCCCACAAATATTGATTGTCAAGTAATTGGAGTTGATAGCAAGGCGATCGCAGGCTTTTTTGCAGCAGGTGAATGTGCTTGCCTATCGGTACATGGCGCAAATCGCTTGGGCGCAAATTCATTACTAGAATGTGTGGTTTTTGGTAAACGTGCTGGCGAAAAACTGGGTGCTTATGTTAGCGATCGCACCATGCCCAAAATCGATCCCCGTCCATATCTTGCTGACGCTGAAGCTAAGCTCAAAGGTATGTTATTAAAGCAAGGTAATTCTCGAATTGCTGATATCCGTCAACAACTTCAAGACACAATGACTGAGCATTGCGGTATTTTTCGCGATGCTCAACGATTGAGAGACGGCTTAGCGAAATTGCAAACTATTCGCGATCGCTACGATCATGATTTACTCGTTGACGATCACAGTTCTGTATTTAATATGGAATTAATGCAAGCGATCGAACTAAAAAGTTTGCTCACAGTAGGCGAGATTATCATGTCCAGTGCCTTGTCACGCCAAGAAAGTCGTGGCGCACATTCCCGTGAAGATTACCCTCAACGGGATGATGCGAATTATCTCAAACATACGCTCGGATATCTGGAAAGTGGTAAGGTAAAAACTAGTGATCGTTCAGTTGATATGAGTTTGCAATTGCTTGATCGCGATCGTTTTACACCCCAAGAACGAAAATATTAAAATTTATAAAGCTAAACTTCAAATATAAAACTAGAACTGATAGGACGGCTTTGCTGCCTTATCAGTTCTCTAAAATCTGAAACTGTACTAGCTGTATGAGCAAAAGTAACTGTGGCGAAAGAAGAATTTATAAAACTGCTTAATCAAGGCGTAAATATCTGGAACAAATGGAGAGAGTCCGCTCCAGATATGCGTGGCATTGATCTTAGTGAAATTCAGCTAGAAGGTCTCGATCTGACGGGGATCGATATGAGCATGGTTAATTTGCGTGGGGCAAAGTTGCATAACGTGAAGATGGCTTCTGCTAACTTGCGCGGTGCAGAATTAAGTATGGCAAATCTAAGAGGTATAGAGCTTAAGGGAGCAAACCTAAGTGCAGCCAACCTTAGTATGATTTGTCTGAGTGAAGCCGATCTTAGCCAAGCAAATTTAAGTGGTGCAGATCTACGGGGAGCAAATCTGCGTCTGGCGAAACTAGATCTCGCTGATTTATCAACAACTAAGCTCAATATGTCTAGCTTGAATGGATCGTGCATGATTGGTGCAATTATCATTGGTGCAAATTTAAGCCGAGCCGAGTTAAGAGAAGCTAATCTCGCTGGAACTGATTTTAGTCGTGCTAATTTGAGCGAGGCTGATCTATCTCATAGCAATCTCAATGTCTCAACTCTAGTTGGTACAGATTTGATCGGTGCGACTTTGGTAGATATTGACCTTAGCGAGTCAAATTTGACTCGGGCAAATTTAATCGGAGCAAATCTTTATCGTGCTAACCTCTGTGGCTGCGATCTTATTGGAGCTGATCTTCGCGGTGCAAATTGTAGTGAAGCCTATTTTATTGGAGCTGATTTAAGTCGGGCTGATCTTAATCGGGCTGAGTTTACCAGTGCCAATCTCAGCAAAGCTAATTTTAGTGGTGCAAATACTGGAACTACTGATTTTCAAGGCGCAATTTTGCCCGATGTCTGGTAAGGACTAACGTAGTGGCAATTCATGAATTGCCACTACGTGCTAGAGATATGCAGCGGGATCGATAGGCTCTCCATTTGCACGCAGCTCAAAGTGTAAATGTGGACCAGTCGAAAAGCCCGTAGAACCAACTGCTGCAATTGGTTGACCTTTAGCGACAACATCGCCATCTTTGACATATAGATCACTACAATGGGCATAAAGTGTGGTCATCCCATTTCCATGATCAACAATCACCGCATTACCATAGCCCCCATACCAATCTGCATAAATTACTCGCCCCTGTTCACTTGCATAAATTAAACTGCCGTAATCAGCTCCAAAATCAATGCCAGAGTGGAAGCGCTCGGTTCCCAAAATAGGATGAGTACGCCAGCCAAATTTGCTAGTCACTGGTCCAATAGTAGGATACATTAATTGTCCAGTTCCAGATGGGAGAATTAGTCCATCATAGGGCTGCACTTTTGACAAAATAATTTGTGATAAACGACGCGAGTCTTCAGCGAGGCGATCTTCCGCTTGAGATAAGGCTTGACGATCGCTCTTTAGCCGATTGATCGTATTTTGTTGAGCAACAGCTTCAGATTCAATATTAGATTTTTGATATTTCAGCTTTTGCGTCAATAGCTCAATCTCATTTTTTTGGGCAACTATCTGGTTGCGCTGCTTTTCGACTTGATTGGATCTTTGACTCAAGTCTGCAAGCAGCTTGCGATCGCGGTCATAAATACGCTCAATTTGGCGACGGCGATCGGCAAATTGATTCAGATCTTGACTGCTGAGGAGGGTTACCCACCAACGCTGTAGTTGTTGCCTTTGCAAATATTGCAATCGCGCCGTAGTTGCACCGCGTCTTTTATTGAGGTCATACTCTAGTTCTTGGAGCTTGGTATTGAGTGTTTGGAGTTGTTCTCTTGCTTGCCGAATTTTTTTCTCGTTGTCTTTAATCTGAGCATCCGTAACCCGTACATTTCGCCTCAATGCATCAAGTCGAGATTGAGCAGGCTTAGTGAGAGCATTAATCTGTTCTTGTTGTTTCTGGATGATTTGACGTTGTTGATCGACAAAGTTTTGATAATTTTTTAGCTCATCCACAGACTGAGCTTGGGCAGGAGCCACCTGACTTAGGGCTAAGACGCAGCATACCGCGATCGCCAGGATTACTAATCTCAGCCCAAAAAATTGCCGCGCAATTAACTTCCCAATTTGTTGAATTTTTGGGTAATTAACCAACCAAGGCTTGCTAATTATTTCTTGCCAATAACGGCGATCGAGCATTCAGGTCACCAGATATCCACAAACTATAGCGATTTAGAGTTTTTTAAATCAAACTCTAAACTTAAAAGCCTTACTGGGCTTGATTCTTTTGTTTTTAAATTAGCGTACACTCAATTAAAAACAGCTATAGGGCAAGATTCTAACCGCATTTTGTCACTTAATGAAACCCGATTTTTTTATTAAAAGAATTGCTGGCAATTAATGCAATTTGTAAACGAAATTAGGTAGTCCTAAAAAGGAAAGGACGCACACGGAGGTAAAGAAGCGTTGTAATCGTGAATAAAATTCCAAATAGCTCCAATGTGATTTTCCAACGAGACTGTCAAGCATTTTGTGTAAAGTCTAGAATCTAGATGTGGAGACGATCCTCAAAGAGGATGGCAAAGCGATTAAGAGCAGGCTTCCAATCGCGAATGGGCATCGTCCACTTCTT
>JADBWK010000065.1 GCA_020404895.1 Pseudanabaena sp. M085S1SP2A07QC | reverse complement strand
GTATGGGAACTTCTTTCTAACAGAACTGATGTTACATAGGTGAAACGATCACTGTAACATCAGCTTTAAGACAAAATAGCCGTATATTGCACGGCTATTTTTGATTTAATTGAAATTACTGGTTTAGAAGGTGAAAGTAGTACGTAGAGTGAAGCCCCAAATTGGCTCTGGTGTACCGACATCGGGATTAAGTACTACATAAATGTCAGGGGTGATACTAATATTCCGATTGAATCTATGTGTGTAAAAGACCTCGATCAACCAAGGGGTATTAAGATCTTTACCTCTAGGGTCATTACTGCTGGTGACATAGGGAGGAATTGCCACTAGAATACCTCCGTGATTGCCTTCCTTAAATAGATCAAAGAATCCTAAACTTAGAGCTGCATTGATAACATTGGCAGTAGTACCCCTGTTCAAATTTAGGGCGGATGTAGTCGAGAACCATCCACCTAAACCAACTTTGGGAAATATTCTCCAATCAAACTGACCACCAAAACTATCAGCAATGGTAGGTGTGGTAAGCCCAAAGGCAGCTGTTGCGAGATTAGTACCAGTAGGTCCTGAGAAACTAACTTGTCCAGCTAAATCAGGATCACTAGGAATAGTGCCACTCCAATATTTGTGGATAAAGTTTAAAGAACCACTAAATTGCTCGGAAGGTTTAAAGGTGAGCTGTGTAGCGATCGTACTGCTGCCGCCAAATAGTCCTAAAGAACCAGAACCAGCTTTACTAGCTTGAACATCACTGGCAAAGTAGCCAGCATGGAGTTGCCATTGATCACTAAAGCGATAGGCTGCACCGATACCAGTATCCGTAAATCCAGGTCGGAAAATTACAGGGTTAAAGAGACCATAAGCAGTGTTGGGAACAGAAGTTCCATTACGCAGAGGACTGATTACAGGGAAAAAGTCAAAGGGCTGTAGTCCCAAAGCTGAGATCCAGATGGTTGCTTGTTCGCCAACAGGGAAGCGATAGAAGAGTTGACCAACAGCGAAAGTATTTGCTGCTTTAGTGGCAGTAGATCCATCAAGAGCAAAGTTAGCCACATTAGATAGATTTCCTGTACCACCAACAACAACTGCAGTTGATGGTGAATTATTTGTGCCTATATTGACGCTTAATAAATCTTTTCCAGTAAAACTGGTATTAAATCGAAGATTTACAGAATAAGCAAATAATAAATTACTGCTTCTATTCCGACCATCATTGGCTCTTGTGCCATTAGTTGCGATCGCTCCTAGCAAAAAGTTGGCTGAACCCAACAGTTTTGTAGTGGTAGAAAATTGTTGTTCTTCGATTTTTGCTGTTTTTGCTTCAAGATTGTCAACTCTTCCCCTAAGTGCGGCTAGCTCAGAAGCAAATTCTTCTTGAAGTTTTTTCAAGGTAGCGAGATCTTCTTTGCTAACCTTGTCAGCTAGCCCTGCGGAGATGATTTCATTGATCTTGTCTAATGCAGTATTCAAACCTGCGGCAAATTCGTAACGAGATAAAGCCTTTTTGCCCCGATAGGTACTGTCGGGATAACCAGCTATCACTCCATAGCGTTCTATCAATGATTGAAGTGCTATAAATGCCCAGTCAGTTGATTTGACATCCGTGAGTTGTGATACAGAAGTAACTGCTGCCAATTCCGAGTTTTGAGAAGGCAGCTTTGCATTGGCATCAGAAAGCTGGGTGACAGGAACTACGAGATCATCTTGCTGTGATGCTGCTGGTAATGGAGATTGTAATCCTACTCCTGAAACATTAATTACATCATCAATTTGTAATGGCTTACTAGCAGATGTCTTGCTATCTGCTAGTTTAGGGATTTCTGTACTAGTGAACTGTCTATTCTCTGCAACTTTCTTAACTTCATTAGCATTAACTGATGAAGTACTAGTGAGCGCAGCTACTAGCAAGATGGGAAATGATAACGCAAATTTTTGCGAAGCCTTGGACATTATAAAGAGTTCCTCACATGATGAAAAAATTACTGAGATTTTGTCGATTAAATGAGCATTAATCACAAACTCATAGTTAGTTCCTACAAATAATTACAAATTAGCTTATGAGTAGAAATGTTTAACTTCTTAAACAAAATCTCATGGTCGGTTTTGAGATTAATTTCTCACTTTGAAATTAAGCCCAGATTGAAATTTATACATAAGATCAATTAACACTCATAAATACGTGTAGATATCGTAGTATTTATAAATACTTGCATAATCCTGAAACAAAAATCAAGTATATTGCTTTACTTTTAAAGATTCATTTTCAAGATTTTGAGACAGAAATAACTTTTTTGGTAGTACGTAATACAATTACAAGAAACTAAAATATGATTAAGGAAATATGGCACTGCCTAATTTCTAGATAATTGAAAGTAATTAATCAAAAAAATAAAAATTGATTAATTTGATTAATCCAGTTATATACAGAATTTGTTGATTTGTTAATCATTTTTATTGAAAAGTTAGCGGATTTCAAAACCTAAGTTATGAAGGATTGCAGTCAAGCGATCGCGTCCACCAAGAGCCGCCGCATTCGCAACTCTTGCCGTGGAATGGGTTGACCAATCACTATTTACGCCTGTCTGTTGTTGCTGATAGAAATTTGTCATGATGCGATCATATTCAGTGATCGCTTGTTCTTGAACTTCTGTGGAATAGGATTCGCGATGAAGAACTGCTGATTGTCCTAGACGGGGTTTCACAGCAGGAATATTTGCGGGATCGGGATAGCCGACACTAAGACCGAACACAGGAAAAACTAGTGGAGGCAAGTTGAGTTCCTTAGCTACAGCTTCAGGATTAT
>JADBWK010000064.1 GCA_020404895.1 Pseudanabaena sp. M085S1SP2A07QC | reverse complement strand
GCAATCCCTCGTTTTAGTTCTCTGGGATCTAGCGCTTGTTGGATAAACTCTTCTAGATTTAGCATTTTCGACTCCTCCTTTACCTTCTATCTTAGTTATAACTCATTTCGGATTGCTATAGTGAATCAGAAAGTATTTTGGTTTTAGGTTAGATTATCTATCTAATCTAATTTGGCAAGAAATCTTAATTTCCCAGATTTATGCTTTACCGATTAAGCGATCGCGCAAAGACTTAATCTTGTCGCGATAGGAGGCTGCTTGCTCAAACTCCTGTTTCTTCGCCGCATCTTTCATCTGGGCTTCTAGTTCTCCAATTAAAGAGGGAATGTCATCAAGAGGAATATCTTTGGCATTATTTACCACATACTCAAGCTGACGCTCATTAAGTCGGCGCGATACGGAAAGAAAGTCAAGAATGGAGTTACCTTCAATGGATTTTACAATTGATGTAGGCGTAATCTTATTGTCTTCGTTATATTTAATCTGAATACGCCGACGACGCTCAGTTTCGGAAATGGCTTTTTCCATGCTGTTCGTCATGCGATCGGCATACATAATTACCTGTCCGCCAATGTTTCGCGCTGCCCGTCCGATGGTTTGAATCAGCGATCGCTCTGCTCTCAAGAATCCTTCTTTATCTGCGTCCAAAATTGCTACTAGCGAAACTTCTGGCAAGTCTAAACCTTCACGCAATAGGTTCACCCCAATCAATACATCAAATGTCCCTCTGCGAAGATCTTGCAGAATCTCAATCCGTTCAATCGATTTAATGTCTGAATGCAGATAGCGCACTAAAAGATTTCGCTCTTGAAAATATGTGGTCAAATCCTCAGCCATCTTCTTTGTCAGAGTGGTTATTAGGACTCGTTCCTTACGCTTAATCCGTTCTTGAATCTCATGATAGAGGTCGTCCACTTGCCCCTCAGTCGGGCGCACAAATATCTCTGGATCGATTACGCCCGTTGGTCTAATAATTTGTTCGACAACTTGTTCTGCGACTTCCATTTCCCAATCCCCTGGAGTCGCAGAAACAAAAATACATTGCTTGACCATCCCCCAAAACTCATCAGCCTTGAGTGGACGGTTATCAGCAGCACTAGGCAAACGAAAGCCGTGATCGATTAAGGTCATCTTTCTGGCGCGATCGCCATTATACATTCCGCGAATTTGAGGAATAGAAACATGAGACTCATCCACAATCAAGAGCCAATCATCTTTCGGGAAATAATCCACTAAACAAGCTGGCGATTCACCAGCTTGACGACCTGCTAAATGGCGCGAATAGTTTTCGACTCCATTACAAAAGCCGACTTCCTGCAATAGTTCCAAATCGTATTTTGTGCGTTGTTCTAACCGTTGAGCTTCGAGTAATTTTCCTGCATTAGTTAATTCTTCAAGTCTAGCTTCCATCTCTTCTTTGATTTCTGCGCAGGCAATCTCCAAGCGATCAGCAGGAGTAACAAAGTGACGTGCAGGATAAATATTCAAAGCTTCTAAACTTTGCAAAATCTCACCAGTAACTGGATCAACATAACGAATCGCCTCGATCTCATCACCAAAAAACTCGATCCGAATTGTGCGATCTTCGTAAGCTGGTCCAATTTCTAAAATGTCACCCTTAACGCGAAATTTGCCGCGTCCCATTTCGATATCATTGCGCTCGTACTGTACATTGGTTAGCGATCGCAATAATTCTCGCTGGTCATATTCCACACCTACACCCAATGGTATTGAAGCTTTGAGATATTCTTCAGGAATACCCAAACCATAGATACAGCTTACCGAGGCAACTACGATTACGTCCTTGCGCTCAAAGAGCGATCGCGTAGCTGAATGCCGCAGCATATCGATCTCGTCGTTAATCGAAGCGGTTTTCTCAATGTAGGTATCGGTTACGGGTATATATGCCTCTGGTTGGTAGTAATCGTAATAACTGATGAAATATTCGACGGCATTGTTGGGGAAAAATTCGCGCAATTCATTGCAAAGCTGTGCTGCCAATGTCTTGTTATGGGCAAGTACCAAGGTTGGCTTTTGATATTGGGCGATCGCATTGGCTACAGTCATGGTTTTGCCTGTCCCCGTCGCACCCAAAAGTGTCTGATAACGCAAGCCCTTTTGTAATCCGTCAAATAATTGCGCGATCGCTTTGGGTTGATCGGCGGTGGTCGGCCAAGGTGTACGAATGTCAAACAATGCCATGAGCTTAGAAAATATTGCGAAAGGGATCAAAATTAGCGATCTCTATCATATCAAACCCAAATCTAGGGCATTGCAAATCGCTTAAACCCAAAAAGCATAAGGCGGCGCAAAGCGCTGCCTTATGCTTTTTGGGTTTAAAGCTATATAATTTAAGTCAAGCGCAAAGCGCTGTAGTTCAAATTCTTGCTAAGGAGTTGTATATGTTAGACAAGCGCGACTATACCCTAATCATCGATAAAAGTGGAAGCATGTCAAACACTGACAGAGGCACAAACAAAAGTCGGTGGGAAATTGTCAAGGAATCGACGCTTGCCCTTGCGCGTAAATGCGATCAGTTAGATCCTGACGGGATTACGGTGTATTTGTTCTCAGGAAAATTTAAGCGATACGACAATGTGTCGGTAGTTAAAGTTGAGCAAATCTTCCAAGAAAATGATCCGATGGGCGGTACGAATTTGACCGCCGTCCTGCAAGATGCGATTAACCAATACTTTCAACATAAACAGGCTGGTCAAGCTAAGGCAGGGGAAACAATTTTAGTGATTACCGATGGAGAACCAGATGACCGTCGTTCTGTGTTTGAAGTCATCATCGAAGCAACGCGCCGCCTGAGTTCAGATGCAGAACTAGCAATCTCCTTTATTCAAGTTGGCTCCGATGCTAGTGCCACTGATTTTCTCAAGGCTCTAGATGACAAGTTGCAGAGTATCGGAGCGAATTTTGACATCGTAGATACGATTACACTAAATGATATGGAAGATATGACACTTTCGGAAGTGTTATTGAGCGCGATTAATGATTAATGTAATGTGAGCAGCGCTTTGCACTACTCACATTACCAAAGGGAATAATTACATAGATATTTATAGATATAAATCAAATGGAATCTCTTGAGTCCATTCTTTCGGATCTTCAGGGCAAATATAAAGATCCAGAAACTAGTAAGCATGGTAAAGAGGATAAGACAACTCCTCAGTTGCCTAGCCAAAACAACAGCCAATCGATCGCACCTGCCACCAATTCTTTGGATAACCTGCTAAATGATTTGCGGAATAATTCACAAAGCAAATTACAAAACTATGTGCCTGATTACCAATCTCAGCAGGTAATCCCCGAAGTTAAACAAAAAACTACTTCACCAGTGATCGATCGCGATTTAAAGCAGATTGCTAATCAGCAAAAATTCAAAGCTCAAGAAGAAATCACAAAAACTGCAACTGAATGGTTAAAAAATCTCGATCCGCTTGGTGGTGAAGGCTTATGGTTTGAGGAGTTTGCTAAAAATTATCTTTCTCGATTAGAAGCTGCGATCGCTTTACTCCAATCCAAATAATTATAAAGACCCAGTTTTATGTGGCGCGGCTTCACCGCACCTCATAAAACTAAATAGCAGGAACCTAACTTATGAACATTTATCGTCTAGCCGTTTTAAGTGACAATTACGTCTTTGTCTTGCATGATCCTGCTAGCAATACTGCCGCAGTAGTTGATCCAGCTGTACCAGAACCTGTTCTTATTAAATTAGAAGAATTAGGAGCAAATTTAGTTGCGATTTTTAACACCCATCACCATAGTGATCATGTTGGTGGAAATAATGCGCTCATCAAAAAATTCCCTGATGCAATTGTTTACGGTGGCGAAAAAGACCGCGATCGCATTCCCCATCAGCAAGTATTTTTAAAAGGCGGCGATCGGGTTACTTTTGGCGATCGGGAAGCTCAGGTGTTTTTTGTGCCTGGTCACACCTATGCCCACATAGCATATTACTTTGAGCCAAGGGGTGACCAAGGAGGTGAATTATTCTGTGGAGATACTTTGTTTGCAGGCGGCTGTGGCAGATTGTTTGAAGGCAATCCAGCGGAAATGCTTGCCTCACTAGATCAATTGCGCCAATTGCCCGATGATACTCGCGTCTGGTGCGCTCATGAGTATACGCTTGGCAATCTCAAGTTTGCTCTGACAGTGGATAGTGATAATCCTGATTTACAAGAACGGATGACGACAGCAACCGCAATGCGACAAAGAGGTGAAGCAACTATACCAACCACAATTGGACTGGAAAAACGAACTAATCCATTTATGCGCTGGGATTTTCCTGCAATTCAGCGATCGGCTGGTATTGAGATTCCTGAGCGGGTATTTGCCAGAATTCGCGGTAAAAAAGATAATTTTTAGAAAACATCAAATTCTGAATCGCGGATTTTATGGATTAAAGGATTTCACGGATTTATGAATCCAAACAAAAAGGAGTGCATTGCACTCCTTTTTATTTGTGGATATTGAAATCTGTGAAATCCAATAATCCTTTTAATCTGTGATTGGGACTGGGGTGCAAGGATTCGAACCTCGGAATGTCTGGACCAAAACCAGATGCCTTACCGCTTGGCGACACCCCAATATTCTTGCGATGCGTTTTACAAATTTCTTTGATTGCGCGGTAATTACTATAGCAAAGGAAGGCAGGGTTTTGTCAACCCATTTGCCAAAAAATCTTTCCTAGTTATCTAAAAGCACAGAATCTTTGGATAGCGCAACTTGAATCTTGCAGAAACCATCAATATGACTGCAAAAATCTTCAATATTACGCTCAGCCCATGTTTGTCCATTGCTCAATGGCGTATCAAATCCATTCGCGAAAACATGCACAAGCGGATCACCAGCATCAGGTAAAACTAAAACCCAATCACGATCGCTATAAAAAACTTTCACCCCATCAATCAGCTCTATTTTTTCGCGCCCATAAGATTCGACCAAATGACGCATGAGTGTACCTTTGATGCTCCAAGGACAGCGAACTGTCTGTTTGCGAAAATGGCAACGGGGCAAATGTACCCGCACTTGCGATAGCGATCGCTTTTGCAGCGTAATCCATTCCATGATCTTGGCAATGCTAAACATTGCATCAAAACCAGGATGAAGCTGCGGGAAGATGAATCCCATTTCTGCTGACCCACCAAGCACTACACCTTCATGGCTATGGCAAGTCGTCATCAAAGCTGTTGGATTGGCGCGAGTGCGAATCACTTTGCCCCCATGCTTTTCTGCTATCAGTTCCACCATACCCGAAGCAGAAACAGGCACGACGACAGTGCCACCATTCTGAGAAGTCAGTACCATTTCCACCATTAATCCAGTTAAAGCTTCATCACGGATAGGTTTGCCTAACTCATCAATTAAGATAAATTTCTCACCATTAGCATAGACTTGCACGCCAAAATTTGCCCGTACCGCCTTGACTACATCAGTTAACTGAGTCAACATTTTTTCGCGATCAACTGGTGCTGGGGCGACTTCATTGAGACTGGCATTGAGAACTACAACATCGGTACTAAATTTGCCTAATATTCTCGGTAAAACTGCACCTGACACCGCATACACATAGTCAATAACGATTTTTTTACAATCACTAAACCTAATTGCCTCAACGTCAATATTTTTTGCAAAGCCGCTATTGTAATAATCTAAAACGCGAGTGGGATAGCTAATTTCACCAATTTCTTCAATTCTTGCCCTACGAAAATCTTCTTTAAAAAATGTGCCTTCAATCTTTTTTTCTGCGGATTTGTTGATATTAATCCCATTAGCATCAAGGAACTCAATCATCACGCAGTCGTTACGATCAGGATGTACGCGCACATGGATACCGCCGACAACACCAAGACTAGGTGCTATAAATCTTGAGATAGGGATCGCTGTCGCCTCAAGGTTTTCCACATTGATGCCCACGGACATTAATCCTGAGATTAGCGATCGCGTTAACATTCGGCAAATCGTGCGTTGATCTCGCGAAACCATCACATGAGAATTGGGGCGGAGAGTAGCACCATAGGCTGCACCAAGCTTGACCGCAAATTCTGGCGTAATATCTACATTGGCTAAACCAGACACACTATATTGCCCAAACAAATTACGCGAAGCCATTGCTCCCCAAATCAAGTTTGTGGTAAGGGTTGCACCTGCTTCTACATGTTTGCTCGGCCAAATTCGCACATTCGGGAAAACCCTTGCCTCTTCACCGATGACTGAGTTGGAGCCAACCACTGCGCCCTCCATTACATGAGCGCGGCGACTAATGCGAGCATTGCGGGAGATCGTGCAAGCCCAAAGGTGACATTCTTCGCTAATCATGGCGCTATTGCCTATAATCGGACGCTGGAGATCGCAATCTGTGCCAATCGTGACGCGATCGCCGATGATAGTTCCTGCGGAAATCCTAGTGCGATCGCCAATTGAGCAATTACTACCAATCAGCACGGGCGGCTCAATCTGAACGGTGGGCGAAATAACAGTATGTTTGCCAATCCACAATCCTGTCCGTAATTGCACATAATCTAGATCTAAGTGAACTCTCCCTCTGATCGCATCATACTGGGCTTGTCGATAGGCATCTAAGGAGCCAATATCGCACCAATAACCATTGGCAATATAGCCGTACATCGGCACGCCTTTAGACAGTAAAAGGGGAAACAGATCTGTAGAAAAGTCGCTTGGTTCATTGGCTGGTAAAAAATCTAAAACTTCAGGTTCAAGAATATAAATACCTGTGTTGACTGTATCGGAAAAAACTTCGCTCGTTGACGGTTTTTCCAAGAATCTTTGAATGCGATCCTGTTCGTCAGTAATAACTACCCCAAAAGCCATGGGATCGCTTACTCGGCGCAAAATTAAGGTAGCTTTTGATTTCTTTTGGCGATGAAATTGGATTGCGGCAGTGAGGTCAAAGTCAGTAATACTATCGCCACTAATAACTATAAAAGTACTATCTAAAAGACTTTCAACATTTTTGACGCAGCCAGCGGTTCCCAGTGGTTGATCTTCTTCAACCACGTACATCATGTTTACACCAAAATCCGAACCATCACCAAAATGTTCGCGAATTACATCGGGTAAGTAATGCAATGTGGCAATTACTTCTCTAATGCCGTGACGCTTAAGTAAATTCAGGATATGTTCGGTAATGGGACGATTTAGCACCGATACCATCGGTTTTGGCATATCGCATGTAAGTGGGCGCAATCTCGTTCCTGAACCGCCTGCCATCAATACCGCTCGCATAGATCCTCCGAACGACAATACGTAATAGGATTAGGCTCTAGTATCGTTCAAATTTGCGATAAAGCAATGAAAATAAACCTTAATCCTGAAGCAGATCCCCAAACAAAAATTATTGTGGCGTTGGATGTCCCTTCTGCAAGCGAAGCCCTAAATTTATGCGATCGCTTGCCCCAAGTGAGTTTCTGGAAAGTTGGGCTAGAGCTATTTATCGCTGATGGTAGTACGGTTTTGCGCGAACTGAAGGCAAGAGACAAAAAGATATTTCTAGATTTAAAGCTGCATGATATCCCCAATACAGTTGCTTCGGCTTGTCGAGTGGCGACAAAATATGGTGCAGATTTCCTAACAATTCACGCTTCGGGTGGTAAAGCCATGATGCAAGCTGCTCAAGCTGAAGTCCAAGACTCATCAACGCAACTTTTAGCGGTCTCGCTGTTAACGAGCATTTCTAGCGTCGAATTACAGTCTGATTTACTAGTACCTCTAGAAATCTCTGAATATGTCGCTAAATTGGTGCTTTTAGCCAAAGAGAGTGGACTCAAGGGTGCGGTCTGTTCGCCGCATGAGGTGACGAAGCTGCGATCGCTTCTTGGCGATGACTTTTGTTTCGTTACGCCTGGGGTTCGTCCCCTAGGAGACGCTGTTGGCGATCAAAGTCGAGTGATGACTCCCAAAGATGCGATCGCGGCGGGTGCGAATTACTTAGTAATTGGTAGACCGATTACATCCGCACCTGATCCTGTTTTAGCGTGGGATCAAATTTGTAAAAATTGTTTGTAGATGCCAATGTTTCATCTTAACAATGCTGCATCAATGTATCGCGGTTTATATCTAAGCCCTACCACTGCGAGTTAGTATCCAACAGCTAAGCAAGCTAACTTAAAATTGCGATCGTAAATTCGATTAATTTCAACCAAATAAATCATGAAAAAATTAAACTCCATTATCCTTACCGCCTGTGTCGTATTTGGTTCAGGTTTAGTTTGGAAAACTATGCCAGCTTTTAGCGCTCCAAGTGCAGATGTTCAAATCAAAGGATCTGTTAAGGCTGAAGCAGACATTGCGCCAGAGACATTGGTTAAAAAGTTGAATTTGACTGCTGACCAAAAACAAAAGGCTTTGAAGATCTTTACTGAAAGCAACAAAAAAATTGCTCTATACCTCACGCCTGAACAGCGCAAAAAGCTAGAAGCTGGATTAAAGGCAAAGCAAGGTTTTGGAGCTACTCTCCAAAGTTTAAATTTGAGTGCTGATCAAAAGAAAAAGATTGGGACTGTGATGCTGGAGCGTCGCAATCAGTTTGTAAGTATTCTAACGGCTGAACAGAAGAAGAAATTTGAAGCATTAGCTCCTATCAAGAAGTAATACCAAAGCATACAACGCGTAGCCATTGTATGCTTTTAAAACCCTTGCTGGATTTGGTTTTTAATTCACGAAAGTATTGCCACACTTTTGTGAATTGGTATAAAACTAAGTCTCGATCGCACAAAAGACTTGCTTTGCAAGTCTTTTGTGTTTCTAAATTGAGTGTTGTTGTAATTGCTCAAGAGACACAATTTTTAAAGCTGCTTCATGGGTAGCGGTGAGATCTACGGGTGGAGCAACACCTGCTTCTAATGCTTCCTTCCATCGTGAAGCACACAAACACCAGCGATCGCCTGCCTTTAGTCCTAGGAAATTAAACATTGGCGCAGGTGTTCTCAAATCATTGCCTTGGGATTTGGTATAGGCAAGAAATTCATCGGTGACTTCAGCGCAAATAACATGCACTCCCAAATCGTGATCGCCTGTTTGACAAAATCCGTCGCGATAAAATCCTGTTACTGGCGATGAGCAGCATAGCGCCAGATTTTCGCCCAAAACATTTTTGATTACTGCCATAATTTTTGATATTCCGCTTCCGTAGCAAGATCGAAAGTATTTTCGACGCGATCTAAAAAGACTTTTCCTTCGAGATGATCGTATTCATGTTGAAAGATTCTTGCTACAAAATCAGTTAGTTTGGTGACTTGCCGATCGCCTTGCCGATCTGTATATTCAACTTCGATCTCGCGATCGCGTGGTACTAGCCCCCGAATCATGGGTACTGAGAGACAACCTTCCCAGCCTTTTTCGATTTCACCTGAAGAGGAAATGATTTTGGGATTAATCATCGCCGTTGGTTCCATTTGGGGCGCGTTGGGATAACGCTCATTTGGGTGAGAAGCGATGATGATTAATTGCAGCGATCGCCCAACTTGAGGAGCGGCTAAGCCCACACCCTTGCTTTCTTTTAAGGTAATTAGCATCGCATCAATTAACTGTTGAATTTCGCAATCACTTACATCTGCGATCGGTTGGGCGATTTTCCTTAATGCTGGATTGCCAAGCTGACAAACAGTAAGTTTTTGAGATTTTTGATTAAATATTTTATTAAGCGATCGGGCAAACATAGATTAATTGATTACCTGTGGCAGTTGTCATACAAAACCAGAATAATTAAAACAAAACTTGCAAAGCAAGTTTTGTTTTAATTATTCTGGTTTTAATGGATTTACTTCGTATGCAAGAATATCGATCAAAGCATCTGCTTCGGCAACCGATAGACGCGCTTTTTGGTACTCATCTTCAAATTTAGCATTGGCTGTTGTGTATCCCTGCATGATCATAATCGCAAAATACTCGCGTTTAGTCATTCCTTCAATAAGGCTGTCAGTATCTCGGTTATAACCAATGGGAAATGCGCTATCACTGCGTCTGGTTGACATATATTGTTTTCCTGACAAAATATCAAGGCATATTTTAGCATCAACAATGTGAACCGTAAGGGCAATTCATGAATTGCCCTTACGGTTCATTGCATTACCTTACCAAGACACAAGTTCAGGAAATTTACGGGCTAACTCAGTAATTGCAGGACAACTTGGGGCATTTTCAGTGCGATTTTCTAAGGTGTTCCAACTGAATGGCGCTGACTGAGCAGCCGATAGCCACAAAAGTCTTTTGGCACGGGTCATGCCGACATAGAGCAGCCGAAACTCCTCGGCTTGTTTGAGGTAACTGCATTGCTTCCAAGCTTCCTCTGCATTGGGAAGTCGATCGCTATGGACGATCGCTCTAATCTGTGCCCGCGTCACTTCGGGCAAGCCAAAATCTCCTAAGAACTTTACAGATTCGGGAATATAAGCTTCCCCTGGACAAATGCGTTTATGTAGAAAAGGCATGAATACCACATCCCAATCTAGCCCTTTAGATTTATGCAAACTGATTAGCGTCACTTGTCCAGCAGTCATATAGCGCCCTTCCAGATTCTCATCTTCAACTGCTTCAAAATTCTCTGACTCGACAATTTCTCGTAATGCCTCGATTACAGTTTGCATCGAATAACTGCCCACAAGTTGCTGATTGAGTCGATCACCTAATTTATCTGCCGTTGCTAATAGCCCTGCCTCATCGTCATAGAGGGTAAACGCAACAAATGGAATTAGGTTATATAACGGAAGTTCGATTTTAGCGCGAAGTAAGCCGATACATTTTGATTGAGTTTCCTGAGCGAGTTGCGATAGAGCAGGATCTAACAAGGTCGGATAGAGAAACTTCTCAGGATTGCTGGCGAGGGCATTAAGATCTTGCTGCGATGAAATTTTTTGGCGATCCTTGAGAACTTCTAACGCTGATTTGAGATTGTTGGGGGAGTGGGGACGCTCCATAAATTGTAATATCGCCAACATATCCATTGGCACACGCGAGCGCCGATCGCTCTGTTCGACATCGTAGATTTTAATTTCATGCTCTTTAGTTAACCATCCCAAAGACTCGGCAACAAAGCGACCTTGATTATGTTGGCGTACTAAAATCGCCATACTGAGTTTGGGATCTTGATCATGCAACTGTTTAATGCGATCGCCAATCATTGTAATTTCATGCTCGATATCATCGACAATATTTGGTAAATAGATTTCTACACCCTTGCCTATCGGTTCGGGATTCGCATTTTTTTGAGGGTCATCCACATCCACAGGAAGAATTCTTTGCATACGAAAGGGCTTCTCGATCTTGGCGTATTCCGAATGATTGACCCAATGCAATATATAATTGGCGACACGCATCACGTTTCTAGTGCTGCGTCCTGCTTGGTCAAGAGTCGAGAGTTGCGAATTGATATAGCAGCGATCGCAAAATTCATTAAAAAAGCGTGGATCGGCAGGGGTAAATGTGGAGTTAATCGCTTGGTTAGGATCTCCAACCCGCATTAGGTTTTTGCCCTCACCCCCAGCCCCTCTCCCTGAGGGAGAGGGGAGCAAGATTTCTGACTCCCCCTCTCCCCTAGGGAGAGGGGGCAGGGGGGTGAGGGAGTTCTGAGCCAAAATCTCCAACAACTCTGTCTGCAATGGTGAAGAATCCTGTGCTTCATCTTCAAATACAGCAAAAATCCGTTCTTGCCAATACCTGCGAACACCTTCATTTTTTAATACTCGCAACGCTCCCAAAATCATATCGTCATAGTCGATCGCACCTTCCTGCCTCAACAATCGCTCATAGGTTTCATAAAGTCCTGCCGCGATCGCCAAAATATCGCCACCATCGGGTGCTTCGGCTTCACGTAACTGCATCGCACTTAATCCTGAACTTTTAGCCGTTGCGATTGCTTCTCTCGCTAAGCTCGGTAATACATCAGTTCGCAACACGGTCTGTCGCCGCAATCTTTCCGTATCTTCGCCATCAAAGTTTTTCCCTTCTAGCAATAGATCATACAGTTTCGGATTTTCTTTTACCCAAATATTTGTGGCATTACGAATTAATTTCTGCTTAAGGGATTCTGAAATAATCTTAGTGTCGCCTAAGCCAAATCCTGATAGCTCACGATGGGTACTTGCGATGTTATATGCCAAGCTATGCAACGTACTAACTGTAAAAGAACTTTGTGGTAACCGCAGATTTTTGAGATGCTCAGATATTTTTTTGCGAATATTACTTACTGCTGATCGCGTAAATGTGACGATTACTAATTGCTTTTGGCGATGCAGATTGAAATTAGCGATCGCGATCGCTGCTGCTACTGCCATACCTGTTGATTTGCCTGCCCCTGGAACTGCGGATACAGCCAATTCGCCGCCTTGCCAGTCTGCCATTGGCTGCTGTCCCTTGCGGAGGGTTTGGCGTAATTTATTGAGGGTATCAGAAGTGACCATAGCAACTTTGGCGGGTGTACATCACGCATTTTATAGCAAGCTGGGAAACGCTATAGTGTTTTTAAGCAATCAAACTGTATTAAGTCATGCTCGAAACGTCTCGTGAATTTCTAGCGCAAATTAATAATGCATCGTCTATTAAAAACAAATTAAAAACTAGCGATCGCGCTCTGTTTATCCTTCATGATCAGCTAAATCTAGATGTATTCCCCAAAGAATTACTCGCACAAAAGCCATTATTAATCTTTGTAGAATCTCTGAAATATGCCACATTTATTCCTCACCATAAGCAAAAATTAGTTTATATCCTCAGTTCTCAGAGACACTTTGCGATCACCTGTCATCAAGATAGATTTCCTGTACTAAATTTGTTTACCGAAGGATTTCATGCTGAGGCGATCGCGGATTTTTTGGTGCAATATCCTCAGCTTAAGCTTACCTATATGCAGCCATCAGAATGGGATACGCGATCGCAGATGTTGGCATTAAATGATCAATTTAGCGATCGCATCGAAATACTTGCTAATCGCTTTTTTATTGTGGATGCTGAAAAATTTAAACCGAAAATCAAAAAAGGATATCGCTTAGAAACTTTCTATCGAGAACTTCGTAAACAAACTGGCTACTTGATGGCAGATGGTAAACCAGTCGGTGACAATTGGAACTATGACAAAGAGAATCGTAAAGCTTTACCAAAAAATACTGTGATTCCCACAGTTCCTGAAGTGGAACCTGATGCAATTACTCAGGAAGTAATTGAGTTGGTCAACCAATACTTACCTAATGCGTTAGGAAGACTGGACAAATTTGGCTATGCCGTAACTCGCGATCGCGCCCTAGAACTAGCTCAATTATTCATCGAAACCCGTTTAGCAAATTTTGGTGCTTATGAAGATGCTATCAAAGTTGGCGCACCATTTTTATTTCATTCTGTGTTATCAATTTATCTTAACAATGGCTTGTTATTACCACAGGAAGTATGCGGAATGGCGATCGTCGCCTATAAACAAAACATAGCTCCTCTTAACTCTGTTGAGGGCTTTATTCGTCAAATTTTAGGATGGCGTGAATATGTTCGTGTTTACTATGAAGCACAAATGCCACAAGTGCGAGAGAGTAATTATTTTGAATTTTTTAATAATTTACCGCAACTTTATTGGGATGCTAATACCGATTTAATCTGTCTAAAAGATGCTGTCACTAATGTTCTAAATTACGGCTATTCACATCATATTCAGAGACTGATGGTTTTAAGTAATTTTAGCAACCTCACAAATACAGATCCGCGTCAGCTAAATTACTGGTTTTGGCTTGCCTATGTCGATGCCTACGAATGGGTTGAGCTTCCTAATGTTCTGGGTATGTCTACTTTTGCTGATGGTGGCATACTTGCATCCAAACCCTATGTATCAGGGGGTAATTACATTAACAAAATGAGTAATTGCTGCTCACAATGTACCTATGATGTGAAGAAAAAAACAGGTAGCTCTGCTTGTCCCTTTAATTATCTGTACTGGAATTTTGTCGATCAGCATCGGCACAGCTTTATAGAGAATGGCAGGGTGTCAATAATGATTAGTACTTATGAAAACAAAACTGAAGATGAAAAAATAGCCATTAGAGACTCATCAATTGATTTTATAAAGAACCTCAAGCGTAGCTATTCTGAATAGCCATGATTTGAAATAATTATTAAATTGTGTAAGGTTTCTTTACATAACAAATTTGACCTTTAGCACAAGTCAATTATGATTTGAAATCGGGATACCTATGTCTATTCGTTCTTGTTTTTTAAAGTCTTTCAATTTTTTTGACGAGTCTGAAACTTTAATTTATGAAGGTGGAGGTGGATTGATTGCCGTATCTAAAGACTTTAAATGGGTAATCAATGCTAGTGACAATACTTTAAATCCTACATTGTTCGATATAAAAGGTGGTGGTAAAACATCGATATCTAGTGGAGGTCACAAAAAGAAAATCACCTCTTTGTCTTCTAGCTTTTATGACAATGTATTTGCTAGTGGCGATGAAAGTGGTTTTCTACGTCTTTGGAATTGTGACACATTTGATTCTATTGGAGGACTGCAAGTTTTTGATTCTTCGTCTATAGATGCAATAACGCTGATTTGTCTTGATTTAGGTCATTTGATGAGCCTGAAACGCACCAAATTCGTACCCCCCTTGGACGGTTACTGTGAAACCTATATTCGAGAAAAATTTTGTTCGGTTGAGCATTTTATTCCCTGTGAACAATCAAAAGTTAATAACTATGAGGAAAATTACGATCTAGATTGGCAAAATATGTTAGCTGTATGTATTCCACCAGGAGCTATTGAGGATGAAAATGTTGATAATTCGCAATTACCTCACAAATATCCCTGTTGTGGTAAAGCCAAAGCTAATTTTGTTCCTGATGGGCGTTTATTAAATCTCCTAGAGCTACCCGCATCAAGATTATTTCGCTTTAAGAGAGAAGATGGTGAAATTTTACCCGATGAAGCTAATTGTGAGAAAGAGGGTATTCCAGTTGCATTTGCTCAATTCACTATTCAAACATTAAGGCTGAATGTTGAGCGATTGAAAACACTGAGATTGGCAGTAATTAAGAAAATAGAAGAAGAACTTGACTTTTATGATGACGGGATAATTGATCCGACTGTAATCGAAAAGCAAGTTGCCTCAGAATATTTTGATAATGGAAAAGAGAACTATCCGAGGTTCTTTACGACAATCCGTTGGGCATTAAGTAAAGGAGCAGAAGATCATCTGCTTGATATTTCCTACTTAGGCTAGATGCAGCCTTATTGATACAAGATCAAAGCTTTGTGCGATAGCTTGATTGGCTAGTCGTGAGAATTTTGGGATGTTGTATTGTTTAGTTTCGCATTACATTTGTGTCATAGTTTTTTAATTACGTGAGGTAAGCAACTATGAGCGGGCGCATCTTAGGGACAACTAAAATTTTAGGAGTGATGGGGTTTCCTGTCAGTCATAGTCTTTCGCCTGTGATGCATAATGCCGCGATCGCATCGATGGGAGTGGACTATGTGTATGTGCCTTTTCCGATACCTGTGGAGCAATTACCTGCGGCGATCGCAGGTTTAAAAGCAGTTCAATCAGTGCAAGGCTTTAACCTGACAATCCCTCATAAAGTTGAAGTGATGCCGCTACTTGATGAAGTCTTGCCGATCGCTAAAGCCGTTGGTGCAGTCAATACGGTGAAGCGAGTTGGCGAACGATGGGTTGGCACAAATACAGATGTGGCAGGCTTCTTAGAGCCACTCAAGAAACTTAGCTGTGATTGGGCAAATACGCCTGCTGTGATCCTTGGTAGTGGTGGAGCAGCTAAGGCAGTAGTTGCTGCTTGCTTGGAATTGGGCTGTTCGGTAATTCATGTAGTGGGGCGAGATCCCAAAAAGATGAAAAAATTTCATGGAGCAATGACTAGCCAACTCCATGATTACAATCTGCGGATACATCCTTGGGTCTCAATACCCCACTTGCTAGAGGTTGCAGGAATCGTCATTAATGCCACGCCGATCGGGATGGCAAGCGATCCAAATACACCTATTTCTGAAGCGGAAATGAACTTATTGCCTGATCATGCGATCGCCTATGATCTAATTTATACGCCACGTCCCACCAAGTTTTTGCAAATAGCAGCAGCAAGAGGACTTAAAGCAATAGATGGTTTAGAAATGCTAATTAATCAGGGTGCAATTGGGCTAGAGTTTTGGTTAGACCAAACTGTCCCTATTGAAATCATGCGCCAAGCATTGCTTCAGCATCTGGCTACCAAATAATCAAAATAAAAGTGATGGCGCTTTGCGCCGTCACTTTTATTTTGATTCGTGCACGGCTATGGGGGCTACTGACTTGCGTAGGGATGTAAAACTACAGCTTTGAGAATGCGATCGCCTTTCCAGAGTGGCAGCGACAGCCATAATTTACCTTCATCTATCCATTGCTGGCGCAGAGCAGCACTACTAAGCTGCGGATCGTTAGATTTGATGCAAATAATATTTAAAGTTGGTTCGCAGACCAGATCTAATTCGGGCGATTCCTCAACCCATTGACACAGATGATTAGATAGATCAAGCGATCGCTCCACAAGATAACGACAACCTGAAATTCCCATCGCTTTCAAAGCCATCCATAACTTAAGGCTATCGGTACGTCTGGTTCCCTGCAAATTGAGATTTCCGAAGTTAAGCGTGTGAGCATCCATATAGGGAAGTTCCCCGTCAAAGCCATCAACGAGATGCTGCTTATCTTTCACGATTAGCATCGCACAGGTTCGCGCTACCCATAGCCACTTTTGCGGATTAAAGGTCATGGAGTCCGCAAGTTCACAACCTTGAAATAGTGGTTGCAGTTTTGGTGTAAAAATGCCTGCACCGCCATAAGCCGCATCAATATGAAACCAACAATCATAACGTTTAGCAATTTCACCTACCGATTGAATTGGATCAATTGCTCCTGTTACAGTCGTGCCTGCGATCGCAGCCACAAAGAAGGGTTTTTTCCTTTCCTGAATAGACTTCTGAATAGCAGATTCTAATTCTTCTAAAATGATTTCGCCACGATAGTTAGTTGGTACTCGCACTAAGTTCTCTTTGCCAACTCCGATTACATTCATCGCCTTCTCAAAAGAAGTATGTGCAGCATCAGAAACGAATGCAACTAAATCGCTGGAATTTCCTGTTTTCTTGCTCTGTGGCTGTTTCCAGTTTCTCGCTAATAATAGTCCTGTAATATTAGCAAGGCTGCCACCAGCCGTAAGTGTGCCAAAACAATTAGTTCCCATTCCAAAGATATTACCGAACCATTGCATCAATTGTGCTTCCATTTCTGTAAATACGGGAGCGAGTTCATAGCTCAGCATGTTGTTGTTAATCGCTGAAACTAGAGCATCAGCCCAGATTGTAATTGCAGTAGGAACACTGTCCATATGTCCCATATAGCGAGGATTTTGGAAGTTGACAGTACGAGGCAAAATCTGCGATCGCACTTCTGACAGCAATTCTGAAAGCTCTTGTCCTTGATCAGGAATAAGAATATCAAAAGCAGATTCATCTGTCACAAAGGGCTGATTTTGAGTATCCAAAACTGAATCCACAATCAGATCAACAAAGGCATATCCTAACTTACGGATGTCTTCGAGATTAGAGTGATCAGGATTAAGAAAGTGTGAATCAAGGAATGATTTTCTTGAAGAATCGGGCATTGTTGCTTTTTTTGTAAATAATATCCAATAAAAATCAGGGATTTAAAAGCTGTGGCACACTCGGCAGCGTGCGCCACAGCTTTTGGGAATTCCTAACTTTTAGCTATTGATGTAAGGAATGCGTGGAATTGAAGCAATCAAAGCCTTGGTATATTCATGTCGAGGATTGGTCAACACTTCTACAGTACTGCCCTGCTCTACAATTTTACCTCCACGCATCACGGCAATGCGATCGCAGAAAAATTGAGCAACAGCGAGATCATGGGTAATGAAGATATAAGTTAGCTTAAATTCCTCTTTAAGATCGCGCATTAACTGCAAAACTTGGCTCTGAATCGAAGCATCGAGCATACTCACAGGTTCATCACAAATGACCAATTTCGGGTTAGTAATTAAAGCACGGGCAATCGCCACTCGTTGCAATTGCCCTCCTGACAAATCTGAAGGATAGCGCTCGGCTAATTGTGATTTCAGTCCTACTTTTTCGAGAATTGCATATACTTTTTCGCGAGCAGATTCAAGATTAGGTTCAAATTTATGAATCAGCAACGGATCGGCAACGCTATGAAAGACCGACATATAAGGACTAAAGCAAGCACGCGGATCTTGGAAAATCATCTGCATCTGCGATCGCATTTGGCGTAGTTGTTCGCCCTTTAGTCTAGTTAGTTCTACGCTATTAAACCGCACTGAACCGCGATCGGGTTTGATCAATTGCAAAATTGCTCGCCCTGTCGTGCTCTTGCCTGAGCCACTTTCGCCAATAATGCCAAAAGTTTCTCCTGAGATTATTTCCAAGTCAACGCCATCAACTGCCTTGACTAAACCAATTGAAGGATCAATAAATCGTGTTAGCGGATTGCCTCCAGTGACATAATGCTTTTTCAGATTGCTAACATAGAGCATTACTCTTGTTGCTGATTTTTGGGTGACTTGGACTTTTGCAATTGCATTAGTTTCTCCAGAATCTTGGTTCTCTTCCAGAAAATTTTCTGGAATATCTTTTGGGATATCTTCGCGAACTTCCTGATTTTGTACTTCAGAAATATCCTGAAAATCTTGATTAGAAGCTAACTCTTCGGGATGAAAATGGAGAACAGATGCTAATAAGCTTTGTGTATAGGGATGTTGCGGGGAACGGAAAATTTCTTCAACCGATCCTGTCTCTACAATCACTCCGTTATACATAACTGCAATGTGATCGCAATATTCAGCAACCATCCCAAGATCGTGGGTGACTAGCAGTAAGCCCATCGAACGGCTTTTACGAAGCTCAGTTAGTTCTTTGAGAATATCTGTGGCAACTGTGACATCAAGACTAGTGGTTGGTTCATCGGCTATTAATAAAACAGGATTCAGCAGTAATGAAAGGGCGATCGCGACTCTCTGACGCATCCCACCACTAAATTCATGGGGATATTGCTTAGCTCGGGATGGATCGATACGAACAGCTTTAAGCGCATCTTTTAGCCGTTGTTGAGCAGATTTGGCTGAGAGCTTAGGATAATGAGATGCTAATACTTCTAAACCATGCGCCTCTATGCTCATGAGTGGATCGAGCCTTGTCATCGGATCTTGAAATATTAATCCGACTTTTTCACCGCGCCATGTGCCATCTTTTTTCTCAGCGATCGCTTCGCCATCGACACAGATTGTCCCTTCAATGCTGGCATATTGGGGTAATAGCTTAATTAGCGATCGCCCAATCGTCGATTTGCCACAGCCGCTTTCGCCGATTAATCCTAGCGCTTCACCTGCTTGCAAATGAAAAGTAACGCGATCGACCGCAGGTTCTGCATTGCCATAACGAACAGTCAAGTTTTCGACTTCAAGCAGCATGTTTTTTTTTAGGACTATGTATCTAAGCATCTCAAGCTAAAATATCATGCTTCAAGACACTTACAGTGCTTTGCGCTAACAGGGCAACCAAGATTTTAGTTAAAAGTGTTGCAAAGCGACACTTTTAACTAAAATCTTCTGATCTTCTGAGTCAAAAAATAACAGAGAGTTACGGCGCAAAGCACCGCAACTCTCTGTTTCCACTAAATTGATAAAAGCTATACATGCTAGATATCGAGATATCGACGAATTGCAGTAAGGTCTAGATGTGTTTCTAGTAAGCCTGCCATGTCATTATAAAGCTTTTGTTGATGATCTTGCCAAGAGATAGAGTCTGGCTGATGTTCAGGAATATTTGCCAATCTGGTTAAAGCTTGGCGTACAGCAACAGATTCAAATAAACCATGCAAATAACTTCCCCATACCCGATCGCATTGCATTCCTTCACCACGAAACTCGCGATCGCATTGTACTTGTAATAAAGGTTGAATTTGCAAAGATTCATTTGACTCAATTAATTTGGTAACTCCCATATGAATCTCATAGGTCATCCATTTGTCAGTAGATTGATTTGATTTCCAGACAGCCTGTACTTGACGCACCTGTTTGGTTGCCATAAATTCAGTGCTAATTGGTAATAGTCCCAAACCTTCTACTTCTCCTAATGAACCAGCCACACCTTCGCGATCGCATAGATATTTACCCAACATCTGATAACCGCCGCAAATCCCAACTATCGGCACACCGCGACGATGTGCAGTAAGAATTGCATCTGCTAATCCTGACGTTTTTAACCATTGCAGATCGCTGAGAGTGTTTTTACTGCCAGGGAGAATAATGATCTTTGCATTGGCTAAGTCCGCAATGTTTTTTGCCCAAACTATCTCTATTCCTAAATCTAATTGCCAAGGCTGACTATCTTGAGAATTAGACAAATGCGGAAATCTAATCCACGCAACCTTTGCACCCTGACCTTTAGCTTCCGCTTCGCTACATAGACTGTCTTCGCTCTCAGGTTGTAGATCTGAAGCATAGGGAAGCACACCTAAATAGGGAAGATGCGGCATATGATCGCGAAAGTGTTTCTCAGCATCACTAAACAGTCTTAAATCTCCACGAAATTTGTTAACAATAAACCCTAATCCTAACTCCCTAGCAGTTTCAGGTAAAAGCTGATGCGTCCCAATTATTTGAGCAAATACGCCTCCCTTCTCAATATCGCCAACAAGAATCCATCGCCCTTGCAAATGAACAATCGGGCGTAAATTCACAAGATCGCGATGCATGAGATTAAGTTCTACAGGGCTGCCAGCACCTTCTAGTAGCAAAACATCACAGCGATCACGCCAATATTCGAGAGAATCACGCACAGTCTCCCAGAGTGTTTCGATATGCTGATAATAATCAACTGCCGCTATATGTTGACGAGCCTCACCTAATAGAACTAATTGCGAAGTTCCATTTCCCGATGGCTTTAATAAAATTGGATTCATTTCTACAATTGGACGCATCCCACAGGCGATCGCTTGTACTGCTTGCGCTCTTCCTATTTCTCCCTCTTCCAAGGTTACATAGGAATTATTTGACATATTTTGGGCTTTAAATGGAGCAACTTTTACTCCATTTCGTCTGAGCCATGCCCCTAATGCAGTAACCATCCAGCTTTTGCCAGCATTAGATGAAGTTCCCAAAACAGATATGGCTTTCATAATATCGATGATAAGTTTAGTAGGGGCAACGCCCCTACTAAACTTATCATCGAATTCCTGTGCTAGAGCTATCTCCCAACTTTCTGATTTTAATTTTCGCGGCAAGCCTCGATCGTTTAATTGGCGATCCTGCTCATTGGCTGCATCCTGTGCAAGTTATGGGGTGGTTCATCTCGCAATTTACTGATTTGGTACTGATCAAAGATCCTGCTTCTAGCACTTGTATTCCTCGCTTTTCGCCCCTAATTATGAAAATGGTAGGTACAGTTTTAGGAACTAGCATGATTTTAGGAAGTGGAATCATCGCTTGGTTAATCGTGTTGGTAGCCGCAAAAATTCATCCTATTTTTGCGATCGCTGTTTCCAGTATTTTCCTAGCCGCCTGTTTTGCGGGAAGAAGTCTCCGAGATGCTGCCGAGTCAGTGTTAGCTGTGTTGCAAACTGGAAATATTGAAAAAGCTCGCCAAGAGTTAAGTCGTTATGTAGGGCGCGATACGGAAGATTTGACAGAATTAGAAATTTTACGAGCTGTGCTGGAAACTGTGACCGAAAATGCGATCGATGCTGTTACATCGCCATTGTTTTATGCCTTGATTGGCTCAGCATTGTTTGATTATGGTGGCGTAGTTTTAGCGATCGCCTACAAAGCATCTAGTACTCTCGATTCAATGGTTGGTTATCGCGAAGCTCCCTATACCGATCTAGGTTGGTTTAGCGCCAAAACCGATGATGTACTGACTTGGTTGCCCTGTCGATTAACGGTTATTACTTTAGCCTTACTTTCAGGAAAGCCCATTTATGTTTGGCAAATTTGCGATCGCGATGCTAAGCAAGATCCTAGTCCCAATTCTGGATGGAGTGAATGTGTGTATGCGGCAATTTTGCGAGTTCAGCTAGGAGGTGCAAATCGCTACCGTGGGCTTATCAAATACAAGCCGTTATTGGGAGATGCGATTGAAGCGATCGCTGCACCTAAAATTTCACATGCTCTTAAATTAACGCGCATCTGTTTTCTAGCTTGGCTTAGCCTAGCCATAGGCATAGCCATCTTTTTTGTAAACTAAATTATTAATCGCCTTTTCTAATTCACTCGTATCAGCATAGGTAAACTTCTTCGATTTATCTCAGCAAGGCTATAAATCCTGCTTGTTCAAAATGTTTATCATAGGCGATCACTTCTAATATATTTTGTTGCTGCATGATTTGAAATGATGTGCAATCTGTATGACTCCAAGCTTGATCGGGACGTTGATCGTATAGCTCAAGAGCATTTTGAAATAGTGCGTCAGTCTGCAAAACCACTTCGATTTCAGGATTTGTAAAGGCGTGTTTGATAAATCTAACGGCTTTTTGTCGATAGGATTTACCTTTGCCAGAGAAGGCGTTGAGAAGTTCAGTAAATACCATTTCACTGGTAACTATGGGGGTTGAGATTAAGGTAACTGATATTTGTCGGGCTTTTTGATGTAGGTCATCGTCGGGGTTGAGTAGGGCAATCCAATAGCCTGTATCTGCAAATACTTTTTTCATGCTTCAAATTCTTTGGGGCTACCGTATAGATAATGATCTAGATTTTTGGCAAGGTCTTTGGGAATATTAGTTTCTGTTGGTATTTCGGAGTTAACTTGATCGATAAAGCTCAAAAAATCTGGAATATTGGATTCTTTGGTTTTTTTAATAGGTTCTTGGTTAGGGATTTGATTGGTTCGAGTTTTGATGAATAGTAAAAAGTTTAAAACTTCGCGTACTAAAAAGTCTGGGGCTTGGTCAAGTTCTCTAATTAGTTGGTCTTTGTCTGACATAGTTTTGCTCCTATTGTATTTTTTGCTTCTAAATTTTTTGGACTCTACTCTATTTTAATTTCTTCATATTCTGATTCTGTGAGCTTAAATTCTGGATCAATGATCTTGACTTCTTGATAGGTGAGTTCGTAAAGTTTGTAAACGAGGTTGTCTATTTGTTGTTCTAATGCAGTGGTATCTTTGCCTTCAGATTTTAGGGATAAGATTTTATCGACATTCTTTATAAATACTGATTGAGCTTTATTGTCAGCAATTTTTATTAAAAGTTTTTCTACATTCTGTTTTTTTACTTCGGCTAAAGCTTCACCTTTTTCTGGGTTAAGTGTCTCATAGTAAAAATTCATCAGCTTAGAATTAATGATAGCCAAAATATACTTTAGACTGTATGAATTATCTTTTGCATTGACAATATGTAGATTGTTCATACATACAAATTTTTGATTGTCTAACGTGGCTATTAAACAGTCAGAAGTTTGTCTTATTACAATCTTTTCAGCCAAATCAAAATTTGCACTGTAGCGTGGTTCAGCTAAATGATCTCCATATTTAATCCATCTTTTTTTATCCCACAAAGTAGTATATTTATTAATGTCTTTCCCTCTTAAAAGGGGTCTATATGTTTCATCAAGTTTAAATTCACCATCAAAAATCCTACTATTAACCATTTCTCTTGTTTGCTTTGGATTTCCTTTGCCAACTTGATATGGTTTCATCCCAATTACAATAATGCAAACTTCACTTAATAGTTTGCTATTTCTTTTTAGAAGATTGATAACTTGTTGTGCATTTTTATCTATAAAAATATTAATAGGCTGTCCTAATAATAGCTTCCATTTTTCTTGATTAATTTTTGTTTTTATTGGATTTTCAATATTTTTATTGTATTCAAAAATATTGACTAAATGATTATCGCTTGTTTCCTTTTTAAGAATAACAACTTGCGTATCTACCACCACATTTTCAAAAACATTCCTATGATAATGAACAATATTTAATACCGTATTGTCTTGTACAATAAGTAGTCTAATTTTTTGTAGTTTTAAGTTGATCAACCAAGTATTAGGAATTATTAAGGAGTTAACTGCATTAATTTTCATCAATTCAAAACTTCTTTCCATAAAAAGTAAATAAGTATCTAGCTGATAATTTTGATGTTTATAGTTTTCGCTAAAATGCTTTTTTTCTTCTGAAGATAGGTTAGCTCCGTAAGGTGGATTCCCAATCACAATGTCAAATCCAAGTGAAGGATTTTGCTTTTCAATTCGAGGATTAATTAGTTTTATTCTTTTATTGATTTCATCGATACTTTTGTTTATACTTTGCACATTATAAGCAAAGCTCAAGTCAAGCTCTTTAACTATATTGCTATTAATATTATTTAATTTGCTATACACAATACTGATTTGAGATTCAATTTCTAGAAGTTGTTGTTTAATAATTGCAATTTGATTTTGAGCAACATTGGCTTGTAAATGGACTAAATGAAGATTGATTTCATTTTGACTTAAATGTAAATTTACAGCGTCGATTTGATCATTTAAAGAATCAATTTGTTTGTTGGCGGTTTTAATTTCTGGACTATTTTCTTCAAATAGATACGGATTCATTACCTCTGGAAAATCCAACTTCCAATCAAAAAAGTTAAGCACCCCATCACGCTTAACCCGTAACCTCCTTAACTGAGAGATCGTACTTTTCCAGCCAAGCGTTTGCAAATGCTTCTTGGTTTCTTCCGCTAACTTTTTGCCTGTACCAATCGGCGCAGCCTCCAACCCGCGATCCTTAACCATCAACTCCAACTGACTGATTAACAAATCAATCTTGAGAGCCCGAATCTCTGATGACAACAGCTTCTTATTGCTGTCAGGGCTAAAAAATTCCCGTTGTTTCCCACTGATAGACCGCAAAATCCTCTCAGGCTTCGACACATCATAGAGAATATTTGTCTGCTTAGTTCCCTTCATCCCCCAATCCAGATCAATCACCTGATCATCCAACTTACTCACCAAACTATTCCCCACCACAATCTTATAATCCAGATTTGGCAAAGGCTTCGGCTCAATCTCATCCACAATCAGACTCAACCAAAACCGCAACCGCGCAATATCCACCGCCCCGCGCTCAATATCCACACCATAAATACTATTCTGAATAATATTTAACTTCACATCCGAAGCCGCAAACCCATTTGTATTCCCATGCACAATCCCATACAAAGTCTGCTTCGCCGTAAAAATCTCATGCAACAACCCCATCGGAAACGCCCCCGAACCGATCGCAGGATCACAAATTTTCACCGCATCCAACGCCACATTAAACTTATCCGCATAGCCGCCAACCAAAAACCTCTCATCATCACTCAAAGTCTTTTTGAGTAACTTCTCAATCAAAACACGATTAATCTGTTTAGCATTAGACTCAGCCTCCACAGGCACTTCTAACTCTAACTGACTCTCCCGCACCGTATTCTCAGAAAGCAAACTCGGTTGTTTAGGCTTAGCAATAGTGACAAAACCCACCACTTTATAACCATTATTCTCAAACCAAGTCGTCAGATACTCGATCAAACTCTCCTGACACATATAATGCACAATCTCTTTCGGCGTATAAAACGCCCCCTTATCCTTATTGTCCTCCAACAGATTCTCAAAAATATGCCCCAACATCTCAGGATCAACTGCCACAGTATGATCATTCGGATCATCCTCATAGATCGTGAAATTGTATTGATTGAAAAACTCAAACAGATTCTCAAATAAATTTACAGGAAACACCAAATGCCGATGCTGCGGATCATCTTCCTCAAACAAACCACCATTTAGATAGGGAATTCTGCAAGGCTCACCCGCAACCAACTCAATCACATCATCAGCACGCTTACTATTCAACGTATCAAAAAATAGCGGCGACAATAACTCCTGATAAAAAAGCGTCCGATTACGTTTAAACAACTCCGTCAAAAAATTAAAATTCCCCTTCCCCCAAGCATCCCCAACCTTCACACCCAGCCAACCCTTCTTCTGGATGAAATACAAAAACACAATCCGCCCCAACAACTTCTTACTAAAATCCCGAATCCCCTTCTCATCGCCCTTAAAAATTGTCTGAGAACTAAAAGGATCAGCAACCATATACTTACAAAAAGCCTCATAATGCTTCTTGTATTCATCAAAAAACATCTTGGAAAGCTTCTCCACCGAGAAGACATCCTTCACATCATCTAAACTAACCCCGCGCCCCTTCTCCTGAATCTTCTGAAAACGACTCACCGCCGTCCGTACCGTCTCCCCCTCACCCAAAACATAGGTATAGCGCTTCGGTTCCGTCTTTATCTCCACAAACTCCCCATCCGCCCCAAACCCCATCAATTCCGAAACATAAGTCAAGCGCCATTTCCGAGACTCAGGACAATGATAAACAATAAAAGCCGCATCAATATCGTGCCAATACTTCCTCAACACATTCCGCAACCCCACTCGATTACGCTCTAAAATAATCCCATCCGCTAGCATCACCTCATACACCGCAATTTGTCGCTCCACCCCATTTTCATCAAGACTAATAAACCCCAGTTTTTGAGCAGCTGCAGCCACCTGCGTGTCGATATCTGTCAGGATCTCAGGGTTCGATAATAACTGAGCATTAGCAAATACTTCACCCAAAAACTGTTTCCAACTAGCTTGGTTGTACCCTTGCTTAAATAGTTCTTGGATTGCTTGATGTGTCATAGTTATTCAAAAGATTCGGAAATTATCAATATTGGTTTCTCAGCTTTGTACTTTTAAAACCCTTACAGGGCTTGGTTTGTAATTCAAGGAAGTGTTGTCACATTTTTGTGAATTGGTATAGCAATGTAAGCTTTGCTCAGGACATAAAACCCAAAAGATGGCAGAGCTTTGCTCTGCCATCTTTTGAGTTTTGAATTGTCCTATCTATCTCTTACGTTGCTATATAAGTCACTCAGCAAAATCAAATATAAAACCAAAAAAACTGTACCGCCCGCTGCGCGGGCGGTACAGTTTTTTTCGGTTTTGACGAGTTACTTAATTAGGGAATTTTTGTGGGAACTGAGCAGTTTCCACACTTAACGCTATGGTTTGACCATTGCGTTTAACTTCCATATTAATCTTGTCACCAACAGCACGATCTTCCACTAATTGCGTGACTTGATCTGCTGTCAAGATTTCCTTATCGTTAAACTTGGTGATGACATCACCGCGCTTAGCACCTGCCTTTGCCGCAGGCGAATCATCAACAACTCTGGTAATTAGAACACCTTTATCTTCAGAGATTTTAATGCCAAACTCAGTGTCTTGATTAACTTGTTTCTTGACATTTGCATCAACTGTCACCATCTGAATACCAAGATAGGCTCGGCTGACTGTACCCTTCTCAATTATCTGCTTAGCAATTCGCTGAGCTGTTTCGATTGGAATTGCAAAACCTAGCCCCTGTGCACCTTGAATAATTGCGGTGTTTACACCAATCACTTCACCATTTTGATTGAGCAATGGACCACCTGAGTTACCAGGATTAATTGCAGCATCAGTTTGAATGAAGCTAACTCGCTTATCGACTCCAATTTGACCGCTCTTACGCCCGATCGCACTGATGATTCCTGCTGTAACGGTATTGTCTAAACCAAGAGGATTACCGATCGCGATCGCCCAGTCACCTGGCTGCAAATTTTGGGAGCTACCGATGCTCACAGTAGGCAAATTATCAGGCTTAACTTGAACAACAGCAATATCCGTAAGTTCATCACTACCTAAGACCTTACCTTCGATTTGGCGACCATCTTTAAGAATTACAGTCACTTTGTCAGCACCACTGACTACATGGGCATTGGTGATGATGTCGCCCTCTTTGTTGATGATAAATCCTGAACCAGTTCCGCGTTCAGTCCGCTCTTTAGGCATCCGTCGTAGTTGATCGCCAAAAAACTGGCGGAACATGGGATCTTCTAAAAATTCCTGAGGAATTTGTTGATTACTAGCGACAGTCCGTGAAGCGTTGATTCTGACCACCGCTGGACCTGTGCGATTAACCGCCTCTACGACGTAATTACGGGGGACTGTGATTGATTTCACTCTGTAGCTATCCTGTGCGATCGCTGGCGAGATCGTTGCAACTTGAGTCACAGGTGTAACTACTGTTGTATTTGGCGATCGTACTCCAGACACAACCGCCCAAGCTCCCAAGACGACACCTAGCAGCAGCATCGAAGCATAAATCAAAGGTTGCTTGTAACGAGATTTTTTATTTGAGTCTCTCATAGCTATTTCCGCGACCAATAATACCTAACATTCTACAAAATTTTTTTTATGGTGTTAATCTTTGACGCTAGACGGAAAACCGTCACGTAAGTACACGTAGGTATTTATCCATATTTTTAATGAATAACGCATCACCCATGAGAACTTATTTACGCTATAAAAATCGAATAAATAGTGGTGCGCTGCTTTGCCTCGCAACACTATTTATTCGATTTTTATAGTAATTCATAAAATTGCTATGCCATTTTGTGAATTGCTAAGTAGCCACCAACTTCCCATCCTAGAATTGAGGTGTGGCGCTTTGCGCCGCACCTCAATTCTAGGATGGGAAGTTGTGCCAATGTTAATAGTATTTTGGTGTTTGGGGTTTATTATCTGAGCAAGACTTACATTCATTACAGATAGAGTGTTCAAAGCCATATGCTCTTCTCTGTTTTGTTAATTAATCCTGACGTAAAAACTTTTTGGCAAACTAAACTTAACTGCATCTTTAACGTTCCTTAACCTTGCGTTGACGTAAGCAGTTTAGTATCGATCATGTCTAGTTTAAATGCCTAGTAAACCGTAACAGATATAATCACAGTAAGATTTCTATGATGTCTAAAAAGAGTATCAATTGTAGTGTAGTCAAGTTTGTAGCTGGTGTTACACTTGCCACAGCGCTAGCATCCTGTAGCGGTAGCAGCACCACCCCCACAACTGGTGCAACTAGCCCAGCAGCAACAAAGACCACGGCAGCTACTGAGCCTACTAAAGAACCTGCAAAGGCACCATCTAATCTATCTGGCAACATTACCATTGATGGTTCTAGCACCGTTGCCCCAATCAGCAAGGCTGTTGCTGAAGACTTCGCAAAATCAAACCCAGGCGTAAAGGTTCCAGTTGGTACAAGCGGTACTGGCGGTGGATTTAAGAAATTCTGTGCTGGAGATATTGATATTGCTAATGCTTCTCGTCCAATCAAAGCTAAAGAAGCTGAAGATTGTAAGAAGAACAACGTAGAGTTTGTTGAACTACCTGTTGCTGTTGATGGTCTAACTGTAGTTGTTAACAAAGAAAATACTTGGGCTAAGTGCCTAACTGTTGCTGAACTCAACACCATGTGGAGCCCTGACTCAGAAGGCAAAATCACAACTTGGGATCAAGTTCGCCCTGATTTCCCCAAAGAACCCATTGCCCTCTTTGGAGCAGGTGCTGATTCAGGCACATTTGACTACTTTACCGAAGCAGTCAATAAAAAGTCTAAGGTGATCCGTAAGGATTATCAACCCAGTGAAGATGACAACATCACCGTTAAGGGTGTTCAAGGTAGCAAGGGTGCAATTGGCTTCTTTGGAGTTTCTTACTATGAAGAAAATGCTAAGAAGTTGACTGCTATCGAAGTTGATGGTGGAAAGGGCTGTGTTGCTCCTACTGCTGAGAATATTAACTCTGGCAAATATGCTCCGTTGTCTCGTCCTCTATTCATCTATGTGAGCAAGAAAGCTCTAGCACGTCCTGAAGTCAAGGCTTTTGCTGATTACTACTTCAAAGATCTTAAAGTAGTTAAAGAAGTAGGTTATGTGCCACTTCCTAGCGACGCTGTACCCAAGATCCTTGAACGTTTGAGTACTGTTAAAACAGGCACAACCTTCATGGACGCTCCTGCTGGCGTTTCCGTAGCTGAATTGCTTGCAAAAGACTTGAAATAATTTCAAGTTAGTTTTGAGCTAAGCCCTCCTAGCATCTAAAAATCCAAGCCAAAAACTGTACCGCCCGCTGCGCGGGCGGTACAGTTTTTAGGTTTTTATATTTAATTTTGCTTAACTACCTATGCAGGGCTTTGACTTTTGATGTACTTGATGAAAAAAATTTATGACAAGTCCTGAAACTACCGAAGATCTTGACCTTTATCAACGCCGCGATCGCAATATTAAAGAGAGTGCGATCGGATATGCGTTGCTTTTTTGTGCTTTCGTATCTGTAATGACTACAGTTGCGATCATCTATGTACTTGCCTCAGAAACAGTTAGCTTTTTCGGCAAGGCTAGCATTGGTGAATTTCTATTTGGTAAGACTTTAGAAAATGGCAACTATAGCTGTAGTTGGACACCCCAATTTGCTGACAAGGGATTTTGCGTTTGGCCAACGGTTAATGGCACATTGATGGTAGCTCTAATTGCCATGTTAGTAGCAACCCCTCTAGGACTGGCAACTGCTGTTTACCTTTCAGAATATGCATCACCAAGATTGAGTAAATTTTTGCGTCCGATTATTGAGTTGTTAGCTGGAGTACCTACAGTTGTATATGGATACTTTGCGTTGACATTTGTTACCCCAATTTTAGCGAAGCTGATTCCTGGTTTGCAAGGATTTAATGCTCTCAGCGCAGGATTGATCATGGGCGTGATGATTGTCCCAACGATCGCTTCAATTAGTACTGATTCGATGAAAGCCGTTCCAAATTCTCTTCGTGAAGCAGCCTATGGGCTTGGCTCGACAAAAAAGGAAGTGGCAACTGGTATTGTTTTTCCTGCGGCTTTGTCTGGCATTTGTGCTGCCATAATTTTGGGTATATCCCGTGCAGTGGGTGAGACGATGATCGTTGCGATCGCTGCTGGTCAAAGACCAGTATTAACTCTCGATCCTAGACAAACAGTTGGAACAATGACTGCCTACATTGCTCAAGTTGCCAAGGGTGATTCACGAGTTGGCAGTGTAGAGTACCAAGCACTTTTTGCAGTTGGGATGACGCTATTTCTAATCACTCTTCTTCTCAACATTATCAGTAAGCAAATTAGCAAACGCTTCCAAGAAACCTATGAGTAACGGAATCGATATCTTAGAAAATATTGACGGACAATCTAGCGAATCAAAATTTGAGCCAAAGCTTGAATCCAGACAGTTCTGGGGCAAAGTATTTTCTGCATTTTGTATTTTTGCCACAGGGCTTGGATTGATTGTCCTCGCATTCTTAATTTATAAGGTCTTTAGCGATGGTTCTAGCCGCCTTAATGGTGATCTATTACAGCTATATCCATCTCGCCGTCCTGAAGAGTCGGGATATAAGGCTGCAATTCTGGGATCGATCGCGATGCTTACCTATGTGTTGGTGTTGGTAGTCCCACTTGGAGTCTGCTCAGCAATTTACTTGGAAGAATATGCCAAGAAAAACTGGTTGTCAGATTTAATTGAACTTAATATATATAACTTGGCTGGTATCCCCTCGATTATCTATGGGTTATTAGGCTTAGGACTATTTGTGCGTGGTCTTTATAGCGGTAGGGCTGTCTTAGTTACAGGAATTTTGACGATTACTTTACTAATTTTGCCGCCAGTTATTGTTATCTCTAGGGAAGCAATTCGCGCCGTTCCACAATCAGTTCGTCAAGCTTCTTATGGAGTCGGTGCAACCAAGTGGCAAACGATTCGCCATCACGTTTTACCTTCGGCTCTACCTGGGATTTTAACTGCGGTAATTATCTCTACTTCTAGAGGTATAGGCGAAACTGCTCCAATCGTCGTTCTTGGCGCTGGTACAGTTTTATTTGATCCTAAAGCCTCTCCTATTAACTTTGGAGCTTTGTTCAGTGGTAACATAGGAGATGTATTTACCGATACATTATGGTCAAATGATAACTTCTTTTCCGTTCTGCCATACCAAATATATGAGTGGGTTGGAGATCCGAAGGCAGAATTTCAGACACTAGCTTCGGCAGGTATCATCGTGCTTTTAGCCCTAGTTTTAGGCATGAACTTAGTTGCCATCTTTTTACGCAGTCGGGCAAAGTAATTCAAGCTATTCGCAGGCTAAATTTATCAAACTTGGGGTTTTACAATGAACTTAAGCAGCAATTCTTCTGAGAATCAGGCAATTTTAAAGGTTGAAGACGTTAACGTTTTCTATAGCTCCAACTCACCAGCAGTTGCAGGTGTTAACCTAGAAATCTTTAAAAATCAAATTACCGCATTTATTGGGCCTTCTGGCTGTGGTAAAAGTACGATTTTGAGATGTTTTAATCGTCTCAATGATTTGATTGAGGGCGCAAGAGTTAAAGGATCAATTACCTTTAACGGACATAATCTTTACGATGATAAAATCGATCCTGTGGCAGTTCGTCGTCACATTGGGATGGTGTTTCAACGCCCTAATCCATTTCCAAAATCAATTTACGAAAACATCGCTTTTGGTCCCCGAATTAATGGATTTAAAGGCTCTAAAAACGACATGGCTGACTTAGTTGAGAAGTCATTAAGATCAGCTGCCATTTGGGATGAAGTTAAAGATAAGCTAAAAGAAAGTGGTTTAGCTCTTTCTGGCGGTCAACAACAACGTCTATGTATTGCCAGGGCGATCGCAGTGGAGCCGCAGGTAATCTTGATGGATGAGCCATGCTCAGCACTTGACCCGATATCAACACTGCGAATCGAAGAACTAATGCAAGAACTCAAGCAAAAGTTTACTCTAGTCATCGTTACACACAACATGCAACAAGCATCGAGATCGGCTGATATGACTGCATTCTTTAATACCGAACTTAGTGATAGCGGTAAGCGCATGGGCAAATTAGTAGAAATTGATCGCACATCAGTTATCTTCAGTAGCCCTAAACAAGTAGCCACTGAGGAATACATTAGCGGTAGATTTGGCTAAAGCTAAAAATCAAGATTAAAATAAGTAAAGAGAGCGCTTAGCGCTCTCTTTACTTATTTTTGTGGCTATTAAATTTTCATGGTTTTAACAAGTACTGAATCGATCGCTGGTCAATACTGGCTATGGCGTGAACAAAAAATATATTTTGTCAAAGCAGGAAATAATCCTCAGCGTCCGCCACTGCTCTTAGTGCATGGATTTGGAGCCTCAACAGATCATTGGCGTAAGAATATCTCTGAACTTAGTCAAGATTTTGAAGTATATGCAATCGACTTGTTAGGCTTCGGGCGATCGCAAAAACCTGCATGGCAATATAGTGGCAATCTTTGGCGCGATCAGCTCCATGATTTTATTACCGAAAAAATTCAACGTCCAACCGTAATTGCAGGCAACTCCCTCGGTGGTTATTCTTCGTTATGTGTAGCTGCTGATTATCCACAATCAGTTGCCGCAGTGATCTTGCTCAATAGTGCAGGACCATTTACAGACACTAATCCCCTTGGGGCTAAAAAAGTAAACCCTATCCAGAAGGCGATCACCCCAGCCTTGCAGACATTCTTGCGCCAGCCTTGGGCAAATCAATTACTATTTAACTTTGTCCGCCAAAAATCGCGCATTCGTAGCACCCTCAAAAAAGTCTATTTAGATCAATCTGCCGTTACCGATCAATTAGTCGAGGATATTTATCGTCCATCCTGCGATCAGGGGGCTGCACAGGTTTTTGCCTCAGTATTTAGTACTCCACAAGGTAAAAAAGTTGATGAGTTGTTGGGAACGATGACTTGTCCCTTAATGACAATTTGGGGTGAAGGTGATCCTTGGATGAATTCCCGTGCTAGGAGTGCAAAATTTCGTGAGTTTTATCCATCACTTACTGAGCATTTTATTAATGCAGGGCATTGCCCCCACGATGAAAGCCCCCAAATCGTGAATAAATTAATTCGAGATTGTTATGAATTAACTTTATAGTGAAAGAAAAGTTGGTGCATCGCACCAACTTTTCTTTCACTATAAAAACTAACGAAATGGCAACTTGGCAATGTATTAGCGGTTGTGGCGCTTGCTGTCATCTCGATCCGAGTGAACGCCCTGACCTAGCAGATTACCTCACCCCCGATGAGCTACAAAAATACTTAAGTATGGTGGGTAGCGATGGTTGGTGTATTAACTTCGATCATCTTAATCGCAGTTGTACTATCTATGATCAAAGACCTCGCTTTTGTCGAGTGGAATCTGATACCTTTTATGACATGTTTGGCGTGGAGCCAGAAGAACTAGATGAGTTTGCGATCGCCTGTTGCGAGGAAAACATTGAGTCAATCTATGGTGAGCGATCGCTAGAAATATTACGTTTTGAGCAAGCAGTTAAGTAGCTCACACCCCCCAAAAAGACAAAGTGCCCGCATAGCGGGTACTTTGTCTTTTTTAGGGTTTGTGACTATGAGCACTCAAATATACATATGAGAGTCACATCTATCCACAGGTATAAATCACATCTATATCTTTGATTTCAGGAGAAACTAATTGGTATAGAGATAGTCATTAAGAAGTGACGATTTTCCAATTCAAGCGCGGAATCATCATTGCCTAAAAGCCTATTACTTTTCTAATTTAATCCTTATACCCCTAGTACAAAAATCATGAGTAACAAGAGTGTCATCAGAAATCTCGTCAACCGTGCTCTTCTCGTCAAACGTCTTACTCCTGAGCTAGAAAACATGATTAATCTTGAGCTTTCTGAGCAAGGCTACATTACTGATCCTGACTATGAAGCCCTAGAGTATGTCATGCAAGCTATCGATCAAGGCAAAGTAAGGCAAGTTAGCTAAATAATTGACTAAATCGCCAATTATTTAGACTTGATTTTATTGCTAAGGGCTGTAGACTAGGATTGCAAAATTTGAAGTCTTGCTTGTATGGGTTATTTGACCTATTTGCAGATAAATTATAAACTCGCATCTCTATCTCGTCGCATAGGCTACTGGCTACTGATTTTCGGGATAACCGCGCTGATTGCGATCGCGGTAAATGCTTGTAATTCTCAGTCTGGGATTGTTCCCACTTTGCCACAGAACCCAAACATTCAAGTATTTTTCAACCAAAATCAAGCATCTCGATATACCGATCCATATCGAAAAATCGAACGTCTCGGTGACAATCTAGAAAGAGTAATGATTGACAATGTTAGTCAATCTAAAGTTAGTCTTGATATTGCTGTTCAAGAACTACGTTTACCTAATATTGCTAAAGCAATTGTTGAAGCACAATTGCGTGGCGTGAACGTCCGACTGATTCTCGAAAATAGCTATAGTCGAGCTTGGAGCGAATATACACCTGAGCAAGTTGAGAAGCTAAATCCTCGTGATCGCGATCGGTACAAAGAATTTCAGAAGTTTGCGGATATTGATAACGACGGTCGCTTAAGTGAAGATGAATTGGATCGTAGTGATGGTTTACGGCTAATCAAGATTACCAATGTGCCTTGGATGGACGATACTGCTGATGGCTCTAAAGGTAGTGGATTAATGCACCATAAATTTATGGTGATTGATGATCAAATAGTTTTGTTTGGTTCTGCAAATTTGACCATGAGTGATATTCATGGTGACTTTACTAGACCTGAGACTAGGGGTAATGCGAACAATCTTATTCGTATAGACAGCAAAGAACTTGCCGCAAGATTTAAGAAAGAATTTAACCTAATGTGGGGAGATGGCCCAAATGGAAAACCTGACAGTCTGTTTGGTACAAAAAAGCCTTCTCGAAAAATTGATTATCTCATCGTTGGCGGAGCGCAAATCCGACTTAAGTTCTCTCCAGATCCTGAAGATACAGCAAGGGAGCAAACCAGTAGCGGACTAATCGCTACTGCGATCGCTGGTACTAAGACAAATGTTGATATGGCACTATTTGTCTATTCCGATGAATTTATTTCTACAATTCTTGAAGAGCGTCAACAGGGAAAAGTCCAAATTCGAGCACTAGTAGAGCCTCAATTTGCCTATCGAGATTATTCGTCAACTCTTGATATGTGGGGACTTCAATCCACCCAAGATTGTAAAAAAGGCAAAAGCAGTGCATGGAAGCAACCCATCAAAACAGTTGGTATTCCCAATCTTGTATCTGGAGATACTTTGCATCATAAGTTTGCGATTCTTGATCGCAATTTAATTCTTACAGGTTCACACAACTGGACAAAAGCCGCAAATCATACGAACGATGAAGTTTTAATTGTCATTCAAAATGAGATTGTAGCAGCGCATTTTCAAAGGGAATTTGATCGCCTTTATCAAGATGTTACTTTAGGACCCACGGCAAAACTAGTTCAAGCTACTTCCACAAGCTGCGCTGAGAGAGTTAAAAGCAATGCAAAGCCCATGATCGAAAATTCTGAGTTTTAAATTGCTGAAGTTTTAATCATTGCGATCGCATGGTGCTTAAGTTTTGTTAAGCTAGGATGTCTGAAATTTTGTGCGCCAAAAATTGCGTTAATACAAATATGGTCAATCTGGTTCAACCCGTCAAACCCACAATCGCTTTCTCTCACTTGGGTTGTGAAAAGAACCGCGTCGATACTGAACACATGCTGGGATTACTAGTTCAAGCAGGCTATCAAGTCGATAGCAACGAAGAACTAGCCGATTATGTGATTGTTAATACCTGTAGCTTTATCGAAGATGCGCGGCGAGAATCCGTGAGGACATTGGTTGAGCTAGCCGATATGGGCAAGCGTATCGTCATCGCTGGCTGTATGGCGCAACACTTTCAGCAAGAACTACTTGATGAAATTCCTGAAGCAGTTGCCCTTGTTGGTACTGGCGACTATCAAAAAATTGTTGATGTAATTGAACGTGCCGAGAAAGGCGAACGAGTCAAAGAAGTTACTCAAGTCCCTACCTATATCGCTGATGACACCGTACCGCGATATCGCACCACCAATGAAGCTGTTGCCTATGTCCGCGTAGCTGAAGGTTGTGACTATCGTTGTGCATTTTGCATCATTCCCCATTTACGCGGCGATCAGCGATCGCGATCAATTGAGTCGATTGTGACTGAATGCGATCGCTTAGCCAGTGAAGGTGTAAAAGAAATTATTTTGATTTCACAAATTACTACTAATTATGGTTTAGATATTTATGGTCAGCCCCGACTTGCCGAACTTTTAACCGCTCTTGGGCAAGTAGATGTGCCTTGGATCAGAATGCATTACGCCTATCCCACAGGACTTACTCCAAAAGTAATCAATGCGATGAAGTCCACTCATAACGTGGTTCCTTATCTAGATTTACCTTTGCAACATTCACATCCTGATGTACTAAGAGCCATGAATCGTCCTTGGCAAGGGCGGATCAATGACAAGATCATGGAGCAACTCAAAGCAGCACTTCCCAATGCTGTTACTCGTACTACCTTCATTGTTGGATTCCCTGGGGAAACTGAGGATCAGTTTGAGCATTTACTAGAATTTGTGAAGCGTCATGAATTTGATCATGTCGGTGTATTTACGTTCTCGGCTGAAGAAGGTACACCTGCCTTTGATTTGCCAAACCAATTACCCGAAGAAGTCAAACAAGACCGCCGCGATCACATCATGGCAGCTCAACAGGAAATTTCTTTCAAGAATAACCAGTTAGAGATCGGTAAAACCGTTGATGTGTTGATCGAGCAGGAAAATCCAGGCACAGGTGAACTCATTGGGCGATCAGCAAGATTTGCTCCTGATGTTGATGGTGTGGTCTATGTCCGCGATCCTCTTGGCAAAGCAACTCTAGGCTCAATGTTTCCTGTCAAAGTTACTGCTGCCGATCATTACGATCTATTTGGTGAAATTGTCTAGGAAGTACCTACAACATTTTGCGCTCAAACCCAAACTCAGAAATTTTGTAAAAGTGTTGCGAAACAACACTTTTACAAAATTTCTCGTAGTTAGTTTGATCGATAGTTGTTGTAAACAATAAAAAACTAGAAGCCTGAGTAATACTTGAAATGGGCGTAGTAGACTTCTTGGTTTAACGGGAGAGAGTTTCGTCTTAAGGATTACAGCCTTGTTTTGGTATATATAGACACATGGTTTTCAGGAAATTTATATCAAGACGAGGAAAGTAACTTTTATATAACTTTTTAACTTCTTTTTACTAACCTTTATATATCTATTAATGGTTTCTCAAAATAGAAAAGCGTGAATAATAGAACTCAAGAAGAAAGAAATAAGTCTGCGATGTCAAGCAATCTAGATTCACTTCTAAATCAGATGCTCGGCATTAAAATTCAAACTATCACCCTCTTAAACAAGCTAAAAGGAAGAACAATGGATACAATCACTAAAGTTAGTCAGCTATCCTTCGCCCAAGGTCAAAATAGCGAATCCGCTTTTACAATTAAACTTACCAATAGCAATTTCGATAGCCTAGCAGGATCTGAACTTCTTGTTAAAGTTGAGTCTTGGGTTTCAGCTAATGTCATGATGAACAATAAAGAAGTTCCTGTTCTGATTGTTGACATGGAAAATGTAGAATTTATTGATAGTCAAGGTTTACAAAAACTCTTAGCATGTTTAAGGCTAATGCAATCCCACAAGAGTAATTTGTTACTCTGTTCTCAACAACCTTCAGTTCGTCTTGTATTTGAGATTACAAGAATTGATCAATTGTTTGCTGTGTTCCCTAGTGTTAGCAATTTCATAAATCACTTTGATGCCCAAAATCAAGGTTCTGAATATCTTTTAGCTGCCTAGAATCAATTCAAAAGTGAACTTCCTATGTTCTTTCTCCTATAGCCAAAAAGTAAAAGCCTCGCTGCGCGAGGCTTTTACTTTTTGGCTATACCTAATAGGAAGATAGCGTCGGACTAACTTTACTTTAGATATGCATCAATTTTATTGGCTTCTAGCAAACTCCGCTTGATGCAGTCGCCGAGAGCCACACCGCCAATAAAATTGGCACTAACATAAAGTCCTTGAGATTTCTGTAATTCGGCTTCCACAATAGCGATTCGTTCTAAATGTCCGATTTCGTATTGGGGGATCGCTTTATCCCAGACATGAACTGCGATCGCTTTCGGTTCTACTTTCGTATTAGGTCTGAGAATAGTCTTTTTCAAATCTTGGTGCACGGCGGCAATGATTTCTGATTCTGAAAGTTTGGCTAGCGCAGGATCAAGCGTCCCGCCGATAAAGTTTAGTAATAGTTGCCAACCTTCTGGAGCACGTCCAGCAAATAGGCTCGAAGACCAGATCGTGCCTAAAGTTCTTACCCCTTGAGTGCGGGGGATCAGATTACCAAAGCCTTTCATATCATAGGCAAATTCGCTCTTAGGGTAGGCAAGTACCACGCAAGCAACAGTCGGATAGAAAATCTCATTTAAAGCTTGGCTAGCTGCTGGTAAATAATCCTGTAAAAGTTTTGCGGTGATATAAGCAGGGGTACTGAGAACTACCGATCGCGATGCCAAAGTTTCTTCACCCGTTGGTGTATTGAACTTAGAAATATAGACTTCGCCTTGCTTTTCCAGCGATCGCAAAGTCCATTGCTGTTTGACGACCGCACCTTTTTCTCTTAGCTTAGTGGCGATTGCTTCAGGCAACATCTTAATGCCTTCACGAAATGATCCCAGTTCACCAGTTTTAACTTTGGGAAGATTCGGATCAGAAAGCTTCTGGGCTTTACGTTCTTTAGCAGAAAGAATTGCTCCTGCTAGCAGCCCGTTATAGTTATTTTCTAAACGAAAAATCTTCGAGAAAGCCGCACTAGCACTTAGTTTCTTTGGATCTCCTGCGTATACCCCTGATATAAACGGTGCAACTAATCTTTCAACAGCTTGTTTACCTAATAGACGAGAAAAGAATTGATCGACAGATTCTTCTCCAGCCATAGCTGGACGGGCAAAGCCAAGCGCACCAATAGCTAGCCGAGTTTTTCCTCCCCAAGTCAAAATATTGGAGGCGATCGCACTAGGTGGACTCATGGGTAAGGCGTTTAACTTGCCATTTAGAAAAACGAAACGGGGTAATTTGCCATCGGCTAGTACCAATTCATCCTTGAGTCCAACTTGTACGGCTAAACGTAATAGTTCAGGAGCAGGCTGAAAACTATTTGGTCCTTCTTCCCATTGATAGCCTTCGTTATTTTTAGCACTTGTTATTGCCCCACCCACACGATCCTGAGCTTCCGCAACCAAGACACGATATTGTTTAGCGATCGCTAGTTCATGAGCGATCGTTAATCCTGATATTCCTGCCCCAACGACAAGGACATCTAAAGGGGGATTAGCTTCGGAGGATGGCTTGAGGGACATAGCTTAGAGCGCTTTGATCAATTGAGCAATTTTTAGTCTAGTACAACTAAGCTCTTATAGTTTAGTACAAGCTTTGAAAGTCAATAAACCAATTGTGTGTATTTAGCGACTGAGGTGCTACAAGACGCACAATTGGCTCTTCTGAGGAAAGCCGCTTTTATACTGAGTGCTGAAATAAAGCATTTAGATAAACTTTGGCGGTGCTGCGATAACTATGGGATGCATTATGGGATAAGCCATGGCGATCATTCCCGCCATTTTGCAATAGAAATAAAGATAATGCTGCGGCAAATACGCGATCTTGATCCCAGTCGGGATGTGACTCTAAGTAGTTTTTGAGGGTTTCGTGTAATTCTTCAGGAATTTCTGCCAATATACTGACGGTCGTACTCATGCTGAAACCTCAACTTTTAAACAAGTTTGATAGAAATGACGCAACCATTTTCAGCGGTCGGGCTTTAATTGTGCGTGTATCTATGGATCTTGTCAACGTAACGGAATATTAAGTGGTGATGACAAAATACTGAAATTGTTTTGATAGAATCAGTGTTTTGAGGTATTTTAATTTACATTTATTTATAATAAGTGAGTTTAAAAAGTTTTCCCAAGTGAAGTGTTCATTCTATTAACGAATCCTTAATCAGTAAGGCACAAGTATCCATACTTATAAAAACACCTGTGGAAAACTAATAGTTATCTGTGGATAAAGCCACAATATCTGTGGAAAAGTCTGTGGAAAACTTTTGGGTGTTTAAGTTGAAAATTATTTTTTTCTTAATATTTGTCGCATGTTTATGGCAATCTCTACACAAGCAAAAAACGACAATTACAAACATAAACAGAGAAGGTTGCACCCCATTGGGGCGTAACCTTCTCTGTTTATGTAATTTCTTTTACTTAATTGCTCAGCCAATTTTCAGGAACAACTATCAATGTTGTACCTTTTCGCCTTAGCACGATTACTGTTTGATTGGCAGCGATCGCAATTTGCGGATTATCACATCTTGCTTTCCATGAACCACCCTCATACTTGACTCGTCCAGTTTCTCCTGCGGGTATTTCTGTGAGCGTAATCCCCTCACTAGCCTCTTTCAGTTGATGTGAATCCTTAGGAATGAATCGCCTAGAAACCACAGCTAACATTGCTGAGATCATCATCCAAGCCAAGATTTGCAACGCAGGAATAGGTAATAGCAACGAGATCGCGGCTACTAACAACGCAGCTATCCCCATAGCCCCTGCAATTAGAAAAGTTGGCAATGGAACTAGTAGCTCAACAACACAAAGAGCTATACCAATCAACAGCCAGACTTGACTAGGTAGTAAGTTCATGGATTGCTTGATTTATCGGAATTGGGTAAATCTGTCGTAGGAAATGATTCTGACTTCACAATTGTGCTGCTAGGTTTGGGACTGTTGATCTTCACTTTTTTAGAGTCAAGGGATTTTTCTCGTTTGAAGCGATCATCCTCTGTAGTAGATTTAATTACTTTATTTCGAGCAACTTCTACGGTTGCTGGTGATTTAGGGCGATCGCTTGTAGCAGGTTCGCTAGGACGTGCATTAGTCGCCGTTGGTGCTATGGTGTCCAGATTTGGAGCATTGGAAAGTAGTCCACCTAAACCATTGATCAAATTACGAATATTGCTGCGCAGCTTGGGATCTCCCGTTAGTTCATCAAGATCGGCGGTAATCTTCTTGGCGTTGGCAAAAGTTGCCCTTGCTGAATCGAGGGTTTCACGCAATGCCGACATCGTGGCAGGATTGTTTAACTCACCAGATACTTTCCGAAGGTTTGCTGATGTTTCAGCAGCATTTTCGGCTAGTTGCTGTAAATTTGCGATGATCTTACCATCACTCAATAAAGGCTTGGCACTAGCCAGTAAAGCTCTCGCTTCATTGGAAGTAGCGGCAATGCCATCAAGGGTTTGCGCTAGTTTTTCGCGATTGACCTCGATTAAATCTTGGGCACTATTTGCGACATTGCCAACCTTAGTGGCTGCTCCACTAATTGCGTCCGCTGTATCGCCAAATTTAACGATTTGCCCCTCAAATGTACCGATCACTTTACTCGCAGAATCCGTCAATTTTTGGATGCTTTTTGCAGTAGCTTTGGCTGCAACTAGAGTTTCATTGAGGTTATCGACTAAATTTTGATCGTTGATTTTGCGTAATGTAGCACTCGAATCTTTGAGCAATGCGATGAAGCTTACGCCGCGAATTCCTTCAATCTCTCCACCTTGGCAAATAATCAGATCGGCATTGCAATCCTTAGCGATCGGATTCATCTTGGGATCAATTGCTAATTTATCTTGAGGCGGAAAAATATCAATATTAGTATTCCCCAGAAAACCACTTTGATTAGTTTCGGCGATCGAGTTCTTCGGAATAATTAATCCAGAGTTTTCAATACTCACTTGGACATCAACACCCTCTGTTTGGGCAGTCAACGCTGTAACCCGACCTACTTCCACACCACGAAATCTGACAACTGAGCCATTATTTAGACCACTTGCATCAGCTATTTTGATCGTAAATGTAAACTTAGAGCTACTTAGTTGCAACCCGCGCAACCATAATAAAGCGCCACCAAAGGCAACTACTCCACCGATGATAAATAAGCCAAGCGCACCGTCGCGTAATGTTTTTCGCTGCACAAGTCTTACACCTCCCTAGTCAAAAGTTGAATTGGACCTTCGGTACTACCGCTAAAAAATTGCCTGACATATGGATTGTCAGCAGTATCAATTGTACTCACGTTTCCTGCGTAGCGAACCAATCCACGGTAAAGAACGATCAAGCGATTGGCAGTACGACGGATCGTGCTGTCTTGGTGAGTGACGACAATATAACTATCACAGACCTGTTGCTCTCGTAGCGATCGCATCAAGTCTTCGATAATTGTCGAAGACACAGGATCAAGTCCTGCGGTGGGTTCATCATAGAGCAGTACTTTTTTGGTTTGTGTTTTCGCAGTGGGGTCATCCATAATGGCGCGAGCAAAACTAACACGTTTTCGCATCCCGCCTGATAGTTGGCTAGGATAGCGATCACTAATATTCTCTAAACCCACGAGTGCAAGTTTATGTTCGACCAGTCGATAAATTTCACGACGTGACAAACGAGAATGTTCAAATAGTGAAAAGCCCACATTTTCTGCAACTGTAAGCGAGTCAAATAGTGCAGCGTTTTGAAACACCATACCAATGTTTAATCCATAGCCCCCTTCTTGGATATCCTCTTCAGAAGATACTAGGTTGCCATTGATGTAGAGTTCACCTTGCTCAGGGGCAAGGAGACCGCAAATAATCCTTAAGATTGTCGATTTACCAGTACCAGAGGGGCCAATGATGGCGATCGCTTCCCCTGAATACACAGTGAGATCGACCCCATTTAGTACAGCATTGGAACCAAAACTTTTGTGAACATCACGCAGTTCTAGCAAAGGCGTAACCACATTGCTACTATTTTTGATCAGAGATCGGACTGGCTCCATCGACATTTATTTCAGATTTAAAAATCGCTCTACAAAAAACTAACATTTTTTCAGATGCTTTTCCTAAAAAATAACTCAAAACCAGCAATTTGCATTATCTAAAGACCAATATTAGAGAGGTGACGCGAAGCGTCACCTCTCTAATATTGATTACTTATACTATAGCAATGTAAGCTTTGCTTAGGACATAAAACCCAAAAGATGGCAGAGCGAAGCTCTGCCATCTTTTGGGTTTTGAATTGTCCTATCTATCTCTTACGTTGCTATAATTCACAAAAGTGTGACAACAATTCTGTGAATTAAAAACCAAACCCTGTAACCCCAAAACACAAAATGGCAACACCATTTTGTGTTTTGGGGTTACAGCAATTCCAGAGCGCTCAAACCCAAAGCAACTCTTTCAGTAAAAAAGCAAAAACAAAAGGCGGTACTAAGCGCCGCCTTTTGTTTTTGCTTTTTGAATTACCGTAAGATGTTAATGGCGATCCTAAAGCATTAATATATGAACCTTGGCAAGCGCAATCGTTTCTCTGCTAACAAAATTACCGTCCAATTGCTACGCGAAGGCATAGTTGAGTCTGTACACTCTTGCCAAGCGGCCGTCGTTGATACAAGAGGTCGAATTCTCTCGGCAGCAGGAGATCCTCAGACGACCACCTTTGCCCGTTCTTGCCTCAAGCCAATTCAGGCTCTACCAGTCTCTATTACTGGTGCACAGGAGCGATTTAACCTCTCAGAAACTGATCTTGCGATTATTTGTGGTTCACACCAAGGGACGATCGCTCAAGCCAGACAAGTTTTTAGCATTCTTTGGCGATGCGATGTGGAGCCAAGCGCATTGCAATGTCCAGTACCAGAATGCCAAAAAAGTCCTCTTCAGCATAATTGCTCTGGCAAGCACGCAGGCATGATCGCTATATGTAAACAGCAAGGATGGCAGATTTCCTCCTATATGGATCGCCATCATCCAGTACAGCAACTTGTACTCAATACAATGGCTGAGCTCTTGCATATGCCTGCTGCCGAATTTATCTGCGCCCATGACGATTGTGGAGTTCCCACTTATCTATTAGAAATTGGTCAACTTGCCCGACTCTATGCTCTACTATCCACTCATGATCAATTACACCTGGAACGTATTACCCGTGCGATGACCAGACATCCTGATATGGTGTCTGGAAATGGTCAATTCGACACGGAACTCATGCGCCTCAGTAATGGTGAAATTATCAGCAAATCTGGTGCAGAAGGAGTGCAATGTATTGGACGAATTGGACAAGGATTAGGGCTAGCGATCAAAGTGATGGATGGCTCTAAAAGAGCAAAAAATGCGGTTTCTATCCATTTGTTAAAACAATTAGGATGGATTAATCCTACAGTTGCTCAAAGTTTAGAAGAATCATTTCTTTCTACTGGTAAATATAGCCGATTAGAAGCTATTGGCGAGTTGTCACTAGCATAGTAGAGCTTTGTTTGTAGGTGTAGAGGCAATTACCTCTATACCTGCAAAGTTAAATTGCCTTTACTGCATAGCTTTTACGTTTTATAATTGCAAAAATTAGGACTAGAAAAGTGCAAATTCCTGCTAAATATAGTGGGTAGCCATAGGAAGAAGGATAGTTTTGATTAACAACTAATCCTGCAATTATGGGTCCAAAAGCATTGGATATACTCAGATAGGATGAGTTTATCCCTAAAATTGTGCCCTGTTCTTCAGGGCTAGTATGGAGGGAAATCAACGCACTGATCATCGGTTGCACAACTGAGTTTAGTAATGAGAAAAGAACGCAAACGGTGACAAAATAATGTACATCTTCCCAAATTGGCATCAAAACGAAGGAAAGACTACGGATGAATAATCCTAAAAAGAGAATCTGAACTAGTTGCAGATGTTTTGTCATTTGAGAAATGCCTAAAGTCTGCATAAGTACACCTAGAACCCCAAACAGCAAAAACATTAAAGCTAAACCATCGCTATTCTGTTTGAGAACTGTCAGAAAATAGGGCTGAAATGCGAATGTAAACAGCGTAAATGTCATACCCGTTAGAAAATTAATAATCAATAAAATCCCGATTTTGGGCATAAACAAGCCTGTGATCAGTCTCTCTAAGCCAAGATCGAAGATGTTTTGTGCTTTTTTTGCCTTAGTTTTGAGAGTTTCTGGCAGAAGAAATATTGTCAGAAGTAAAGCGATCGCTGCGATTGTTCCCGACACCAAAAAAGATGCTCCAAAGGATTTGCCTATAGGAGTATTCAGCGCAACTTTCTGGGCAAGTAAACTGATTGCAGGTCCAAGAATAAAACCTAAACCAAAGGCTGCTCCATTAATGCCAAAGGCTTTAGCACGGTTCTCAGGAGTAGTAACATCAGAAATTACAGCTTGAGCAACTGAGGCGTTACCGCCTGTGATGCCATCAAGAAATCTTGCGAAAAATAAGACGGCAGCACTTGCTGCTGTTCCAGCCATCAGATTTGCAACTACTGTCCCCGCCAAACTGATGATTAATAGTGGTTTGCGTCCAAAGCGATCAGATAGTTTCCCGATAATTGGAGTAGCAAAAAATTGGGCGATCGCATAAATCGCAAATAGTAAGCTAGTCTGAAAATCATCTAATTTGAACTGTCTACCATACTGGTACAACACAGGGATCAGAATCGTAAAACTCAGGGAGTTAATAAAAGAAATGAGGGCAATAATCCAAAATTTACGATTCATTCGCTTTGGCGATCGCATATAGTCCTTGTCTATACTACAGCTCTATCACATTTACAACAGTTTTCGAGCAACTGAACCCAAAAAACATACGATCGTAGAGCTCACACACATATTTTTGAGGCTAGCTGTTTTAGTATTTGTAATACTTCATAAAGCTCATTATTTGGGTTTACTAAAGAGAATAACCGTGAATTGGCATACTCATTTTGTGCAGTTTTCAAAAATAAAAATTCATTCCCATTGGTAATCATGCCAAATGTTGATTGCACGGTTTCCGAATTACTCAACATATGAGCTAAAGCTTGTGGAATCGCTCTTGTTACAGCAAAATTGCTTCGTATCGCTTCGTTTTGATTCTATGACCTAAGTACAGGACAAAAAATCAAAAATAGAACGCCAAAATCCCCTGAAACCGTTACTAGGCAAGGCTTTTGAGTCTATTAACTCAAGTCCTTGCTGGGAGAGCGTTTCAAGCTTTTTGTCCTGTACTTAGTTCTATGACTAATAACCAAAGCTGATTTTTTATCACTACCTCTTTAGCGTCACCTAAAATTTGAGTATGATTGGATTGGTATCTCTGGCTATAACTACCTATGCAACTCGCTTCAGAACAACGTACAAAACTTGATAACTCCGATGATGCGCTGTTCTATGACTATCCGCGCTTTGTCACCCATGTAGACGATTGCTTTATTCAGCAACTTACAGAGCTTTATCGTCAACGCTTACAGCCAAATACACGCGTTCTCGATCTGATGAGTAGCTGGGTTTCGCATCTGCCCTGCGAAATGAAATTTGCTCATATAGAAGGACATGGACTGAATGCTGAAGAGTTGGCTAGAAACCCTCGGCTGAATCATTACTTTGTCCAAAACCTCAATAAACAGCAATTATTACCCTTTGATGATCAATCTTTTGATGCAGTATTGAACACAGTCTCAGTGCAGTATTTACAATATCCAGAAGCTATATTTGCGGAAATTCATCGTATTCTAAAAGTTGGTGGTATTGCGATTATTAGCTTCTCAAATCGGATGTTTTATCAGAAGGCAATTCAAGCATGGCGTGATGCTGAAGCAAGCGATCGCACTAAGTTAGTATTCAAGTATTTTGCCTCGGTTCCACAAGGCTTTACCCGGCCTGAACTAGTCGCAAATGTGCCACCTAGTTCTCCCTTTTTAGCGATGTTTGGCATGGCAAGTAGCGATCCGTTTTATGCTGTAGTGGCAACTCGTTGTGAAATATAGCGCTATGCGCTGTAGTAAAACCCAAATTTTTTTAAAAGTATTGCTTCGCAATACTTTTAAAAAAATCCAAAAATGTTGCAAAGAGCTACGCCCACCGCAGCATTGCTGAATTAATTATTCTGAATTGAGCGAAATGGAATGTCTGATGTTTTAGTAATTGGTGGTGGCATTATCGGCTTATCAATAGCGATCGCCCTTTCTCAAAAAGGCGCAAATGTCACTATAGTTGAGCGCGATCTATGCGGAATTGGGGCAACATGGGCAGCAGCAGGAATGCTAGCCCCCGAAGCAGAACGCCTAGAAGGTAATCTCTTAGATTTTGGTATTCGTAGCCGAGAAATGTATCCACAATGGATTGCGAACTTGATGCGATTATCAGGGCAAGACTGTGGATATTGGTGTTGTGGAATAATTGCGCCAGTTTTAGAAGAAAGCGATCGCCAAGTTATCTCTAAACATCCTCAATATATCAGCCGTGAAGAATCTCTTAAGCGCCAATCTGGGCTGGGAAAATCTGTTTTAGGCTCTCTCTGGTTGCCTGAAGATGGACAAGTAAATAATCGCAAACTCACACAAGCATTACTAGCGGCAGCTCGATCTCTATCGATCAAGATTTTGGAAGGAACCACGGTTTATCAAATTGGGCAAGATCGCAATCGCGTGACACATCTCGATACTAGCGCTGGTAAATTGCAAGGCGATCGCTATGTTCTCGCAACAGGTGCGTGGACGCGATCGCTAATGCCTTTGCCGATTAAGCCCATTAAAGGGCAAATGCTTTCGGTATTTGATAGCGATCGCAAATTACAAAAGGTAATTTATGCGCCAAGTTGCTACATTGTGCCGCGACAAGATGGAACGATTGTGATCGGTGCAACGGTTGAAGATAATGGCTTCTCGCAGGGCAATACTGCCGCAGGGATCGCCCAGTTATTAAATGGAGCCATTGCTGTATATCCTGCGATCGCCGATATGTCGATCATCGAGACATGGTGGGGATTTCGTCCTCATGCTCCCCATGAGATTCCACTTTTAGGAGCAAGTGATTATGAAAATCTAGTTTTAGCGACTGGTCACTATCGTAATGGGATTCTCTTTGCACCGATTACAGCTAAGCTGATTACAGATTTTATCGTGGATGGCATAAGCCTAGAGGTTTTTAACGATGTGTAGAAAACACAAAAAATGTAGGGGCAATTCATGAATTGCCCCTACATTTTTTTGTCACTAGGGAGATTATTCAGACTTCGCAATTACATTTTTATAAGTTCCATCCAGAACTGATAAAGCTGCTACATATTGTGGATCTTCACTTGTGCCAAGCTGTTTACGAGTAATTGGCTCCGTCAGTGCAACTTCCACATTCGGAATAATGCCACGCTTATGGATATTGTGGTGCAATGGAGTCTCATATTTAGCGATCGTCACCGCCAAACCTGCGCCATCCTCCAATTCATATAGAGATTGAATTAAGCCCTTACCATAGGTCTTTGTCCCAACTAGTTGAGCGCGATCATTTTCCTGCAAAGCACCAGCCAGAATCTCACTAGCACTAGCGCTACCGCCGTCAGTCAGCACCGCTAGAGGGTCTGTCGTAATCGCATCGCCTTTAGCTTCAAAACTCTCCTGTACTCCATGCCGATCAACGGTATAAACTACAGTTCCTTCAGGAATCCACATCCGCGCAATCTGTAAACCTGCATCAAATAGACCACCAGGGTTACCGCGCAAATCGAGAACATAACGATCCGCACCTTCAACTTCAAACTTCTTCAGCATCTTTTCCATATCTGCTGAGGCATTGCCATTGAACTGATTTAAGCGGATATAGCCAACCTTATGGTTTGCTTCTTGGTTGAGCTTGGCGATGATGGGCGTAACTGCAATGCGATCGCGTTTAATTACCACATCCAGTTTTTCTAAGCCCTTACCATCAGCCAGAGTGCGTTCGAGACTCAGCTTGACCTCAGAACCAATCTTGCCACGCATTCTGGTCGCACATTCATCAAGACTCAAACCCTTAGTCGGAATGTTGTCAATGGCAACAATGCGATCGCGCGATCGCACACCCGCCACATCCGCAGGCGAACCTTCGATTGGCGAAATTACGGTCACATTGTTATCAGGCTCATCGACAGAGATTTGTAAACCCACACCTGTTAGCTCGCCTGATGTGCTGGTTTGCATACTTTTAAACTTGTCAGGCTCCAGAAACCTTGTGAAAGGGTCATCCAAGGTTGCTAACATTTCCCTAATCGCCGTATAGGTATCTTCTCGACTGTTAAATTTACGGTTGATAAACTGGCGGCGCACTTTGTACCAGTTTTGATGATTAAAATCAGCGTCCACGTAAGAACGATTAACGATTTGCCAGACATTAGTCAGAAATTTTTGTTCTTGCAAATAGTCTGTCACCGCAGCATTTGCGCCACCCATCCAGAAAAACTGCACTGCGATCGCTACCAAACTAATTACGAGCCAAGACCAAATACGACGCTGTTTTATCATGCTGTCTATGCAAACTTTTTTATATAAAAATATTTTCTCTATCCTAACTAATCTAGCTTTCTTCAAGGTAAATTTCCCATTTTTTCGTACCTAAGATACAGAAAACCCATAAATTAGAAATGGCGCTTTATGCTCCCTCTAAGTTTATGGGTTTTCTAAAATGCAGCATTGGCGAAAATTTCAAGCGGCGCTAATTTTTTATACTTGTTTGCCTTTACGTCCGCAAGGAACGCTAGATTTTCGAGGAATTGCTCTCTATGCGCCACTGATCGGCATTTTGATCGGCAGCGCGATCGCCTCTCTCGACTTTGGTTTAGGAATAATTAAACCCGCACCAGAATTTATATATCTGCGATCGCTACTCACGATTTTATTAGGATTATTAATCACAGGCGGTTTACATCTCGATGGCGCAATGGATACAGCCGATGGACTTGCCGTCACCGATCCTAATCGTCGCCTTGAGGTGATGTCGGATAGTAATACGGGTGCGTTTGGCGCGATCGCAGGAATTACGATTTTGTTATTAAAAGTTGTTGCTCTCGCCGCAATTAAGGATCGGCGATTTTGGATTTTAACAAGCATTTGGGCTTGGGCAAGATGGGGACAGCTTCGCGCGATTATGGCTTATCCCTACATCAAAGCGATCGGCAAGGGCAAATTTCATCAAGAGGATTTGCACCATTGGCAAGTGTGGCTAGTCGCGATTTTATTAACGACTGGTAATTTTGCGATCGCTTATTTTTACAACTCATTTTATTTAGGGATTGGTTTAACGGTAATTGGCTTTAGCTTTACTTGGCTAATCGGTGCATGGTTTAATCGTCAACTCGGTGGACATACTGGCGATACCTATGGTGCGATCGTGGAGTGGACTGAGGCGCTGAGTTTATGTGCGATCGCTTATTTGTAAAACTTCTAATTCCGATGTATTTCCTATAACTGCTGTATTCTTCAACGCTTTTTTCTTTTGGATGATGCGAATGATTCATGACACTAACCCATTCGCTTATTGGACGATCGCTTTTTTGGCAACGAGGACTAACCATGATTGATTTTCGATCGCAACTCCAGTAGGTCGGTAATAATGCGTCAGAATTTGAAATTGGGCTTCTACAAGTTTTGGCGCTAATGTTTCATATTCCCAGCCACTTACATAGCGATAACCCGTAGGTCTTTCGGAAAAACCTTCGTAATTTCCCCGCACCATCGACATCACTAAGATTCCGCGATCGCACAAAGCATTATGTAAATTCTTTAACACCCGCAGCATGTCTGCTCTAGGTACATGGATTAGTGAAGCATTGGCAAAGATTCCATCAAAGTAATTACTGGGTAGATCTAGACTTAAAAAACTCTGCTCCCAGACTGTACAACCAGCCGACTGTTTTGCCATTTCCACAAATGAGGGAGTGGCATCTAGTCCCGTTACTTCGTGCCCCATAGCCTGAAATGCAACTAGATCTCGTCCAGGACCACAACCCAGATCCAAAATCTTACCTGGCACTCTAGGCATTGCTGTGATTAGAGCCTCACGATTTTGCGATACATCGTGATCCCATGTGCCAACACGATATGACTCTGCGGTAAGTTGATATTCTGCGATCGTGATTTGTTCGTGTTTTTCCATGCTAAAAATAAAAGTTTTATAGTGGAGGTGTCGAACAGATTTTAGCGGAGGAATCAATAAATGCTTAATGCTCAGCATTTCAAATTTGATATCTCAATTCTATTTAGGACTTACGCAAAATCATTTCATAGTAGGGGCAATTCATGAATTGCCCCTACTATGAAATGCGGGTTTCAGAGTATTGTTGCGTAAGTCCTACTATTGTTAACGATTTGCCTAAAACCCCAAAAGGATGAGGCGGCGCAAAGCGCCACCTCATCCTTTTGGGGTTTTAGGCAAAAAAACCAGCCAACTCGTAGAGCCGACGGAGAATTGACATAATTTTTTTGTCATAGTTGGTATCCTCAGCCCATCGTCCTGCAAGCTGCCCCACCAAAGGCGCAGTACCTCGCTTCACTAAACCAAACCTTGGATCAACTAGTGGCTGTACCAAAGGCTTGGTAGTGGCGTATGCCTTGAGATGTTGGATCTGGGCTCTGATACCAATGCGCCGATCGCTAAAGCTATCACCCCTAGCTCCATTGCCGATCGCGCCAATACCACCAAAATTATTCTGTTCGGGTTGAACATCACCGTCAAATTGCAGAAATCCCGTTTCTAAGCACATCTGACAAAAAGCGATGTCATAGTTAACACCCTCGATCGTCGCTTCTTCCCGATAGATCGTTGGTATATCCCCATAAAGATTTAAAGGGGCTTTATTTAGGCGTAAGAGTCGTAAGAGTTGGACTTCAGAAGTATTCCCATCCCCCATGATCCGATCAATGCTTCCCGAGAGGACAGGAGAACATAATTTTTGGCGATTAGACATTTTAGCAAAATCAGCAAAATCTTGAGCTTGAGCAGCATTTCTACCGAGGCGATCCAATGAGAACATCGCGATCGCGCCAGCTCCAAATTGAAGAAACTGCTTCCTTCTCATAACTGTTTTGCTCTGTCTGATTAATAGTTAACTCTGTTGTAATAAACGTTAAGTAAGTTTTGCTGTTTTTGACAAGGGGGATTTGACGGATATTGGGTGCGAGGGTCACTACAACTGCGAGGGTCTTGGGAATATGCAGATGCACTATACGTAAATTGGAATAGCAAAACGGAGGCTGAAAGAACAGAAAACAATAATTTCATGATGTTTACCTTTTTTATAAATGATTTAAACCAGTTTTTTCGGGCTACAGATATTTATAAGTAATAAAAATGGTTTTTAACTGATTTTATGCTTTTTTAAGCTATTTAGCCAAATTAAATCGGCATCAATACTGCAAAAACTCAACAAGCTCGTTGCTTGAGAAAGTCTGGGATTGCAAGCTGCTCTGAATGACCGAATTGAGAAGTGCTAGTGTAGCGAAGGCTTGCTGAAACAGCGGAAATCATCTCTGGATCTTGTGTTGAAGCTATGGCTAAGTCAAGAAACAAGCTTTCAATCATTTGCATTGATGCAATGACCCGATGTTTGATCTTGATCCGATCAGTTGCTGACCAGAAAGATCGAGATTCTTCGGTGGAGCAGTCTGACATCAGGATCTCAATCTCATCTAGTAGATTGCGTAGATGATCACTATCGCCTTCTTGTTGAGGCTCGAAATCATTTTTTACCAACCGAGGTTGAAACTGATGTACATAGATCGGTGGTGTAGGGAAAGCATCACTTTGCATATATCCTCCCTTATCGCTGTGTTACTAAGTGAGGATAAACATAATGCTGGCGATGATCGCCTGTGCGTTCAGGCAATTGCGACGATAGGTGCAATTGCGGATAGGGTAAATCTGCTAACACCTCTAAAATGCGGCAAAAGTCTCGCTGCTGCTTTCTACCATTTAGAAAGTGCGGAACTTCTGAAGAATTAGTGTTTTTCTGTAAGTATTGGCGAAGATTGGCGATCGCATTCCAAAAGCTACACATCTCCTCATGGGTGCAAGCCAATAAAAATGACTCGATGTCAGATAGTAATTGCGAAAAGAGATCGGCAATACTGGGTCGAACGCCAAATTTTGATGTTTGGCGAGGATAACTCGATATTAAATTAAGGTGACGTTGGGGCAAATGATGGGGGGCGCTCATGTTTCAATGCCTCTACTTGTGAGGTTATATGAGGAAAAGTCGTTTTTTGTCGGAAAACAAGAATTTCCTATTGCTATATATACTTACCAGTGGTACAAGAGTTAAATATTTCTTTATGTGAGGGTAAGTGAGTTTGACGAATGTTGCAAAGGGATTGAAGCTGTATAAATCAACTACATAACCTTTGTTGGCAAACAGCATACAATCCAAATTTCAATTTGGACACCAGAAAAAATAGTATTTTTTGTCAGTAAATACATGAATAAAATCACAAAGACTGATTAGGAATATGGTTAAAATTTTGCACCTATATAAAGTGAAAAATAGCTCACTATTTATTTACTAATTTATAAACTGCAATTGCATTAATTCAAAAATATTTTTCATTTAAAAAATCCTGTCTCAGTCGCTGTTATTCTGTAGAAAATCAAAACAAGATAATTAAATATTTTGTTAGCAAAAACAATAATTTATGGTTAGATTGGCTGTATTTTCTGCTTGTTTGGCATCTGTAAAGCCTTGTTTATGTAGATACATCAGAAAAGACAAGAAAAAATTGCTACATCCATTAACCAATGTCAGACTAAATCAGGATCTAACAAAAAGTTAGGAAAATCCATTGCAAATACAAGAAAATATGTTATTTATCTAGCGTGAAAAAACAAGAATATGTTTATTAATTCATCTGTAATTGCTGTGATTAGTCATCATCTATAGATAGCTAATTTAATTACTAGATAACGTCAGGTATTAAGACAATTTCAAACAAGTAATCATTAACTTAGATTGTTTGTTTGAGTTCTAAAATTTGAATTTTAAAATTCAGTCCTGCTTTCGCCATTACTAATCCGATATCGAGACATTCACTGAGACATTAATTGAGAGGAGTTACGAGCATGACCACGATGACTATTGAAGACGCGATCGCAATTGTTGATAAAGCCTTACAAAACAAGCGCTTGAGTAATATTCAGGAGCAAGTATTTCGCCAAACATGGGATGGCAGGACTTATTCTGAGATTGCTGAGGTTTGCGGATATGACTCCTCATATATTCGTGATGTTGGTTATCGTCTGTGGAAGATCTTGTCAGATGCTTTTGAGGAGAGGGTTACAAAGCACAATCTGCAAGTCGTGGTAAGGACTCAATCCAAAAATTTTCAAACTCCAGATACTCCACAGGAATCAACCCAGACGATCGCTCACAATCCTCACAATCCATTGAGTCTTGTTAATCCTCACAATGCGGAACCAATCATCGATATGAATGCTAAGCGCTGTGATTGGGGCAATGCGATCGATACATCAATTTTTTATGGTCGTACCCAAGAACTTGCTACGGGCAAAAATTGGATAACTAGCGATCGCTGCCGTCTTTTAGGAGTATTCGGTATGGGCGGGATCGGGAAAACTGCCTTTGCCACCAAGCTTGCGGAACAAGTGCAATCTGAATTTACGCTGATCGCTTGGAAATCCCTACGTAATGCGCCAACTGTAGAAACGCTGCTTGCAGAATTGGTCTGCTTTTTGACAAATCAAGCGATCTCTACTTTGCCTCAAGATCTAAACAGTCTCTTGGGACTATTCATTCCTGTACTGAAGCAATCACGCTGCTTGATTGTGTTGGACAATGTTGAGTCAATCCTTCGCAGTGGCGAAATTACGGGACAGTATAACGAAGGCTATGAAGGCTATGGCGAGTTATTTCGTCAAGTTGGGGAAGTGCGTCATCAAAGTTGCTTGATTCTGACCAGCCGCGAAAAACCCCATGATGTGTTGCCTCCCGACAGCAGCGATCGCATGGTACGTTCTTTGCAATTGACTGGCTTAAAAGAAGAAGCGAGACAAATGTTTCAACCAGATTTGGCGAGCGCTTCGGCAACTCGGAAATTGATCGACTTCTATTGTGGCAATCCCCTCGCATTGACAGTAGTGTCACGTTCGATCAACAGCATGTTCGATGGTGACATTCAAGAATTTCTCGACCAAGAGGCGAATGTGTTTGGGGATATCCGTTATCTGCTTGATCAACAGTATGGCCGCCTTTCAGAACGTGAGCAACAGGTGATGTATTGGCTAGCAATCGAGCGTGAACCGATTACTACTGACAATCTGCGTCAAGATATTGTGCCAATGATTTCTAAATCACAAATTTTGGAATCAGTAATTTCTTTGCGCTGGCGATCGCTGATTGAGAAGAATGCCAACAGCTTCACGCAGCAGCCTGTAGTTATGGAATATATGACCGATCGCTTGGTCGATATGGCTTACAATGCGGCAATTGAGCGTAGTCCTGAATTCTTAATGAGTTATGCTCTCGTCCAACATCGCGCCGAAGACTACATTCGCGAAACCCAGATTCGTCATATTTTGCAACCACTTACCAATCGCCTCTTGGCTTACTATGGCACTGTCGATACTTTGCAGCGCGAATTGCATAGCTTGCTGGAGACTTTACGCGATCGGCAAACTGCGATCGGCTATGCTCAAGGCAATATTATGAATCTCCTGAAAGCATCTCAAACTGACCTCACTAAGAGCTTTTGCCGTTTCCCAGAACGGGTGACTGAGCATTCTGATCTGCAAATTTTAGAGAGATTGCTAGAAAGCGATCGCGCAGGTGGGCTTGCCACATGGGATCATCGGATTCCTTGGGCAAATAATCCTCTTGCTCAACAAACTTCCGAGACAAAAACCCAAATCCGTAGTAAAAATCTTTACTATCAATGGACAGAAGGCTCCCTCGAACAGTTGCAACAGGAACTGAAGCAACAACCTAAATTCCGTAAGAAGTATCATGCTTGGCTGAACGAGACTGAATTTGCAGCGATCGATGCTGATTTTGAAGCTGTAAAAATCACAGATACTCTCAATCAACCTGTTGATGCCCGCTTGGTCTTTATTAATGAGGTAAAGATTGTCGAGCCACCCGCTAATCTACCAACTCCAAGAGATCGCCGCGCCCAAGCCAGAAAGAGAAAGCAAGATTTGCGAGCCAATCGTTCTAAAAAGCTTGGTTAAATAAATAAAAAAGCTTCCCAAAGGGAAGCTTTTTTATTTATTTAACTTCTGCAAGTAAATTTGCTAGGCGGGGATATTTTGACGTCAAACCGAAGGTTTCTGGAGCAACGATGTCATAGGTGAAATGGCGTTGGGCAATACAAAAGCGATCCCATGCGGCGACTTCGATACGGAATAATTTGATCACGGCATCGATTAGGAATGGATTTAAACTCAATTGCCAGCCAACCTTTAAATTCAAATATTCACAGAATTGAGCAACTAGGCCTTCAGCAGTCAATTTCTGCATTCCTAAAACTAGACGAGCAGGAGACGATGGCACTGAAGGCGCAGTCAGGAGATGAGTAACCACTTGTGCAATATCGATCGCATGGACAAAATGGAAACTACCATCAGCCTTTAAGAATCTTGCATAGGGTACATATTTAAGAATATCCTTCAGTCCTTTGGAAAGATGGGAATAGGGTTTGTCAGGAGCACCACCAAAAACTAGAGTAGGGAAAATGGTAATCAAGCGATCGCGAATTATTGAATTTTCTACAGCTTCAAGACAAGCATGTTTCGAGGCAATATATGGTGTGCCAATTTGCCCTGCCTCAGGAATAATCTGATTATGGGAATCCAGAATACTGGCTGTGGAGAAATAGATAGCACGTTCGCACACCTGCGGGTCGAGCATCGAAAACAGCTCAATGGTTTTATCACGATTAACCACAAAAGCTTCTTCTCCCCCCCAAGCAGCAGCGGTACTGACAACAAATTCCATCGTGCGAAGTAAGTCTTTGTGATTACCGATATTCTGCATCGGATCTTCGATGACATGCACGTTAGGGAGATCGCTAATATCAATTTGCAATTTGCTGCGATCGCGCACTAGCAGATATAGCTCGTAATCAGTTTTGGCTAAAAGCATCTCGATCAAATAATGACCAACACAACCACTAGCACCTGTTATAAAGACTTTTTTCGGCATTCTCTTAATAGTTCTTGGATTTTAATGAATCAGGAAAAAAGCAGGGAAAAAAAGCACTGCTTTTATTACCTGATGTTACGTGGAATTTGTTAATGTCACAATTTATTCGCGTCGTGATTTACCACAGTACGCTCGTAGGGGCTTAGCATTTGCGCCACAAAATCCATCACAAAAAAATCGATCCGCAAATGCTAAGCCCTCTATGCTTTTACAGACAACTTGACCCTGCGTTGTGAAATTTTGGGCAAAGCATTCCCAAATGAAGAAAATAGGTTTCCCCAACAGGCTGCTAAATACATTTTTTATTTATGATAGTGAGGTAACATCCTTTTTTAGCAATTAGGTCATGTCGGATTCGTCAATTAAAATAGCTGTTGTTGGGGATGTTCATGATTTATGGCAGCCTGTTGAAGATCGCTTAGCTCTTCAGTCTTTGGGAATTGACTTAGTTCTATTTGTTGGTGACTTTGGTAATGAGTCAGTAGAAGTTGTCAGAGCGATCGCCAATCTCGATATGCCGAAAGCAGTTATTTTAGGCAATCATGACGCTTGGTACAGTACCTCAGATAATAACAAAAACTCTAAAAAAAACAACTGTCCCTACGATCGCACTAAGGAAGATCGTGTGCAGCAGCAATTAGATATTTTAGGCGGAATGCATGTCGGCTACAGTTGGCTAGACTTTCCTGAATTAAAGCTCTCAGTAGTTGGGGCACGTCCCTTTAGTTGGGGAAGCTCTAAATGGAAAAAAGAAGCTTTTTATCGCGATCGCTATAACATTAAAAACTTTATGGAATCAACTCAACGCATTACTGAATCTGTTACCAACGCGGCTTACGAAAACATAATATTTTTAGGTCACAATGGTCCCTATGGATTGGGTAGTGAGGAGCATTCTATTTGCGGCAAAGATTGGAAAATCGGCGGCGGTGACTATGGTGATCCTGATTTTGCAGAGGCACTCTCCCAATCCTATCAAATGAGAAAAACAGTTCCTTTGGCTACCTTTGGACATATGCATCATAGTTTACGCCTCAATTCCCACCGAACTCGTGAGGTGATTGCGACTAACGACATGGGGACGACTTTTCTAAATGCTGCTTGTGCACCGAGAATTGTCAAAAATAATGACGGAGAATATCGTAACTTCTCTATTGTCAGTTTAGAATCTGGACAGATATCTCAAATCTCCCTCTTATGGCTAAATTCCTACTGTCAGATAGTCAGTGAGAATATTCTCTTCAAGCGCAAAACAACGTAGCGGTTTTCAAATGAACCTACAGCGCTTTGCGTTCAATATACCTTCGGTCATTATAAAATGATAAACTGATAATTACGCAGTATTTGGAGAAAGTTATTTTGCGTCAGTTTGCTGTCCTTGAGATGCCCGTTCATATCCATGAAAACTATAGAGATTGGCTTGTCCAAAAATTACAAGCCAATCAAGGTGCTCATGTTGTGACGCTGAATGCTGAAATGACAATGCAGGCTCGTAAAAACTCTGATTTGGCTAAAGTCATTCAACAAGCTGAGTTAGTTGTACCAGATGGAGCTGGCATTGTGCTATACCTGCGATCGCAAGGTGAAAAAATTAATCGTTGCCCAGGCATCGAACTATCCGAGCAAGTTGTGGAGATTGCAGCTAAGAAACAATGGCGGATCTTTTTGCTTGGTGGTGCTCCTAATGTTGTCGATAATGTTGTCGATATTTGGCAACAAAAATGGGCTGATATTGCGATCGCGGGAACCCATCATGGTTATTTTGATGAAGTACTGGAGCAGCAAGTCTGTGAGCAGTTGCAAAGCTCTCAACCAGAGCTGATTCTTGTCGGTTTAGGTGTACCGCGCCAAGAGCTATGGATTCAGAAATATCGCCATCTTAGTCCCAGTGCTGTGTGGATTGGTGTAGGTGGTAGTTTTGATGTCTGGGCTGGCACAAAAACTCGTGCTCCTGAGTGGTTTAGCAACAACAATCTAGAGTGGCTATATCGTCTCTACCAAGAGCCTTGGAGATGGAAGCGAATGCTCTCACTGCCTCATTTCGTTTGGTGTGTCACTAAAGATTCTTTGTTCAAACCCAAAAAAGCTTAGCTAGATTACTATGCAACATCACCATACCTCGATTAAAACTGCGGATATTTTTCGAGCGATCGCCTTTTATGAAGCATTAGGCTTTGAGGTGACTGAGCGCTTTACGGCGGGGATTACGCTGGCTTGTTGGATGCATGGTGCTGGAACTAATCTCGAACTAATGCAAGTGCCTGAGCCAAAGAATGTCTCTAATGCTTTTGGTGATGAGCATTATGTGGGTTACTATCACCTATCGTTTCATGTGGAAAATTTGGAAGCTTTTTTGCAATCCCTTGTTAATAAATTAGGGAAGATCAAATTATTATTGCCTCCGAGAGAACAAACTATAGGCGATCGCACCTATCAAGTTGCTTTTATTGCTGATCCTGATGGATTACTGATCGAATTAATGCAATAAAGAAGGCGGGCTTTGCCCGCCTTCTTTATTCTTTACCACTTTTTATAAGGAAGGAACTTGCCGTTCATCGTTACTTTGACGCGATCGCCTTTAGGATCTTCTACTTTTTCAATGTCCAGCGTGAAATCAATAGCGCTCATGATGCCATCGCCAAACTTCTCATGGATGATTTCTTTGATCGGATAGCCATAGACCTGCATGATTTCATAGAAGCGGTAGATCAATGGATCGGTTGGCACGACTGGCCCTAAGCCTTTGCTAGGATAGGAACTCAAAGCGGCGACGATATCCTCACCCAGACCTAGTGCATCAGCGATTGTGGTTGCTTCTTCAACACTAGTGCTATTTTGACCATAAAAAAGAGAAGCAATCCAAACTTCATCATGTCCAATTAACTTTTCGAGGTCAGCAAAGCTTAAGCCTTTAGATTTTTTGGCAGCTAATAAAGTATGGGTAAAGGATGGAAATTCAACTGTCATAATGTTTTTCTGTGTAATATCGGTACAAAATGCCTATGCTTGGAGATAAAAATCAGCACTACAATCTTCTTGTAACATTATCAGTTACGTTGATTCAGTTCATGGCAAACTGAAAACTGTAAAAAGTAGATGGCGGTGCGTAGTGCAGTCATTTCCAATAAACAAGTGGCTATAGCAAGAGATTTGCGGCGCAGATCGATATAATATAGGACTTACGCAAAAGGACGAAATGTAGGGGCAATTCATGAATTGCCCCTACGATAAAATGCAGGTTTCAAGCATTTTTGCGTAAGTCCTATAATATTCAAAAATATATTAAATTAATCCATGTCGATCGCATTTAGTAAATATCACGGCTTAGGTAACGATTTTATCCTGATCGATAACCGTCACAGTGCCGAACCAATTCTCACCTCTGAGCAGGCTGTCAAATGGTGCGATCGCAATTTTGGTATTGGCGCAGATGGAGTCATTTTTCTGTTAGCTGAAGCTAATGGAGAGCATCGGATGCGGATTTTTAATTCCGATGGTTCTGAGCCAGAGATGTGCGGCAATGGAATTCGCTGCTTAGCTAAATTTATGCAGGACTTGAATATTCCAACTACTGACAGCAAGTATCAGATTCAAACTGGGGCAGGTTTGATTGTGCCACAAATGGATGCGGATGGACAGGTAACTGTGGACATGGGCAAGCCATTTTTGACCGCGACCGAGATTCCGACGACTTTAAGAGACAGCGATCACAAGGTTATCAATGTTCCACTTGAAGTTGGTGGCAAGACTTGGAATGTCACAACGGTGAGCATGGGTAATCCCCACTGTATGACCTTTGTTGATGATGTTGATACAATTCCTCTAGCAGAAATTGGCGTTCTCTTTGAACATCATCCTGTTTTCCCAAAACGTACAAATACCGAATTTGTGGAAGTCGTTAATCGCAGCTATGTGAAAATGCGTGTATGGGAACGCGGCGCAGGAGCAACTCTGGCTTGTGGGACGGGTGCTTGCGCGACAGTTGTAGCTGGCGTTTTAAATGATCTTTGCGATCGCACCTGTACGGTAAATCTTCCTGGAGGCGATCTTAAAATCCAGTGGTCAGAAGAAAGCGATCGCATCTTGATGACTGGCCCCGCAACTCTTGTGTTTACAGGTTCAGCAAAGAACGAATTGTAAATTAGCTGCGGCTATTGTGACGCTTTGCGTCACAATTTTGAAAGTGTTGCTTTGCAACACTTTCAAAAAATTTCTTGGCTTGGGTTTGAGCACAAAGTGATGTAAATACAAAAAACTAGAGGTTTTTAAAATGAGCGAAACCATATTTAGCAAAATCATTAAGCGGGAAATTTCTGCAAGCATTCTCTATGAGGATGATCTTGCCCTTGCGTTCCGCGATGTCCATCCTCAAGCGCCAGTACATTTTCTGGTCATTCCTAAAAAGCCCATTGCCAAGCTTTCAGAAGCAACAATCGAGGATCAAGCATTGCTAGGACATTTACTGCTTGTAGCTAGTAAAGTCGCTGCTCAAGAAGGCTTAACAGGTTTTCGTTTAGTTACCAATAATGGTGAAGAGGCAGGGCAAACCGTTTTCCATTTACATATTCATGTATTAGGCGATCGCTCCTTTACTTGGCCCCCCGGATAATGGAAAAGAGTCGGCGCAAAGCGCCGACTCTTTTCCATTATCCAATTCGCGCTACAGGTTTACCCGTGGCAATCACTTTTTCAACAATATCAGCAGCTAGATTGACTCCACCAGCTTTTCGCATAGCCAATTGCATCTTTTTAGCGTTATCTCGATATTTTGGTTGTGTCAACACTGTTTGAACAGCATTTCGTAATTTAGGAACGGTTAATTTCTTCACAGGAATAACTACACCTGTCTCCGTCCAAGCTATTCGAGATGCTACGCCTGGTTGATCATTGGCGATCGGAATGGCAACCATCGGTACACCACAACTCAACGATTCTAATACTGTATTTAGTCCAGCATGAGTAATAGTAAGCTGAGCTTTTTGAAGAATCTCTAGCTGCGGAGCATATTTGACTACAATCGGATCTCCAGCAAAGTTAGGTAAACTGTCAGGCTCAGCCGACCCTCCCAACGAAATAATTAGTTGAGCATCCAAGTCTTGGCAGGCTTCTGCGATTTGGTTAAAAATACTGAGCAATCGATTTTGAATAGTTCCCATTGAAGCATAGATTAATGGTTTTCCATTCAATTTTTCGTAAGGGAAATCAACAGTCGCTCGACTTAAGGGATTATGAAAAGAGCCTGTGAAATGGAAGCAATCTGGTAACTGCTGCCTAGGAAACTCAAATTCTACAGGCTGCTGACAAATTTGAGCTAATTTAGAATAGGCATCATTAGCGTGGATAAAAGGAGAGAGATTCCATGACCGCCTATACTCGTTAATAGTTTCTACAATTGGTTTGACTAGGCGATCTAGCAATTTATAGCCAATTTGGTTACGCAGTCTAGCCCAAAGACTATCTGAATAAATCCATCCGAAATTAAGAGGCGGAACGAATTCGTCACGATTTAACATAAGGGCGCAACTGACACTAATGAAGGGAATCTCTAAATATTCTGCAACACTGGAAGCCCCAAAAGAGGCTTGGTCAATCAAAAGCAAGTCAACATGAGCATTACGAACTGCATCAATCCCTTCTTTCATCATCCTAATTGCACCTTGCTGAAACAACTCAATTGTGTAGCGAAATGCATCCATTCCACTTAGTTCACCCATTTTGACTAAAGAGTCTGGCGTAAATCCTAGTGGACAAGTATGTTCAGCATAAACTTTAAAATCTAATCCTGCATTTTTTGCTTTTTCCTTAGCATCCAAAACGTTAATTACAGTTACTTGATGACCTCTTTTCTTTAGTTCATATCCAAGAGTTATCATTGGGTTGAGATGTCCTGTGGCAGGGACGCAGATTAGACCAATGTGAGCCATATGTTTATTGATAGCATTAGGACAAAAATAACCATAACCGATCTAATGTATATGTTTCAAGGCAATACACACATTTTATAGTTTGTAATTTTGCCCGATCGCAATTTCATAGGTCTTCAAATGCAAACCAAATCGATGAATCTGTACATTACTAATCGGAATGACCTGATCAAAATGAGCGATCGCTTCATCGGGAAGGGGATACCATTGGTCAGAAATTAAGATGGCATTTTTACCATTCTGTTGTGCTGCATTCTCTAGGTTCCAAATTGTAAATTGACTAATCCGCTTAGATATAGCAGTCACATCAGGATTTCCCATCTCATAGGCAAGTGCTGCTGCCGAACGATAATCAGAAGTAATTAACAAAGGCTTTTCTGGCAAAGTATTGCTGACTTTCTGTACTTCAGTAGCCACCTCATGCCATCCGTAGATCATCCTACCATCTTGATCGCCATCCTTCCCAAATATGGCACTCACTGGGAACATACAGGAATTCCACACAAATAAAATTGCGAATAATATTCCAAAGACTTCTGCTCCATAAAAAATTTGCAGATTTTCTCCACCTCTCCCAGAGGAAGAGGTGGCTGGGGGGTGAGGGAAATATGCTAATGGCAATAATGGAAATAGCAATAAATAAGCATGAATATTCCAATAATAGAGCGCTGTAGAAAATATCGACACTACCATCAATAAACCTGTAGAAGTGATAAATGTCCAAAACGCTACTCTTTTGTATAGTCCATTTGCCTTGCAAAAACCTCGCCAGAGCAACCATGCTAAAAATGGCGAAAGCATTAATAGGGAAATACCAATAAAGCCCAGTGGTTCTAACAATCGCATGATTAGGGAGCCACTATCGACACTACGATTTGCATAGAAACGGAAGGATACAAAATTATTGCTGTAGTTCCAATAAAATACGGGTAAAAAAGCGATCGCACTAATACCAACACTTAACCACAATCGGATATCTTTAAATAATCTTCTTAATTGTGAATCTGAGGCGATCGCAGCTAATAAGCCCAATGTCATAAACAGCGAATTATATTTAGTGATATGGGCTAGGGAGAGGGCGATCGCGCTGCCATATAGTCGCCAATTTGCTCCTTTGCCATTGCTTAAATATTCATCGAGAAAGCGAATGCATAGATATGCACCAACAAGACTAAGAGCGATCGCTAAATGGTCATGCCATGCCAAGGAAAGCATCATGTTATATAACGGTGAAGCCATGACTGCGAGAATCACCCACCAAATATAACGATTGGCTCTTTCTTGATAAAGATATTGGAGAATGCAGTAATAGGTATAAAAGAAGACGCTGCTAGTAACGAGATTTAGCGATCGCAAGGTGAGGAGAGATTTGCCAAACCATGCAGTTATCCATCCCTGTAACCATGCTTGCAATGGTGGATGATCGTAGTAGGAAAAGTCTAAATGCTGCCCCCATAGCCAATAGTAAGCTTCATCAGGATTTGGTGGGGCAAATAGCCAAAAGATGTATCGTAATACTATCAATAACAACAAAAATATAGATAGATAAGAACTCATTAGTCTTTAGCAGCTTTACTTTGATAACTGATAGGTTTAGATCTCCGACTTTTTTTGTGCGAGCAAGGATAGTTTGTGCTGGCTACCTGCTAATTGCGCTTGTTTACTCACCAACTTACTTGATAAATTTTGCGTCAAGGGGAGGACGATCGCGTTTAACTTGATGTGAATTTTTAGATTTCATATTTGGGCGATCGCCATAGGGAACGGTATCAGGATCATCATCTTCGTATTCTTCCTCTTCATCATACTCTTCTTCCTCTTCATCAAATTCTTCTTCTTCCTCAACAAATTCTTCTTTGTACTGAGATGGATTGGCTTTGACCTGTTCTTGCTTCTCTTGACCAGCTCCAGAGGCAATCACAGCGCGACGAATTAAGAGATTATGCCGCCAAGAAGCGATCGCATTAATCACAAATGATAGAAATCCACCAACAACAAATGCAGCTAACATGGCAACACTCAGAGGAATAGCGATCGTCTTTTGACCTAAAAAGAAAATCTGTACCAGAGGCTGTAAATTTTGGACAAAGATAGCTGCAAGTAAGGTGATCACAATCCCTAAAATCACAAGTTGCGTGATGGTGATCGCACCTGAAGATTTCTTGTTAACAGCATTTGCGATTTGAGAAAAATGCGATCTCGTCATAGTTCAGCATCTCCTGTGACCATATTAGAAGGCATTCTACCCTGCCAGCGCTGGATTAAATCTGCGTCAATATCTAGTTGATCGAGCGCTCTAGCAATCACAAAATCTACCAAATCATTGATCGACTGAGGGTTGTGATACCAAGCAGGAATCGCTGGGACAATTCTCGCACCTGCTTCCGCTAAAGCGGTAAGATTTCGCAAATGGATCAAGCTTAAGGGGGTTTCACGCGGTACGATTACCAATCTTCGTCCTTCTTTGAGATGGACATCCGCAGCCCGCTCTAACAAATCAGAACTTAATCCATGAGCAATCTTCGCCACCGTTGCCATACTGCAAGGAATTACCAGCATTCCCAATGTCCGAAATGAACCACTAGCGATCGTCGCTCCCACATCGGCAAATTGATGGCAAACTAACTTGCCATCATGAGTTTCACTGCGATCGCGCCAAAACTGTTCTTGCGATCGCAAATTACTTGGCATGGCAACATTATTTTCCGATTGCCAAACCATCATCGCCGCCTTAGAAGCCACCAGATCGACGTTGTAATGATTATTTAATAAAAATTTGAGCGATCGCACAGCATAAATCATGCCAGATGCCCCAGAAACCCCTAATACAATCGCTTTTTTAATCTCTTTGTTATTTTGCATTCAATATCTAAATTCAGCTTTTAACTCAGCACAGTATAGCTTCTAAAACCAAAATATGAGAGGCGGCGCATTGCGCCGCCTCTCATATTTTGGTTTTAAGAATGGCTAAAGCTATAGTGCAATCATAACTCTGTTTGTTAAGCTTAAATCTAAAGCAATCCTATTTGATTGTGGAGATATGAGCAATATATGAATTGCTCATATTGATCTACGAAGGCTTCTGTCCAATAGCTATGTAACTTGGAAGGTAACTATGTTAGTAGGTAAAACATTAAGGAATCGCTACAAAATCCTCAAAGTTCTGGGAAGTGGAGGATTTGGCGACACTTATCTGTCTCAAGACACAGATTTACCAGGTCATCCCACCTGTGTTGTTAAACAACTCAAACCCAAGGATACTAGCCCAAATATTCTGCCGATCGCCAAAAGCCTGTTTGAACGCGAAGCGGAGTATCTTTATAAATTAGGAAATGCTCATCCACAGATCCCTAAGCTATTTGCTCACTTTGAAGAAAACAATGAATTCTTTTTAGTACAAGAATTTGTGGAAGGGTCTAGCCTCGCCGACGAAATTCCCATTGGGCAGCGTTTATCAGAAAGTGCCACGATTACTTTATTACTGGAGATTTTAGAAGTTCTATCATTTGTCCATCAAAATAATGTCATTCATCGCGATATTAAACTTGCGAACCTCATGCGCCGCAAACAGGATGGCAAAATTGTCCTCATTGACTTTGGCGCAGTTAAAGACATCACCGCTCTAGGCACTGACTCACAAGGTAATACTGATGTTACGGTAAGTATTGGCTCCCCAGGATATATGCCTAGCGAACAAGCAAGGGGAAAACCTCGACTTAGTAGCGATGTTTATGCTGTCGGGATGATTGGTATTCAAGTGCTTACAGGAATTGCTCCTGATAGTTTGCAAGAAGATGCTAATACAGGCGAGATTTTGTGGCGCGATCGCGTACAAGTTAGCGATGCTTTTGCTGAGATATTACAAAATATGGTGTTTTACCATTTTAGTCAGCGCTATAAATCTGCGATCGAGGCTTTACATGCGATGCAATCTCTTGGAGCCACTAATATTAATAATATTGCACCAACTGAAGTGATCGCTTATCCATCCTCTACAACTGACTCATCACCAACAATAATTTCCAATACAAACAAAGTTACTGTTCCTGTATCTGCTCCTGCCACACCCCAATTCATCCCCACAACGCCGCAATCTCCTGTTACAACTCCCCATGTTACAGTCTCCGCTCCTAATCCAGCCTTCTCAAAATTCCAGCCATTTCTATGGATCGCCTTAACTGCCGTGATATCAGTTTCAGCGGCGATCGCCACAGCAATTCTAATTCCAAAACTAACTAATCGCCCTCCTGATAATAATCCTCAAACTGAAGTCACAAAAGCGGCAACAAGTTCTCCTATTGCTTCATCGACTACTCCGCCCAGCCCAGAACCTACAGAAACAGCAATATTGGCTCCAGAGCCCCCGCCTGTAGTTGCAACTACCAATCCCGCTATTCCAAGTTTTGGTGCGATCGCGCGTTCTCCTTCGACTCAATCTAAAGGATACTCTTGGAATTATGCTTCCCGAAAAGCAGCTGAAACGAGGGCTTTAAGTGAATGTGAAAGCTCATCCACTTCAGGCGATTGTCAAGTGTTAATCTCGGCAAAAAATGCCTGTATATCTCTTGCGGAGAGTTCTAATGGAGCGGCTGGCTCAGGCTGGTCAGAAGATATAACTGTAGCTGAAAATACCGCTAAACAAGTCTGCAAGGAATTTCAAGGTATTAATTGTACGATCACAAATACAATCTGTTTACCTGTCCGTTAATTTATAGCAATGCAAGAGTATGGCTATGTCAAATCTAAATCCAAAAGATAAGTAAGTGGTGGCGCTTTGCACCGCCACTTACTTGGTACTAAGCAAAACTCACACTCGCACCCTGATCAGCTACGTTCGTAACATCAATTAGTTCTGACTCAAAGCTAACTTGAGCGCGATTAGTTTTGCCCCCAACATAAAGGCGATCGCCAACTTGCAAAGCCCATACCTGCGAGTGACTAACGTAGCTCATTATCACCCCTAGCATCAACAATCCAAATCCTGCATAAACGATGGGAATCCCTGGATCAGCTTTAATTTGTAAACCTGTACTACCGATCGCTTCTTTTAAAGTAAAAGTTACCCCATTAACTTCGGCACTGCCATTGGTACGAACCGTAGTCAGGAGATTTCCCTTCTCGTCATAGATTAGGAAAGTACCTTGTAAATCGGGAGTAATGAGCGTAATCCCAGCACTGAGATCGGGTTTGGTAGGAATCCATGTTCCCCAAACTTGATGACCGCCATTTTGAGATTCTAACTTCCTAACGGGTAATTGTAGGATTGGGCTATTGTTAAACGTAAATTTGACCGCGTGAATATCCCAATTTGCTTGATAGAAGGTAACACCCTTGTATTTAAGTGGTTTATTCACATGGATAGTTTGGCGATCGACTTCTTTACCGTCATTATCAAGAACTGACAAGTCTGAATAGAACTGATCAATACTTCCCTTGGGGGTGTAATCAATCCAAAAACGATTGACCCGCACTGACCAATCTTTAGGAACTCGCTTGGCTGACCAAGCCCCTGCCTCGGTAATATTCTTAACTTGAAATGTTTCCCCACTGGGAACCATTTCTTGGGCGGTGAACCCAGTTAATGCCCCCCAAATTGAACCGATTAAAACTAATAACATACTTGCATGGACAATAATTGGTCCAACTCTCCCAATCAGCCCTTTACGCGCATACAGACGATCATCAGTTTGATAAACCTTGTAATTTTTGCTTTGTAGCGATCTCGCTAAATTATTAAGATTGCCGCCAATAATTTCGGTGGCAAGTGGAAGTTTGGCAAAACTTTGTGGCTTGGTGTAATAAAACCAACGCTTAGAGGCTTTGAGAATTGGCAATTGACGATTGAAGGTGCAAGCAGTGAGGCTTGTACCAAATAAAATTAACAGTGAGAGAAACCACCAGCTTCCATAGACATGTTCTAATCCGAACGCCAAAATCACCTTATACGACAAAAATCCAAATAGGGCTGGATGTTCGGGATAATTTTCACGATAAAAGTCAATAGTTTGTCCCTGCTCGATCACCGTGCCGAGGATGCTAAATAGGGCTATGCATAATAAAAGGGCGATCGCGACTTTGAGATTGGCAAGGAGCGCCACCACTTGATGTCGCCAAATTTGGTTCGCTTGGAATCGGATTTTTTGAAACACGTCACGTCTATGGTTACTACTGCTAGTATAGATCTTAGCTCATAGAGGTTTTGAATTTCCCAAAGAAAAGTTCAGAGTAGCATTATTTCAAAATAGCTTAGAATTAAGAGCCGGATCACCAAATTTCTTTAGAATTAAAAAAATGAGAGATTATAATCTTGGTTTTATTAACAATGAGGACTTTTATAATCATGTCAAAGAAACTGTTGATAAATATAGGTTTAAAGTTAACTTATTGGAGTTTAATAAAAATTTAATAGATCCCATTAAGTTGACATTTGATTCTAAAGTTTATGGTAAAAGTATTGATGATGTAATCGAATATGAAGTTGTCAGACAAGTAGACAAATCGAATACAAATCATATCGGATATTTTCATCAAAATATATTTCGCTATATCGGTAGTGGATGGCATATACCAATTTCAGGATATGACATAGTTAATGAAGAGACTTGCTGTTATGTAGAAATGAAAAACAAGCACAATACCATGAATTCATCATCCTCACAGAAAACATATATGAGGATGATGAAGACTCTATTATCTAATGAAAGAGCTAAGTGTATTTTGGTAGAGGTGATCGCAACGAAGAGTCAAGATATAGCTTGGCAAATTAGCTTAGACGGTGTTCCCATGTCGGATCAACGAATTCGTCGAGTTTCTATCGATAAATTTTATGAGCTAGTCACAGGTGATCGCACAGCTTTTAAAAAATTATGCGAAAATTTACCGCTAGTGATTGATGATATTGTAAACAGTAGTGATTTTGAGAAAGAATCCAATTGTGTTATTCAAGAACTCAAAGCAATTGACAACAATTTATTAAAAAGTCTATTTTTACTATCTTTTAAAAAATACGCAGGTTTCGACAGCTTTCATGTTTGATACGCAATTTATTCCAGCAGAACTCTTGGCAGATATCACATCGGTTTCAAAATCGACATTATTGAAATGGGAGAAAAATCAAAAAATAATACCTGTATTCAATTCAATTACTAAGAAAAAAGAATATAAAGTGTCTGAGTTACTTCATTTTGAAGAAATTAGAAATATCTTTTCTCAAAATCTAGAAGGCAACACAACCATTTTTAAATCTATTAGAACTTTTAATTCAATAGAGCTTTTTGCTGGTGCTGGTGGACTTGCTGTCGGGCTAGAATGTGCAGGTTTTAATGCGATTGCTTTGAATGAATTCGATAAAAATGCTTGTAACACTTTACGCATTAATCGTCCAAATTGGCATGTAATTGAAGGTGATGTTAAAAATGTAGATTTCAAAGAATTTGCTAATGTAGATTTGCTAGCAGGCGGATTTCCTTGTCAAGCATTTTCTTATGCAGGAAATAAACTGGGATTTGAAGATGCGAGAGGCACATTATTTTTTGAATTTGCTAGAGCTATTAAAGAATTACAACCCAAAGTATTTTTAGGTGAAAATGTACGCGGATTATTAAAGCATGATGATGGTCGAACTTTAGCCGCAATGAAATCTATTATTCATGAACTAGGTTATACACTGATTGAACCACAAGTTTTAAAAGCTATCTTTTATCGAGTTCCTCAAAAGAGAGAACGTTTATTTTTAATTGGCATTAGAAATGATTTAGTTGAGTTTGCTGATTTTAAATGGCCCACACCTTACACAAAAATTATGGTGCTTAGAGATGCTCTCAAAGCTGGTGAATTGTATCCAACAGATGTACCAATTTCCCAAGGTCAAACTTACGCCAAAAAGAAAAAGGAAATATTAGACCTTATACCTCAAGGTGGTTATTGGCGGGATTTACCAGATGATTTGCAAAGAGAATACATGCAAAAAAGTTATTTTTTGGGGGGTGGTAAAACAGGAATTGCAAGAAGACTGGCTTGGGATCAACCAAGTTTAACTCTGACCTGTTCTCCCGCACAAAAACAAACAGAAAGATGTCATCCCGAAGAGACACGACCTCTGACTGTAAGGGAATATGCGAGAATTCAAACTTTTCCTGATGAATGGGAATTTGCTGGAGCATTGACAAGTCAATACAAACAAATTGGTAATGCTGTTCCTGTTAATCTAGCCTATGCTATTGGACAAAGCCTAATTGATTTATTAAATAGTATTGAACAAAATAGTGCATAGTGTTGAAAAATCTAAAAGGTTTTACTTTATGCTATTTTTCCTCTTTTTAAACTTCAATCAGAATTTACGCTACAGTTGTGCCAGATGTTTTAGAGATTTAGATCTATGTCACAGGGTAAAGAAACTACAGTTTTAGTATTGTCGATGCTAGTCACAGCAGGGATTGCTGGCGGAGGCTACTGGTTTTTTTCACAACAAAAATCAACAGTAGTACCAGCTACCACGGCAACACCAGATTCATCAGCACAACCAACCCCGCCCGTAATAACATCAACAAACTTAAACCTTGATACATCTCTGCCCAATCCTAGTATTTTGGGAATAGATGGCAGTACGGCAATGGTTGCTCTGATTAAAGCCCTGCGTAATGACTTTAGCCAAGTTAATCCAAACATACCGAGCGCCTATGGAGTTCCTGATGGTAATCCAACTGGTTCAAATCAGGGATTGAAAAATCTCATTGATGGTAGCATCGCGATCGCAGCGACTTCTCGTCCGCTCAAAGCTGCCGAAGCCCAAGCAGGTATACAATTAGTGCCGATCGCTAAAGATTCGATCGCATTAGTAGTTGGTATAAATAATCCATTTAAGGGTAATTTGACAAAGGATCAAGTACGAGATATCTATCTGGGTAAAATTACTAACTGGTCACAGGTTGGCGGGGCAAATCAACCAATTAGAGTGATTAATCGCGCTACCACAAGCGGAACTAGAGAAGCTTTTCAAGATATAGTTTTACTCGGTCAAAGTTTCGCGCCAGATAGCCCTAACTTTATTACATGGAAACAAGACGAAACAACAGCAATTCTCCGAGATCTAGGTGATAACGGGATCAGTTATGCCACAGTTTCACAGGTAGAGAAGCAAGAAATTGTGAGAATTATTGCGATCGATGGAGTTCTGCCTACAGATACTAATGCAGTTAAAGCTGGTAAATATCCAATTAACCGCAGTCTGTTTTTAGGTGTAAAAAAGACCACTAGTCCTGTCTCTAAGCAATTTATTGAGTTTGCACTTTCGACTCAAGGGCAGCAGATTGTTCAAAGACTAGGATTTGTTTCTATACAGTCTAACTAAAAGTAAGAGAACGCGCTTTTCGCGTTCTCTTACTTTTAGTTAGACTGAGCCTGAGTTGTCTGTTTCAACTAGCTTAGGAGGATTCTTTTTCTGAATTCTATCTTCCTCAATGTCTAAACTACCTGACAGAAAATCTTCGATTTCGGCTCTAGCTGAATTAATCGAATCTTCTATCGGCAAATCAAATGCAGAGAAATCAAATTCAATATCACTTTCTAATTCACTATTGCTATCTTCAGTCTCTACAGAATGTTCGTTAAAGTTAGACAAGTAAGGTAATGTTTGCAAGTCTGGTAAATCCATCGATAGACTTGCAAACTCTTCATCAGCTTCATCCATGAGACTGTCCAGCAGATTGTCAGCAAACCCATAGATTTCGCCATCTGGCATAGTCTTAACTTCATCTTCAGATGGATATCCAATAGATATATCGTCATCTGAGTCAGCAAATTTTGCACTACTTAGATCACTATCTTCATCCACCTTATCAAGCCAATTATCTGAAAAATCCAGAGAAAGATCGGGAAAGGACTCCATAAATTCCGAGTCTAACCCCAAGTTACTAGTCTGAGAAATACCCAAGTCTAGAGAATCTGCTGAAGATTCTAAATCTAGATCGTTTGTTTCATCTGCGATCGCCTCAAATATAACTGACTCTTCTAAAGCGTCGTCTGTGAAGTTTCCTGCATCCATGATTTCACTAAACTTGATCGATTCGTCCTCCGATTCCAAGCCTCCAGTTAGCTCTGCGAAGGTTGAGGTATTATCATCAATATCAAAATTGGATTCAGAATTATTGATAAATTCTTGATAGCTTAATTCTGCACCTTGCTCTAAATTGTCATTAAATACTGAGGATAAATCTACGCCTGATTCATTCAGCAAATCTTCATCAGAAGCTATAGCAGGTTCTTCCTCCAATGAATTTATTGAAACGCCAAAATTATCCGCATTATCATGGTCATCAGACATGCCAAAGTCAAAGGCTTCATCCATTAATGCTTCGTCAGATTCTTCCATCAGCGATAAGTCTGGCAGAGCAAAGACCGAACTAAAGCTGTCAGCCACAGAAGAAGGCTGACTTTCAGCCAAATTTTCTTCAAGGACTCCAATCTCTTCTAAATCTGGTGCGATCAAGTCAGTTTGCGAGATTGCATCAGAGACAGAGTCGGGGGGATCTTCACTGTTATTAAGCCCTGAGTCACTCACTAAATACTCGACAACTCTTTCCAAAGGATTTGTGAAAATATTAAAGTTGGAATCGTCATCAGTTATGTCAAAGTTAAATTCTTCACCCATCAATGCATCACTAGTCTCTGCCACACTCGACAAGTCTGGTAGGACAAAAGTTGTATTAAGATTATCAATTATAAATGAAGAATCTTCAGCCAAATCTTCCTGAAAGTTCGGGATTTTGCCAAAAACTGAGGCGATATCGTCTGTTTCCCAGATTGCTTCCGAAGACTGAGCTTCTGGATTTTCAATTTCATCAATCAATGAAGGAAAAGCTAGCTCTGATTCACTTTCTGGAAAGGATGATAAGCTAATGTCCTCGATTTCAGGTTGTGACATTGTAAATGCTGAATCAAAGTCGTCATTACCTAAGTCCATTTGGTCAGTTGACAGATCCTCTTCTATCTCAAAAGAGAAATCTTCAGACAGTTCATCAGAAATATATCCTAACTGCTGATCGTATAGATCTAGCACTGGCGATAATTGTATATCTGTTTCTGATGCGATCGCTATTTCTGGAGCAAAAGAAGCTTCTTGAAGATCTGTAGAAAAATCAAATGGTTTTGAATCAGCCCCTAAATCAGATGATTCCGTCGATAAGCTTTCATCAATTTCAAAGGTGAACTCTGTAGATGGCTGCTCAGATAAATCTTTTGTTATTGGGTCATCACCGATTTCAAAATTAAACACTTCTGAAAATTCATCATCTGAAGAATCCTCAAGATAAATATCGGGGATTTGAGCAGGAAATTCAGATAATTCGCCTTGATTCTCAAGATTATTTGAATAAATATCTACTGGTTGTCCAAAATCAAATGAATTGTTGACATCTTGGTCAGATAGTTCATAATTTAATTCATTATTTACGGGCTCTGGGATCGGCTCCTCAATATCTTCAGCAACAGCAAATTGGTGATGCACCGAATCATTAACAGCTTCATCCAAGTCTTCATCAAATAATGACTCATCAAAAGGCATCTCAAAAGAATCGCCAAAAACTTCATTGGAAGAACTTTCTACAGATTCTTCTAATGACTCATTAATCACGTTGTTGGTTGTGAATTGATCGTAATCTTGTGATTCAGTTAACTCAAATACATTGTCACTATTTGCGATCGCAGCTTCATCGGCATCCTCTGCTGTTTGAGTATCCATAGCAAGTGGATCAAAATCTGCTTGATTAACTTCAGGAGCTAGTATTGAATTATCGCTATCAAAAAATGAATTGGAATTGTCTAGGGTAGATTCTATATTCATTTTGGGGATGATGAAGTCATCATCCATATCTGGAATTGAAAAATCAACAAAAGTTGGTAAGTTCAGATTTGCATCTTCAGCAAGTGGTGACACAGTGCCACCAGCTATATTTTCTGAAAATGAAGATGTAGCAGAAACAATCAGATGATCACTTGAAGCTTCAATGATCGAAGATTCATTCACTCCATCTAGCTGATTTTTTAGAGTTGCCTCAGTATCGTCAAGGGGAGAAAATTCGTCAAACGAACTATCGTCGTCATAGACTTCATGTTTAAGATCCGCAAGGAGAGATTCTTCGATTAGAGAGATATCTGTGAGGTTAGGATAGGTCGCTGAATCTGGATTTTGCTTGTCTGTAATACCTCCAGACATGAAATTTTCTGAAATAGAATCAAAGCTTTGTTCTTTCAGAGATTCAACAGCATTATCATCGATCAGATCGCTGCTAACACCGTCATCAAGTAGATTTTCAAGATATTTATTATCGGTGGCTGTGTTATCTTCCTCAGCTTCATATGTATTTGCTAAAGATGATTCTGATGGAGAAAAGCTGACTGCTGTTACCGCTGTTGCTGCCGCGATCGCAGGTACAACTACACCCAAATTATTAGTCTCGGTATTGCTTGACTCTGTTGAGACATCCAACAAACTATTGACAGATGTCTTATGGGTTAGCCCTCCAGATGATTCGGGCAGACGGAAGAACTGAATGCCTTGCAATAGTCGCTGGGCTTGATTTCCCATCGTTTCAGCTTGTTGTCGAGCCGATCGAGTCAGGTCGGCTGTGCGATCAGCTAACTGAGCAATTTCACTCATATAGCTAGCTGTAGAGCCTGCTGCTTCAGCAATTTCGGTACTAGATTCAGTAATAGCTTGTCCAATTTGGACAACTTCTTCTGTAGCTATTTGAATACTATTGAACGCAGATTGCGATGACTCTACTCCTGATGTAAAACCAGCAACAAGTCCACTTAAATTCTGAACTTCAGCATCGATCGCAGTTACTACGGTTTGGATTTGAGATGTACGCTGTTGCAGCACCGTCAAGCCATCATTGGTTTGAGTTGCCAAATCATTAACTTGCCCTGCGATCGACTCAAATTCACGAGCTACACCAGCAAATTGCTTAGGATCTTTTTGTTCAGCAGCACGAGCGGCGACAAGGGTAGCATTGAGCGCCAGAACTTGAGTCAAAGAAGCGATTTGACCTTGATCTTGGACAAATTGCTCTGCAAGACCCACGAATTCGCCCAATGTTTTCATGCGTTGGACGATTTGGGCTGAACCCGTTTGTAAGACGCTAATACTGTCAGTCAGGGCAATGATCGCCATTTGTCCAGACGCTACTGTGTCGCGTACTTCCTGAAGTGATTGGTTCGCATCGTTTACCTGTGCTGAAGATCTCTCAGCGATAGCAGCAACTTGTTCCGTTAGAGCTTGTCCTTGCGCAACTGACTGTGCTTGTTCGGCGGTGTTTAACACGACAGTTTTGGCTAATTCTTCAAGATCGGCTGCACCTTGGACTACCTGTTTGGCTGTACCTAAGACACTGGAGATGATCTCTACGAGTTTTTCGCAAAGACGGTTAAGGGTGTCGGCGACCAGTCCTGTAGCGCGATCACTTACTTGAGCCTCAATTGTGAGATCACCCTCTTCCATAGATGAGACAACATCTAATAGGTTGCCCACTTCAGCCTCCATCAACTCCGTTTCTACGAAATTTTGCTGGAGCTGTTCTACTGCCGATATATCATCATTCGATGATGATAATGTTTGGTTCAATCCGTTACGCAAACTAATTTCATTGTTTTTTACCTGTTGGAAGGTATTCTTAAGCGAGATTCCAAGATGATCAATTTCATCTTTACCTGGTGCAATATTTACACCTGAATTTCCTAGCTGACTCAAGTAGCGATCGCATTCTTCGGTAAGGGGCTTAAGTCGATTTTTGAGCCTGTTGACGAATAATAATATGGCGATCGCCAAAATCGCACTGATACTAACAGCCGCAACACCGACTGGAAGCATTAGCTTATTGGTGATTTCTGATTCGGGCAACTGGGCTGCAAATAGCAAATCGCTGCCTTCGATTTTGCGGTATGCCCAGAGATTTCCACCAGTTTGGACAATTCCTGACGGTTTAGCTTTAGCTTGTTGAACGAGGCTCGTGAGAGCCTCAGCGATCGCTGGGTTTTGGGTTTGCGTTGCCTGAAACTTATAGGAAGCCGTAACTACTTTGCCACTGCTATTAGCCACGACAAAGCCAATCTTGCTTTCATTGCTAGTATCTTGATATGAAGCAGTATCTACTAATGACAAAAGCTCACTAGCGATCGCATCGGCATTGACAATCCCCACTACTTTCTGTCCATCGCTGATGGGAGCACTGTAAGTGATTAATGTCTTACCCAATGCGGTATAGGGCTGTGACCAAGCGGACTGGCCCTTAAGAGTGTCTTGATAAAATGACGCTTTTTGAATATCAGGGCGATCTCCAGACAAAAATTTATCATTTGGGGCTACCAGCTTTTGACCAGCCGTTTCAGTCTTTAAGCCTGACTGTTCCCTCCATACATAGGGGACAAGAGGCTTAGCTGGAGCAAATAGTAAGTTGTCATTTGAGGCAACCCCCATACCTGCGATGGATTTCTTGTTTTGTAATCCATCGACAATCAGACGTTGATATGGTTCATAGCCTTTGGGCTTTGAAGGTTGCTGGGATAGGATCTTTGCCCCACCTGCAACTTCATCAACTGTCGTCTTAACATCTGAGAGCCTAGCGTCGATTTGACGAGCCTGCGCTTCAGCCGATGTATCAACTTCTCGTCGAGCACTACTTAGTAATTCTTGATAAAACCAATATCCTAGGCCACCTAAGCCTATTAGCGATGTGCCGATCGCAATCAGCAGCAATCCCAGTCCCATTGAGCCTCTTGACTTATTAGGTTTGGGGGCGTTTGGCGATTTAGGCGATCGCTTTGAAGATGCCTGATTGCTCTTGCCTGAAGAAGTCGCTGGGGTTCTTTTAGATGTGCTTGCCATATGCATTCGCTATAGGGAAAGGATCGTAGCATTTTTGTGAAAATCATCCTACACTATACTCGCCCTAATCATGTAGCCAAATAGTATGAAGTTTCAAACTACGGTACATATCAGTGCAAGTACTACTTAGATATCTGCCAGCGTTGAGGTTGCCAAATATGACTAGGAATACTTGATAGGATAATTTCAATGGGAGTATACTCGGTCTCCTTAATATTCGCTACTGTTTGACTTATTTTTTTTGCATATTTAGCATCGGTGATCGATGAAAACGTTAGCTGATCTACATCTGAAGATTGCTGAAGCTGATCTTGATGCTCATCAATAGTAAGGCTACCGATTACCCGATCTACAATTACCCCAACCCCACCCAGATTTTTGTTGCCCAAATTGTCGGCAAGTTTACTCAGTCTCACCACCGTCAAAGATTCCGTGATTAAAGTGCGTTGTTCCCCCATTAGCAATCGTAATAACAGTAAAGGCATTACATTTGCTTGATGATGCATTACCCCAATGATTGCAGTTTCATAAAAGGGTAAAGCAACAATTGCATTGCGATCAATAATAATAATTTCCGAAACTAATTTGTCGGGAAAATTAACTGTGCGATCGCCAACTTTTGCCACAATATATCGGTTACTCGGTGCGAATAGCTGATCAAGTAGTGGCTCAGCTGCGCTGGCTTGGCTCATCTCAGAAATGCTCATTTCACTCGTTGGGGCAACTTATTCAAAACTTCAGACAATGACTCTCGACTAACTGGTTTGGGCAAATAGTCATTAGCTTTAGCACGTTTTAGTCCATAGTCAATCTCGAGTTTGGTACTTTTGGTTGAGCACAAAATCACGTACTGATCGGCAAGTTGATGTTGCGATCGCAGTTCTCGCAAAAACTTATAACCATCTTGATCTGGCAATACAATGTCTAAGAAAATAGCTGTATAGGAATTGTTGATGATTTTATCTAAAGCGCCAATAGTCGATTCACAGAAATCTACTGTATGCCCAAAATCTTTTAAGAAAGAACTTAACAAATGCCTCTGAATTGCGGAATCATCAATTATTAAAAAATGCTCGCTCATAATTCTTGCCTTGAATTGTATATTGTTAAATAAATGCGGTTACTTACGATTAATTTAGGATAAATGTGAATCTGACAATTATCTGACAATTACTTTTATCTGTCCTTAACTTAGCTTTTCTAATATCTTGAGGATACGTAAAAAAACTGTCAGTACTTGTACAAATTAATGGATTTAAACCAAAATGTTCTTGGTTGCTTTATAGCTTATGAAACAAGCATCATAGTACTGATATAACTATTTCCTAGACTAGGGTGTCTGTTGACAAAGGCGCAAGCTCCCTTAATAAGTTACGTAATTCGTCGCGAAATTTTGGAGTGTCAGATGATGATCTTGGCTTGGCTAGGAAACGACAATTTGCCCATCTTGCCCTAAAGTTATTAGTCATACTGTTCTCAGCAGTAACTAATACCAAAGATAACGAAGCTAATTCCCGTTGACGACGAATTTGTTTGATCAAATCAAAGCCATTTAGACTTGGCATATTTATATCAATAAAAACAATAGTCGGCTTGTATTCTAAGATTCTGTCAGTAGCTGCTTCAGCATCATCAGTAAAATCAACTTGATAACCCCAACTAATTAACAGTCTTTGCATTTGTTGCAATAAAACAGGTGAGTCATCAACGATAAAAACCCTAGGTTCATCTTTGACATTTTTTGGTGCAGATACATTTTGCCGAACGCCAATATTACTGTCAGACTTCCGCTCTTCCAGTGGCACAATTGACACAATATTTTTTTGTGCTAACTTGTCTAGCAATAAGGCTGTGCGATAAATCGGCTGTTTAAAAGTATCGGCGATCGCACAGATTCGATATTGCCCCGTGGTCACCTTAGCAAAGAGCGGGAAATTATCGTTGCCCACTCTTGCCAGTAAATTAGCCGCATCAATAAGTTGCACTAATTGGTAAGGATGTTTTACACAATCAAATTTTTGCCATTGCCTTACTTCATTGGCGATACTATTTTCGATTACCGATAACTGCCAAACAGGTAGATTAATTTGCAGCTCTTCGGCGGGCTTCCATACAAAAGAGAATCCATCCTCTAAATGCAAAGACAACAAATTTTCTAAGATAACTTCTTTTAAAACTTCCTTAGTAATTTCGGGATGTTTTTTGTAAACATTGCTCACAAAAGGATAACAGTAAGGTCGATTATTTTGACGCTGCTCCCATTCAGGAATACGCGAAAAATTAATGCCTTTGCTGTTGTATTTGCGAACCAATGTGGGCATGACTTGCCCTTCTTCTTCTGCTAATACTAGTCCTCCACCCGTAAGTAATAATTTCCACCGATGATATTTTGTCTCTACGCGGATCACTCCCGTAGAACGACTCATGACGCGCATAGCAGCTAAAAGGATATGTAATGTGGCATTCCTCACTACTTGTCCGTCCGTCAAGTTGTTAGACACAAGGTCTGAGTTAGGCAAGGAACCTGTCATAGCAATCATGTTTTTTGACTGGGAGGCACTTGGATGGGGAAAATACTATAATTATTACAAAAAAACGGATCGCATAGTTATAGATCGTAGCAACTACAGCCAAATTCGATTGGTTTCCTTAGATACATTATCCCAAATTGTATTCGGGTTATTGCTATACTGCGTCTAAGCAATTCTACTTAGTTTTATCTTAACATTCAGTGAAGTAGGGTGTTTTAGCGTCAGCGTAACGCACCCAATAAACCCAGTGCTTCGCGATCGCTAGTATGATTTTCAGTTAACTTATCGAGTTTGAGTGCAGCCCGAATAATATGTTGCTGAAACCAATCGGCAATTTCACTAATTCGACATTTCCTGTTTGTAACTTGATTAAACAGTGGAACTTTGGCGATTCCACATTCAGAATCTAGTAGTTGCACCATTTGATATTGCTATAAGACTCGCATAAGTCAAGTCAGGGATTATTTCATAAACTGAAATAATATTGATGGGTTTGGTAATTATTTGACTGACGCTTTTTTCTTTTGGGAGATTGAAAGCGTCGAGATCCTGTGAAGTCTGCGTCATTGCCAAGTTAAGGTAAGTAAGACTTGATTTATTTCAAATGTATTTCGGATGATTAGCGATCACAGATTAAAAGTTTTATGCCTACACGGACATCCTGGAAATAGCGAAGCAATGCAGATCTTCGCTCAATACTTTCATGCTCAAGGTATTAGGGCGATCTCGCCTGACTTGCGTGGTTATGGAAATTGTAAGGCAACTATGAGCTTCACAATGTTAGATCACATACAAGATCTCTGGGATCTTTTGAAAAGAGATCTCCAATCTGAGCAGCAAGACTTATTGAATGAGCATCTAGAAACGGAATATCTGATTTTAGGATGGTCTTTAGGTGGGATCTTGGCGTTAGAGTTGGCGTTGCGAGCTGCTGAGCAGCAGAATTTATCTCAAAACCAATTCACTCCTATTCCCAAAAAAACTGCTCCGAAAATAGCAGGCTTGATTTTAGTTGCCACAGCTGCCAAACCGCGTAGCAGTTTACCAAAAGTTGCTTGGTGGGAATATGTAAATTTAGTAATTGCCGTTGCTTGGCATTGGATTGCGCCAAAGCAGCGCGGGCCTATTGAGTGGTTTGGTAAGCGATCGCTGATTAAATATTTAATTCAGCAGCATACTCAAGGAGCCTACGATCAGATTTCTCATACGGGTGCAAAAGCCTATTTACAAACTTCGCGCTATGCTCAACAAGCATTAACGCAAGCACTAAGGCTGGGATATGATCGTACTGGTGATTTAGCTAAAATCCAAATCCCCTGCCTTGTGATCGCCGCAGAGCAAGATCGCCATATCACAGCAGCATCAACATTAGAAACTGCAAAATTATTGCCTAATTGTGAATTTATCTCTTACCCAAATACCGCCCATTTATTGCCTTGGGAAATAGGCGATCGCTTACTAGCGGATATTGATGCATGGTGCGATCGGCATTTATGATAAAGAAAGCGCCCCTAAAGGCTATTTCCCTTAAGATAATAAACTTATGTTTCCCCAAAAATTTCTGATGCGAATGGCGCAAACCCATCAGCTTTCTGCTGATCAGGAAAGTGTTTTCCTATTGCGATTTGGGGAAGATCGTGAAGATCGTGAAGTTGCTAGCTTTTTAGGCATTTCTGAAGAAGCCTATCGCAAGCGGATGGGAGAAATTTATCGAAAATTTGACATTAGTGGTAAGGGACCTGGCAAAAATAATCGTCTCTTACATATTTTGCAAAATTTTTTAGACGCAGAAACCAGTTCACAAAATGAGCAAAACCTATTTCTTGCGACCCAATCTATATCTAGTCAAGGTGTAGCCTCGGACATCAACATTGAAGAACTGGTGCAGCAACTACGCCATCGCAGTCGTCAACTAATCCAAGAGCGCTGTGCTACCATGCGAGTGTTGGATATGTCGCATCCGATTGATCTGGAAAATATTTATACAGGTACAGATGTTTTAGAAAAAATTACCAGCCGCCGTCGTTTGGGAATTGCTGATTTTTTGGCTACTTATCATGGACGCGATCGCATTGAGATGGGACTCATCAATGAAGATCGTATTTCTAGTATGGAAGCTCTAAATCGCTACAGTAAACTGATGCTGCTAGGTAAACCAGGTGCAGGGAAAACGACGCTATTAAAATATACAGCCCTGAAATGTTCGCAAGGCGATATCTTTAGTGATTTGGTTCCAATTTTTGTGACATTGCGTCAGTATGCAGGCGCAGAATCTCAGCCACTGTTATTAGATTATATCTCTCAAGACTTATGCGCTTATAACATTAGTAATGAGGCAAATGTTAAACAGCTTCTACAACAAGGTCGAGCGATTCTATTTTTAGATGGACTGGATGAAGTTCGCGAAAATGATTTGCATCGTGTGCTTGAAGATTTACGGAGTTTTTCGGAGCAATTCTATACCAATCGTTTTGTGATTACCAGTCGCTTGGGATCGCAGGAATATATATTTGAGAAGTTCACTGAAGTCGAAGTTGCGAACTTCCAACCATTGCAAATTTCGCAATTTGCCCAGCGTTGGTTTCTTAATAATTCCCGACATATTGAGATTTTTTTGCGAAAAGTAGAAGACAATCGCCCTATTCAAGAATTGGCTACTAATCCGTTACTGCTGACTCTATTGTGTTTAGTGTTCGATGAATTTGGTGATTTCCCTACTAACCGTTCAGAGCTCTATCGAGAAGGGTTGGACGTACTGCTTAAAAAATGGGATGCCAAACGCAATATTGAACGGCATCAAATTTATAAAAATTTGTCGATGCAACGTAAAGAAGATTTGTTAGCCCAAGTTGCTTGCACAACATTTTATCAAGGAGATTACTTTTTTCGGCAAGTCGATCTGGAAAGCTATATTACTGAATATATTCGTAATTTACCAAAAGCAAATACCGATGAGGATGCTTTGCAACTCGATAGTGCAGCAATTATCAGGGCGATTGAATCACAGCATGGGTTGTTTGTAGAACGAGCTAAGGGAATTTATTCTTTTTCGCATTTAACTTTTCATGAATATTTAGCAGCGAGAGAGTTTGTTTATAATGGCAGCCAAGATACATTGACATTGCTAGCGACTAAAATTACTGATCAACGTTGGCATGATATTTTGCGCCTTGCCGTCGGTATGATGCGATCAGCCGACGAGTTGCTAATATTGATGAAAGAGTATTGTGATCGCCTGTTAGCTAGTGATCCTCAATTACAAAGTTTGTTGCAATGGGTTAACCAAAAAGCAGAATCTGTTCAAGTGACCGATCGTATTCAATCAGTACGGGCTTTCTATCTAACTCTTGGACGTGCGATCGCCCAGAGTTCTCCTCACAACTTGGCTAATGTCTTAGCGCGGAGCCTAGTACTTGATCTTGATCTTTGTCAAAATCGTAATCTCAATGTTGATCTCGCTTTTGATCTGGCAAGAGCCTTAGAAACTAAAGATGGGGAAGATCTGGGACTTGATTTAGAACTAGATCTTAGTCTTGCTCTGGAATATGCCCAAGAAGCTGTCGATTCGCAATTGGCAGATGCTTTAACAGAACTAATTGAAGCTTGTCCTGAAGATGCTGATAGCGAGATCAAATGGGAGGATTGGGCTAATAACCTGCGTCAACAGACGATCAACAATCGTAATATTGGTCAAATTTGGAATCTCACTCCCCATCAACTTGAGCATTTACGTCAATACTGTAATGCTAATCGTCTTTTAGTCGAATGCCTTGAAAGTGATTGCTATGTGCGTCAACCTGTCAGACAAGCGATCGAGCAAAGTTTGCTATTACCAATAACCCACAGCGCTTTACTCTCAAACCCAAACCAAGAAAAATTTTAAAAGCATTGCAAGGCAATGCTTTTAAAATTTTTCTTGGTTTGGTTGATTGGTAATTGCAGGCTTAAGTATTGTAGGCACAACACTATTAAGCCTGCAAAATCTGTGCTGTAGTTGAGTGAGGACAGCAGTTATACCAATTCACAAAAGTGTGACAACACTTCTGTGAATTAAAAGCCAAACCCTGTAAGGGATTTAAAAACAGAAAATGGCGTAGCCATTTTCTGTTTTGGTTTGATTGCAAAGCGCTGTAAAAAGAGAGGTGTCGCATCGCGACACCTCTCTTTTTACAGCGCGGCTAGCAACGCCTCTCCCATAGCGATACAGCCTAATCTTTCGCAACCATCCGCCATGATGTCGCCTGTACGTTTGCCAGAATCGAGAACCTTATTCACCGCCAACTCGATCGCATCGGCAGCCTCTCCTTCATTAAAGGCATAGCGCAACATCATTGCCGCACTTAAAACTTGAGCTAAAGGATTTGCCAAATCTTTACCAGCAATATCAGGAGCAGAACCATGCACAGGCTCATATACTCCAGGTTTCCCTGTTTCACCGAGGCTAGCTGATGGCAACATGCCAATGCTACCTGTTAACATTGCTGCCGCATCGGAGAGAATATCGCCAAATAGATTGCTAGTTAGGATTACATCAAACTGTTTGGGATTGCGAATGATCTGCATAGCGGCATTATCCACATACATGTGGGACAATTTCACATCAGGATATTCGCTAGAAATACTAGTCACGCGATCGCGCCATAGCTGCGACACTTCCAAGACATTGGATTTATCAACTGAACAGACAGAACCACGACGTTTTTGAGCAGCCTCAAAGGCAACTCTGGCAATGCGATCAATTTCTGGCTCGGTATAAACCATCGTATTAAAACCACGACGTACACCATTTTCATCGGTGACGATCCCCTTGGGTTTGCCAAAATAAATGCCGCCTGTAAGTTCTCGTACTACTAGAATATCTACGCCTTCAACCACTTCACGTTTCAAGGTCGATGCATCAATTAACTGGGGCAAAATCTGAGCAGGGCGCAAATTGGCAAATAAGCCCATGCCACCACGCAAGCCTAGTAAAGCTTGTTCAGGGCGCAAATTTGATGGCATCGTGTCCCACTTTTCGCCACCAACTGCGGCTAGTAAAACTGCATCACTATTTTTGCAAAGCTGTAAGGTTTCTTCAGGCAAAGGATGTCCCGTTGCATCGATCGCTGCACCGCCAACTAGAGATGTCTCGAAAGCAAAGGTAATCCCAAATTTGGGTGCGATCGCCTGTAGCACTGCCACCGCTACCTTCATAATTTCGGGACCAATCCCGTCCCCAGGGAGAAGGGTGATTTTATAGTTTTTAGACATTACAAAAAATACTTAAAGACAGGTTTTCTAACATAACATTACCTGAGTTCGATAACCGCCATTTACAGCGCTTTGCGCTCAAATCCAAGACAAGAGATTTTTTTAAAGTGTTGCAAAGCAACACTTTAAAAAAATCTCTTGTCTTGGTCTGCTCAGGAATTGCTGTTAATACTTTGTAAGAAAAGCGATCGCTTCGACATGGGAAGTTTGCGGGAAGAAATTGATAGGTTGAATGCTCATAAGTTGATAGCGATCACCATCAACTTGTACACCTAAATTTCTATCAAATTTCTTAAAAAATCTACTAAAGATTGGATCGCAGGAATCTGCTGAGCAGTATCATTACTAACCCACTCATTATCAGAAATACTTGTGTTATTGGTTTTACCAGGTTTAAGAACACTTGCTACTGTTGCTATAGTTGCCTTATCTTTGTCAAATCTCTTCCACTTTATCTCAGAGAACTGATTAATATAGTCCTTAGCTCTTTGCATATGAATTGGATAGGCAATCTCGCCACACTCACAAAGCAACGTATCTAATACCCCCTGATCTGAATTATTTGGCAGTATGTATATTCCTAAATTCGGTGAACCTTTCACTACAGTGCCAGGCTGATTGGGAAAGTTTGGAAAATATTCTTTTAATTTCTTGCAATATTTTTTAGCTATTTCATCAGGAGTCTTTTTATCGGCATCAAGAATTATTCCAAAACCTGAAAAAGCATCAGGATTGAGATTAGATAAAGCATCACTGATATTCTGAAGAACGCTAGTGTTTTCTCCAATCAAGTTTTCTAGCAAATTACTCCCTTCCCCAACATAGATAGCTATTGACAAATAATTGGTATTCACAATGGTTGGCATATTCAGCCTTGTGTAATACTTTTTTGTCTTTTTAGGATTGTAAGAAGGAACAAGTGCTTGCCATAAGGGTTCTAGTGATTCTGTTTCCTGATTCCAAGAAGAAAAATCTAGTAATTTGCGAAAAACTTTTGCTACAAAGGCTTGGTCATGGTTACCTTCAACGATTATCAACACACAGCGCCGATCCATCAACGAACCTCCATACCCAAATTTTCTCGTAGGCGCTTTAATCGACTCCAATCGTGTCTAATTACTTTTGTTAGATTTTCTTTTGGCTCAAGTCTGTAAAGCACTAAATCTGATGCGCTTTCATTTACTGCTAATAAAGCATCAACAGCTTCAAGGCTATGGGTAGTCGCAAAGATTTGTACATTCATTTCCTTGCTCCATTTCGCTAACCATTGAAAAGAATTTTGTAAGGCTTCTGTATGAATTGTTGCTTCTAGTTCATCAATTAATAAAATTCCACCTTTCACACTTGCTAGCTTTAAGGCAATATGAAGTAATCGCCGCACACCATCACCAAATGAACTTAAAGGAACCAACCCAAGCCTTTTATGTTGAATATAAATACCTGCATAAAAATCTGTTGACTTTGGGTCAGCAAGAATTTCTACATCAGAAATATTTGAATCCATCTGACTTAATAAATCTAATACATCAGCTTTGAAATTGTGAAAACTAGCATCTGACAATAACTTAATTTGACCAATATTTGAACAATGTGAAGTCGTTGTAATAATAGATTTTAGTAATATGTATTCGTCTATAATTTCATCAGAAGATAAAAGAAAATCATTTTCCCAGATTTGGTAGGTTTTAATAAAATGAGAAGATTTATCATCTAACAACTTGGATTGATCATCATTTAATTCGATTTTTAAACTTAATCCTTTCTTTAACTGTAAAACATCTTCTTCATTAGTTAACTTATATTCTGTTCCGATTAGTTCTGCAAGCTTTTCTAAACTATTAAATCGTGCTGATTGCTTTTGAGAAAACATACCTTCAATTTCTTCATATGTTACTTTGATCTTCTTGACAGCAAATTGACCATCTCCCGATATAAAAATAATGCCTGTTTGGTGTTTCTCTTGCGCAAATAGCCATCGTAGTGAAGTGAGAATTGGAGTTGGAGAAGTAGTAAGTGGATTTCCTTCTCTTGCTGTCGCAGTAATTATCCAATTCCGTAAATCTAGGGAATTGCAGTAAATTGATAAAGCTTCAAGTACGCTAGTTTTACCTGAATTATTAACACCAACAAGCAAATTAATTTGTCCGAGGTCTTTTAGCTCAAGTTCTTTTAGACCTCGGAATTGATGAATTGTGATGTTTTCTAGATTTCTAGTAGTCATTGGCTTATTCTAGCGCAACAAGGATTTTTTGATTTACGACTTTTCAAGAAAGGCGATCGCCTCAACGTGAGAGGTTTGGGGGAAAAAGTCTATGGGTTGAATGCGGGTGATTTGATAGCGATCGCCATCGCATAATAATTTTAAATCTCGCGCTTGGGTGGCGGGATTGCAACTGACATAGACAAGGCGATCGGGAGGATTTTCGCGGAGATAATCAATTACATTAGGTTCGCAACCTTTGCGTGGTGGATCGAGGATCACGATGTCAGGTTGCAGATTGAGTGTACTGATTAATTCTTCGACTTTGCCAGTATGAAAAACGACATTGTCAATGCCATTGAGTTCAGCATTGAGTTTGCCCTGTGCAGTAGCCTGTGGCTGGATTTCGATCGCGATCGCCTGTTTGACTTGCTCCGCCAAAGGTAATGCGATCGTGCCAATTCCTGCATAGGCATCTAAGAGGATTTCGGTTCCTTTTAGATCAAGTTCTGCTTCAATAATTTTTAGCATCTTTTCTGCTTGCTCAGTATAGACCTGAAAGAAGGTATCGCCTCGCAAACGGAAAGTTAAACCCGCAAATTTCTCTAAGAGATAATCCTTCCCTACGATGCAACGGCTCTCTCGTCCCATAATTGCATTGGTTCTATCAGGATTGCAATTGAGAATTACACCCATAACTTTAGGATAGCGATCTAACCAAGTTTGGGCAAATACATTCAAGTTCGGGACATCCCAATCTCTTGTCACTAGAGTAATCAAGACTTCACCTGTATTGCGACCAATGCGTAGCCCTAGATGACGCAATAGCCCCGTGTGCGTTTTCTCATCGTAGATTTCCCAACATTGGTTATGAATATCGCGCTTAATTTCTTCCAACATCGGATCGAGTCGGATATCTTGGGCTGGGCATTGATTGAGATTGACAATTTTATGGGTTCCCTTTTGATAATATCCCGCCCTGATATTACCATCGCGTCCAGTTGCCAAAGGATAGGTAACTTTGTTGCGATAGTGTAAACTTTCCTTCGCGCCCACAATCGGTGAAATGAGTGCTTCTAACATCTCAGCATCAAAACCACCGATGCGTTGTAAAGCTTGTAAGACAATATTTTGCTTAGTTCGCAACTGTGCAGGATAGCCCACAGTTTGCCATTGACAACCGCCACATTTATCGGCAACGATGCATTTAGGATAGACGCGATCGCTTGAAGGTGAAAGAATTTTCTCGATGCTGGCGTGAGCAAAGTTCTTTTTCACAAATTCTAATTTTGCGGTAATGCGATCGCCAGGAACACTATTGGGAACAAAGATGGCGATATTTTCATAACGTCCCACCCCATCGCCGCTATCAGCTAGATCGTCGATGGTAAGCGTGATTTTTTGTCCCTGTAGTAGCATGGTTTCCTAAATTAATCTGTGGCTGGAGATATTTGATTATAGCTTGTCGCAAAGCCCGAAAATTAAAGGTGTTGCGGAGCGCCACCTTTAATTTTTGGGCTTTGTTTTTTTGGAATCTGCAATTTGGTATTATTTAATTCGTTATGTTAAGACAGAAAATCAGCCAGAAGATTAACTTTTATCTTGATGATCTTGCTACACCCGTTGGCAAACTAATCAATATCGCGATCGCCATCCTTGTGCTTGCCTCTGCGATCAGTTTTGTCGCTCAAACCTACGAAATATCCGATGTTACACGCCACCGTCTCAATTTGCTAGATGACATCATTCTTGGTGTGTTTGTCTTTGAATATTTTTTGAGGTTGATTTGTGCCGAAGAGAAACTCAAACATCTATTTAGCCTCTATGCAATTATCGATCTAGTCGCGATTTTGCCATTCTTTTTGGGAGCGATCGATGTGACGTTTATTCGGCTATTGCGCTGGTTTCGGATTTTGCGCTTGATTCGGTTGGTGGAGTCGCGAACGCTATTTGCCCATAAGACTGAAGATATTGCCATTTTATTTAGGATACTCTTCACATTATTAGCGATCGTGTTTGTCTTTTCAGGTTTGGTCTACCAAATCGAACATCCTAGCAATCCCAAGTTTCATACCTTTCTTGATGCTTTCTATTTTTCAATTTTTACGATGACTACTGTGGGCTATAGCGACGTCATGCCTAAGTCCGACGCGGGTAAACTGACGACAGTGATCATGGTTCTCACTGGTATTGCGCTGATCCCAGTTCAGCTAGGTGAGTTATTTAAGCGATTGGTGCAAACTGCCAACCAAAGCGATCGCGAAAATGATGTGATGAAAGAGTCTATCTGTTCTGGCTGTGAACTGTCCTTACATGACATGGATGCAGAATTCTGTAAGGTATGCGGCACTAAGCTATGAGCTTTTATTTTTTGAATAGAAATTCAGTTATATGACCTTTAAAAAATCAATGCCTAAAGCGGACTTAAGAAGATAGAGAATTAAGATTGTAACTGCACTAATAAGTAGACTCATCGCAATAATCAATAATATCGCAGCCACGACGTTAGCAAATTTTGCAAAGCCTTTAACTTCATGTCTTCTATCTTGTTTTCGCCAAATGAAGCACCCCAAATCCACAGGGAAATCCAAGCGATCGCTAAACTAATTGATGGTGATCCTGTTTGGGCTAATCTCAAGGTAACTAAGTAGTTGCCGATCAAAATAAAATGATTTACATTGTAAGCAGAAAGTATATACCCCCCAGCCATATATCCCATTAGCAAAACTACAAGATAAGCAATTGCAGCGAAAAGAATTGAGAGTGGTTTCATTGTCTCTGAGCCAAGATTTCTGAGTCCATAGGAAACACCGTCGCGGTAATCCGATAACTAATGCTGGTGGGTATAGCATCAGGCTTTGGCTTACCCCGTTTTGCATAAAGTGGCTTTTCAATTGCCTGAATATGGTCGAGTTGATGCCATTTCATCTTGGTTGATAATTTCTCGGCGGCAGCGATCGCGTCAGCAACACAAGCAAAATAACCAAGGCTTAAGTTCGTTTTTTTTGACACTTATCCGATACTTTTACGGGAAATACTGTTTACATAGACTAATGACACTATCTTGTCTGCTAACAAGCGTAATGTCCAACGACTTGCTTCCTTCAAGTGATTCTGAACAAGCCATAGCGATTAAATGCGCTTCTATTTCTCTATCCAACTTTTTGGGGGTTGCCGTGCGTGGACGGGGATTTAATGCTGCCTCTAATCCTTCTTCGACAAAGCTTTGCCTCACTTGTTCGATGGTGCTGATACTGGTGTCAAGCGCTATACTTATCGCCTGATCTTTCCATCCTCCTTCGTCTCGGTTTAAATCCGCTTTGAGCAGGATTTTGGCATGATTTATTTTGGCGGCGGCAGCTTTTCCTGTTTTTGGCAGATCTTCTAAGCTTTTTTGTTCTTCTTTTGTCAGTGCTACTATATACTTCTTGGCTGGCATATTTTTAACTATTAGATCTCCCAATTATTATCTGTTAGTTTGTTGTTGACACTCTACTAGTCACTGTCTAAGTCTCCTTGATTGTTAAGAATCATGTGCGGTTGCCCTATTTTTTGCTATTTCTGAGTTGCACATCACGTTCCATTGTGTTATGTTAATAATCCATCAGAACGCATAGCTCAGTTGGTTAGAGCACCACGTTGACATCGTGGGGGTCGATGGTTCGAGTCCATTTGCGTTCATAGGCTGGAGAATCTATAACAAGTAATGCTTTTGGGAGTCGCGATCAACTCCTGAAGGCGTATTCTAGTGTCAATAAGACAATATATTTAGTCTGTTAAGGGTTGTTTTGGGTAGTAACTTTACCCCGATGAAAATTACTATAGAACACCATTGCGGACGGCTGAGACTAAATCCTGATGTTACGTGGAATGAAGATTGCCCTCACCCCCCAGCCCCCTCTCCCAGAGAGGAGAGGGGGAGCAAAATCCAGAAAACTCTTGTCCCCCTCTCCCTTTGGGAGAGGGGCTAGGGGTGAGGGTTTTAGCAACTTCCACGTAACATCAGTAAATCTTTGAAAGGCATAACAGAAGAGTCTTTCGAGGAAAGAGTCCAGATGAGGTTAAAGTATAAAAAATAAATAGGACTTACGCAAAAATGCCCTGAAAGCCTCATTTTGCCGTAGGGTCAATTCATGAATTGCCCCTACGGCCAGTTCTTTTGCGTAAGTCCTAAATATCTGATTCAGGAGTTGCCTCTCTTCTTGCATGAGAACCAAAAAGAATCACCGAAAACAATAACAACAATTATGACCTATACACTCTCTACAGGCGCAGGCTTCCATGTTTCACCGTACTTGTTTCTGAGAGCATCCCATGCTTCGATTTGACCTGCGGCATATTCCCCTGGTTTACCCCATTGCAGGAAAGCACTCATCTGCGCCTTATCGTCAGCATCGAGGAAACGGACAGCATAGGTGGTGAAATTGCCGCGTTTGGCTTCAGCGGTTTCAAAGCGGACATCGGTGATTTTGTCCATGTTTAGATGAAACTCGATATGCTCAGAATGCATATTTGCATACTTGCCCTTGGGGAGTTCTGCGTAAAAAAGCTTCTCGATATTTACCCTAGCTTCCAACACGCCCGCATCACTGGTGACGATGAGGCGGACTAAGCCGAGGGTGTGACATTCTTCTAAAAAATCTTTTAAAGTAGCAGCCATAGGAGTTTATTTAATATTAATTAATTAATAAGTTTGTGATGATGTTGTGAAATTTTTTTGCGATCGCGATAACCATATTAAAGCCGAAAAGGGTTAGTCTGTGCAGCCTTTGGGAGATAAAAGCGGCGATCTGCTTAATTTATCTCAAAATTTGAAGTCTGCAAAATGTTCTAAAGTTGACTACAAGCTCATTTACCCGTCATCCTTTAAGCATTTATCTATGAAAATCGCTAATAACATAACCGAATTAGTCGGACGTACCCCACTAGTCGAATTGCAGCGTATCCCCAAAGCTGAGGGCTGCGTGGCACGAATTATTGTTAAGCTAGAGGGCATGAATCCCGCCGCCTCAGTTAAGGATCGGATCGGGGTGAACATGATCCAAGAAGCTGAAGAACAGGGCTTGATTTCGCCCAATAAGACGATTTTGGTCGAGCCAACATCGGGTAATACAGGGATTGCACTGGCGATGGTAGCAGCCGCGAAGGGTTATAAATTAATTCTGACCATGCCCGAAACCATGAGTATGGAACGTCGATCAATGCTACGCGCCTATGGAGCTACCCTCGAACTTACCCCTGGCACTGAAGGCATGGGCGGCGCAATTCGTCGCGCTAAAGAAATTAGTGAAAGCACTCCTGATGCTTATATGTTGCAGCAGTTCCGCAATCCTTCTAATCCTGCGATTCATCGCAAGACCACTGCTGAAGAGATTTGGGCAGATACCGACGGAGAGATTGACTTCCTGATTTCGGGCGTTGGCACTGGTGGAACGATTACAGGGATTGCTGAAGTGATTAAATCGCGTAAGCCTTCGTTTAAGGCGATCGCAGTTGAGCCAGCCAACAGTCAAGTCTTGGCAGGCAGTCGCCCAGGTCCCCACAAAATCCAAGGCATCGGCGCGGGATTTATCCCTGAAGTTCTCAAAACAGAACTGATTGATGAGATTATTCCTGTGACTGATGATCAAGCGATCGCATATGGTCGCAGATTAGCGCGTGAAGAAGGACTGCTCTCAGGAATTTCCAGTGGGGCGGCGCTCTATGCTGCCGTGCAGATCGCGAAGCGTCCTGAGAATGCAGGCAAAATGGTGGTGATGATTCAGCCTAGTTTTGGCGAACGTTATTTGAGTACGCCTCTATTCCAAGATCCTGAATTGATGGCGCTGAGTTCATAATCCTGTCTTGTCTAGATAAAGGCTGTGGTGTAGTCATAAAAACTAGTCAAATCAACAATCAATCGCCCCCTAGCCCCTAATTCTGGGGGGACAAGAAAATAGAAATTTTTCAAAGTCCCCCAGAATTGGGGGATTTAGGGGGCTTGTTAAACTGACTTAAAACAAACAATAAATTCGCTACCTTTTCCTAATTCGCTAGTTTTTAATTCACAAAAGTGTGACAACACTTCTGTGAATTAAAAACTACGGCCTGTAAGGGTTTTAAAAGCACAAAATGGCGTAGCCATTTTGTGCTTTGGTATTACTTGAATATTCCCGCGATGCCTATTAGCGATCGCCTTGGCGATGAGATTAGAGAATAGTCGATATGGCTGAGACTCATTGCCCATAACAAATATGCGTATTTCAGTTTTGAGTTCGCGATTTAGGCTGCTAGGGCGAGTGGGGCTAATTCTTCGACAAGATTGGTGAATGGTCATTACCATTTTGCAAAGGGACAAGCAAATAAGTAAAATACTAAGTATAAAACCAGAATTGATGCTTTATTTGCACCGCCCCAGCTTTGTCGGGTCTTTCGTTTTGGTATAACGGTTTGCTTTCCGTTTTTTCACGCATAGGCATTCTTAAATCTGCCCGCCTACGCCTTTAAACTTCTCAACAAACGCCGCGATTTTTTGGAAAACGCTCTGCTTCTTGGATTTGTACTGTGGATTAAGCGGACTCATTTTCGGCAGGGTTGAATTTAACTCAGTCCCATTCTCGCTGGCGAACTCGCGCTTCAGGGAGGCACTGATATAACGCTTGGCTTCTTCGACCTTCAAGCCTTCTGAACGAATCAACTCATCTGCTTCGCGGGTTTGCTCGGCTTGGGCAAATTTATAGAAGGTATCAATGATACTGGCTTTATCTGCCATCTCATCGAGATTGGTTTGATTAATGAAATCCACAATCAGGCTTTCTTTGGCTCGATTACCCAGACTGGCTCGAATCAAGCGGCGCACTTCTTCGATCAATTCACTTTTACTTTTATTCTTTTTATTCTGCTCAAAAATCAGCTCAAGAATGTAATCCAGATTGATCTCTTGGGATTTCAGCAAATCCACTTCAAACACCACATCATCCCAATCGATCGCCGATTTTTCTTTTTCACCTTCCCTTTTTTCACGGCGCAACCAGTCGCGGATATCGTTGTAAGTGGAGCGGTAATCTTGAATGGTGCGATCGCTCGGAACCTTGATTGTTTGCAATGTCGTCAGGGCTTCATCACTTAAATAATGTGCCGCTTTAAAGGCTTCAACCGCCGTCGGGTCATTCAGATCGACATATTGCAAGGCTCTCAGGCTGGCAAATTCATCGTAGTTTTGCAGCACATTTTCCACGCGCAAATATTCACCAAATAGTTTCGTAAAGTCTTTTTTGTCTTTTTCTAAAACAATCTCGTCGGGGTTGGGGAAACGCTGCTCTAATTCCGTGACTACTTCCACAAAGCCGCGCCGAGCTTCACCCGTCACCACATCGGTAAAGCCGCCCATGTATTCCCTGTAGCTTTTTTCTAGCACCACGTTTTTGGTGTTTTTATCGCCAAACAGTGTAATGGCATCGATGGTGGCTTGTTCTAAATCGCGGAAGGTGACGATATTGCCAAAGGTTTTGGTGGCATCATAAATGCGGTTGGTGCGGGAATAGGCTTGCAGCAATCCGTGATAGCGTAGGTTTTTGTCCACAAATAGGGTGTTGAGTGTAGGCGCATCAAAACCAGTCAGGAACATACCCACCACGATCAGCAGGTCAATTTCTTTGGCTTTTACTTGCTTGGCAAGATCGCGGTAGTAGTTTTGGAAACCGTTGTTATCGACGCTGAAGTTGGTTGTAAACAGGGCGTTATAGTCAGCGATCGCCACACTTAAAAATTCTTTGGCGCTGCTGTTCATGGCTGATACATCAAAGCCTTCATCCGATATCTCTCCCACTGCACCCTGTTCTTCATTGGCGGCAAAGGAGAAAATGGTGGCGATTTTTAGGGGTTTTTGTACCCCCCTCAGTCCCCCCTTAACAGGGGGGATGCTTACTGAGTCTGGTTCTCCCCCTTTCAAAGGGGGAGTTAGAGGGGGTTCTTGAGATTGTAATTGCTTAAATGTTTCGTAATACAGCTTGGCAGCATCCACACTGCTCACGGCAAACAGGGCATTAAAGCCCTTACTGGCTTGATAAGCGCTGCCTTGTAAGCGGTGGGTTTTCTGATGGAAATTATTTAAGATGTATTGAGCAATCTCGCGGATACGATTGGGGTGTAATAGGGCTTGTTTGTTTTCGGCGGCGTTTAGCTTCTGCTCGTCCTGCTCGGTTTCAATGGCTTTGAATTTTGGGCGCACATCGTTGTAATCGACCTTGAACTTCAGTACTTTTTCATCACGGATTGCGTCGGTGATCACATAGGAATGTAGCTCACGACCAAACACGCTGGCGGTGGTGTCTGCGCCTAGGGCGTTTTGCGGAAAAATGGGCGTGCCAGTGAATCCAAACTGATAAAACTTCTTGAATTTTTTCCGTAAGTTCTTCTGAGCCTCACCAAACTGGCTGCGATGGCATTCATCAAAAATAAACACGACCTGCTTGTTGTAGATGGCTAGGTCGCTTTCGGTTTTCATCAGGTTATTCAGCTTCTGGATCGTGGTGACGATGATTTTGTTATCGTCTTTATCCAGATTAAGCTTCAGCTTCGCAGTGCTGTCGGATCCATTGACGCTATCGGGCGAAAAGCGCTGGTATTCTTTCATGGTTTGGAAGTCGAGGTCTTTGCGATCGACCACAAAAAACACTTTGTCGATAAAATCTAGCTCCGTCGCCAGCCGCGCCGCTTTAAAGCTGGTTAGGGTTTTGCCTGAGCCTGTGGTATGCCAGATGTAGCCGCCGCCCTCAATTTTGCTCCATTGTTTGGCTTGGTAGGCGCTGTTGATTTTCCATAGGATGCGCTCGGTGGCGGCAATCTGGTAGGGGCGCATCACCAGTAAGGTGTTACTCGTATCAAAGACTGAATACTGCAACAGGACACTGAGCAGGGTATTTTTCTGGAAAAAGGTGGCGGTAAAGTCTTTCAGGTCTTTGATCAGGTTGTTATCGGCTTTCGCCCAATTCATGGTGAAGTCAAAGCTATTTTTATTGCGCTGGGTGGTGTTGGCAAAGTAGCGGGTATTGGTTCCGTTGGAAATAACAAATAGTTGCAAATATTTATATAGGGAATGTTCGGCGTTAAAGCTTTCTTTGCTGTAGCGATGCACTTGGTTAAAGGCTTCCCGAATTGCTACGCCGCGTTTTTTTAGTTCTATTTGTACGAGGGGTAAGCCGTTTACCAAGATGGTGACATCGTAGCGGTTGGCTTGTTTACCCTTTTGTTCAAATTGCTTGATGACTTGGACTTTATTACGGGCAAGGTTCTTTTTGTCGAGGAGATAGATGTTTTGAATGCGACCATCATCAAATGTAAAATCATGGATATAGTCGTCATGGATTTTGCGGGTTTTATCGATAATGCTGTCGCTAGGTTTATCTAAAAAGGTTTCTACAAAGCGCTGCCATTCGCCTTCGGAAAACTGCACATTATTCAGCGTCTGCAACTGCTCCCGCACGTTGGCTAGCATGGCTTGGGGGTTGGTTATGCTGGGCAGGTATTGATAGCCTTGATTAACTAAATCCTGAATAAACTCACCCTCTAAGTCGTATTCGCTTTGGTAGCTTTCCTTAACTCTTGATTGCTTGCTGTATTGTTCCAGAATGATGAAGTTATTGGATTCAGCGATCGCATTGTAGTCGGTCATGATTCGGTTTCTTTTTAGATAAAATTTCGTTTGAGTTTTTCATAGCCAATTTTCCACAACCAAATTTGGCACACGCGAAAACTCACGCACATTCGCTGTAACAACTGTTAAATTCAAAGCTAAACCATGTGCCGCAATCAGCAAATCATTTGCACCAATTGGTATTCCCTCCCTTTCTAAATATGCCCGAATCTCAGCATAGTGAAACTCAATTGGTGACTCAAGTGGCAACACTGTAATTACCTCAAGAATTTGATTTACTTGATGCTTTAAACGTAGTGACTCATTCTTTTCTGCCCCAAACCTTAACTCCGCAGCAACAACAATACTTGTGCATATCCTCGCCTCTCCAACTTCAGTAATGCGTTGAGCAATTTTTCCAGATGGATGCTTCACCAAATCTGAAACAATATTTGTATCCAACAGATAGAGATAAGTCATAACTAAAATCGAATATCATCAAGTGGCATTAACCCTTCATCAATATCTGGAAAATCCTCATCAATATCTGGAAGAGTTGCCAACAATTCCAATAAAGATTTTTTCTTAAATGGCTCAATAATCAATTTCTCACCTTCTTTCCGAATTACTACATCATTACTAGATATTTCAAAAGCATGAGGAATATTTAAAGTTTGATTGCGTCCATTATGAAATAAACGAACTTGATATTGACTAATCATAGTTTTCATCTTTATCCCACCTGTGACAGTAAAATCTGATTTTTAGTATAGCCTCATTGATTCGCTCCAGCACGATAAAGTTATTGGATTCGGCGATCGCGTTGTAGTTGGTCATTTTTTTTGTCCTCTAAAAACTTCTGCTCCGCCTAGCCTTGCACGGAACAAACCTCCACTTTTAATTGTTCTCCTAGTGCATCTTCAGCTATGTCCAGATCATAATCCATTTGCAAGCCCAACCAAAACTTGGCGGACATGTTGAAATAATAGGCTAAACGTAGCGCTGTATCCGCCGTAATTCTACGTTTACGTGAATAATTTCATTAATTCGACGTGCAGGTACACGTAAGGCTAGAGCAACCTGATTTTGGCTCAGATTCATTGGCTTGAGAAATTCTTCTAAAAGGACTTCGCCAGGATGTACAGGTGTCAATTTATCTAATTTATGTTTTTTCATTATCCGATTTCTCCACGGTGTTAAGGTATTGCGTCAGATGCTGATGAATGCCTTCGATATTGTGCATCACTTCATCATTGGTGAACCGTAAGGTGATGATGCCTAATGAAACCATAAAATCATGCCGTACTGTGTCATAGGCTTGTGCATCGGCTGACCTATGACTGTCACCATCAACCTCGATGACTAGCTTTAATTCAGGGCAATAAAAATCAGCGATGTAATGCCCGATGCCATGCTGTCTGCGGAATTTTACGCCCATTTGTTTGCCACGCAAGATTTGCCATAGCTTTTCTTCGGGTTCGGTCATGTTGCTGCGGAGTGCTTGGCGGCGTGGTTTGTATTCGGCTTTATTAAAAATATGGTTCATTGTGCTGTGTCTTTAAAAAGAATCCTACCCCACCCTAGCCCTCCCCTTCTCAGGGGAGGGAACAAGATTTCTGGTTCTCCCCCTGCTAAGGGGGAGTTAGAGGGGGTTTATTGAAAGTGTAAGTAACCCCACCCTAGCCCTCCCCTTCTCAGGG
>JADBWK010000063.1 GCA_020404895.1 Pseudanabaena sp. M085S1SP2A07QC | reverse complement strand
TGCCGCAGGGCTGTTTTGGGGTGACATTTTCGACTTCTCTTTTTAAATATCCTCAATTCTCCTGTTGTTACCTCCCACTTTCGTGCTTGTTAAGATATATCTCTTTTTTTTGTTAAGAAACGTGTGCGGTTGCCCTAATGGTCTGGATATTTTTCAGATGGATTAATTCCAGTTTTAATTAGCAAAAAAATTGGTTATATAGATATCGAAGGAAACATAGTTATAAGTCCTCAATTTGACGAGGTACTTAGTTTCTCAGAAGGGATTGCGCCAGTTAAAACCAACAATAAATGGGGATACATTGATAAAACTGGTCGTCTACTTGGCAAGATAGAATTTGATGAAGCCCAAAAAAGCTCTGATGGATTAGCAAGAGTTAAAATCAATAGTAAATGGGGGTATATTGATAAAAAAGGGCAAATAGTAATCCAATGTCAGTTTGATAAAGCTTCAGACTTCTCAGATGGAATTGCAGAGGTAATATCTTCCGATCAAATTATTCATATTGATAAGACGGGTGATGTTCTATGGTAAGTCCCTAGTTTTGATCAAGTTTTGGGTAGGGGGATGATTGGGCGATCATGTTTTTGGTCAATGATTGGGCGATCGCGTTTTTTGGGATGGTTGGGCGATCGCGTTTTTTGTGAAGTGGTTGGGCGATCGCATTTTTGTGAGTGGTTGGGCGATCGTGTTTTGGGAGTGGTTGGGCGATCGCGTTTTTGGTGGGTGAGTGGGCGATCGTGTTTTTTGTAAGTGATTGGGCGATCGTGTTTTTGTTAAGGGGATGAATGGGCGATCGTGTTTTTGTGAGTGGTTGGCGATCGTGTTTTGGGTGAGGGTTGGGCGATCGCGTTTTTTGGTGGGTGGTTGGGCGATCGTGTTTTGGGCAATCGCGTTATACTTTTTTCCAGAAAATCAGCGATATAATATGTTTGAAGATAAAATTGTACATTTTGTGATGGCGTATGAGTCTTACAATCAATTACGATCAAGCACTTAATCAGTTCTCAGAAATTTGCGATCGCGTGATTGTAGAAAACAACTTTGTCATTTTGGAGCGTGGCGATCGCGAAAATGTTGCAGTGATCTCAGCTAAAGAGCTATCAAGTTTGCTTGAGACTATACATTTACTTAAATCTCCTAAAAATGCAATTCGTTTATTTGAAGCTTTAGAAGAAGCGGATTCGAGAACAGTTTTGCCGAAAACTTTGAATCAACTCAGTCAGGAGGTAGGACTTGGCAGTGTCAAAGAAACCGCGTGATGCAGTTTTTGTGTCACAATTCAGGCAAGATCTAGTGTATTGGGTAAAATCGTAAAATTGCTATTCGAGCGATGGAATTAGTTGAATCTATTCTTGATGATCCATTTAAGGGAATTGGTAAACCTGAACCTCTCAAATATGTTGGCGAAAACACATGGTCAAGAAGATTAACTCAAGAACATCGAATGGTCTATCGCATTAAAGATGATCGCATTGAGTTTCTTCAAGCTCGTTATCACTATTAGACGATTGCTTTTTTTGTGGATGATTGGGCGATCGTGTCAATTGATTCCTGAAAAAATGATCAAGCAGCTAACATCGCAGCAACAGATTCCTCAGACATAAAGCGGCGAAAGTCTAGAATCTCAACTAAAACTAGTTTGTCATCTGGTGAATAATGCAAAATTACTTGACCATCCTCTTCTGCATAGGCGATCGCATCATTAGAGATTTCAATCAAGAGTGCATCAACATCTTTACTATAGCTAATCTTTTTCATATCTAGATCTCCTACCAGGATAAAGGGTGATGATTAAAATGAATGAGCCAAAATCTCGATAAACAACCCGAAGCACTAAACTTTCGTCTAAACGTTTTTGGGCTATCAGTTTGTCTTCTTCTCCAGTTTCTAATTTATCTGGCGATCGCACCGTCTCAACAACAAAATCGAGATCGATGATTACGCCACGACTGGCTAAAACATCTATTTTTAATTGAGAGTGTTCGCTAAATCGAATTTCCTTCATAAATTATTGGTAACATAATTCAATTTTAGCCTTTCAATAAGCGATCATCAAAATTGACTTGCTAACTCATAGGATGGTTGGGCTATCGTGTTTTGGGTTAGTGATTGGGCGATCGCGTTTTTGGCGGATGATTGGGTGATCGTGTTTTGGGTAGAGGGATGAATGGGCGATCTCGTTTTTTGTGGGTGATTGTGCGATTGTGCTTTTTATAGTGAGTGATTGGGCGATCGTGTTTGGTTTTGGGTGGTGGGGCGATCGTGTTTTTAAGAGGAGTGGTTGGGCGATCGTGTTGTGGTTGGTTGGGCGATCGCGTTTTTTGTGGGTGAATGGGCGATCGCTATTTATCGATTTTTGTAAACTTCTCGTCTATGCTTGCATTGCAACAACAAAACAGTTTCATCTTTATCAAGAATTTCATAACGAACCCGATAATCGCCAATTCTAATCCGATATTCATTCTCATAGCCTTTCAGCTTTGTTACACCATCAGGACGTGGATTTTCGGATAGTTTCGATATCTTGCTGTAAATTCTAGGTTTTATGTCATTAGGAAGATTATCTAGATCTTTTTGGATAGACTTCGTGACGATAATTGTGTAAGTCATGGCTATTTCTGGGCAAGATACTGATGAAATGTAATGTATTCACCTTGTCTATACTCTTCGCGTACTTGTTGAATTTCTTCAGCAGTTTCATCGTCCTCTAACCAATCTTGCTCTTCCGCTTGGGCGATCGCTTCATCAAGAATTAACCAGAGTTGATGCTTTTCCTCTAGACTGAGGGCGTTAACCGACTCAATAGCAGTGTGTAATGCTTGGGTCATAATTGACACCTTTAGATTTTTAACTTGTTACCTATTCTACTCAGATATTAACTGTTTAACGTCATTTCAAGGAAATCATAAAGATATCACCTTTTGTTTTGACAGGTGATTATAGCAATCGCGCTTTGGGTGAGGTGAGTGGTTGGGCGATCTCGTTTTGGTGGGTGATTGGGCGATCATGTTTTTAGGGTGAGTGTTTGGGCGATCGTGTTTTTTGGGAGGGATTGGGCGATCATTATTTATACAGACCGCATTTTGCTATGCTAACTATGGATTTGCTAATATTGAGTAAACTTATTCACTGAGTAAAAAACTATGGAAATTTTACTAAATCCAGAAAGACAAAAATTTATTCAGAAGCAATTAGAGGTTGGAAAGTATCGCAACCATGACGAAGCCATCAACGTTGCCCTTCTTTTACTAGAAAAACTTGATCGAGAATATGCAGAATGGTTAGAAGAAACTCGTCAAAAAGTTGCTATAGGCATAGCACAGCTAGAACGAGGTGAAAGCCTTGATGCAGAAGAGGTAATCGAAGGAATCCTAGATAGATTTCGTCAAGCCAAGGAGATGGTTAAGTGATTCGTCCACAAATCTCCAAAGCAGCTTGTCAAGACTTGGATGCGATCGCTGAATACTTCCTGACAAGAAATATAGACGCAGGAGAAAGATTCTTTCAAGAATTTAATCAAAAATGCAAGTATCTCGTTAACTTCCCTTTCATCGGAAAGAGCTACCCATCAATTAGTAATGGATTAAGAGGATTACCAATACAAGGGTATATTATTCTTTACCTTGTTACCAAAGATAATCAACTTGAAATTGTGCGCGTTGTGAATGGTAGGCAAGATCTAGAAAATTTATTTAATGAAAACTAAGCGGTAATCTGAAGGCGATCGCATTGTAATTTTTGATGAGTGGTTGGGCGATCATGTCTTGGATGAAGGAGTATGAGGCGATCGCCATACATTAATTCTGTTTAAATACTTCCTCAATATCCCTTGAACCATGAAGCAACCTAATCACATCAATACCGTCCTCAATCTGCTGATAAAACACAACATAATTACCAATAGGAAAGCTGCGTAAATCGGGCAATAACTCTGGTCTTTTCCGCCCCAAACCCGAATTCTGAGCTAAAACCAGCAACTTACTTTCTATTCGGTCTAAAAAATCATCCGCTCTATCTGGACTATCATCCGCAATATAATCCCAAATATCCAGCAAATCCAACTCAGCAAGCGGACGCTTCAGAATGATTGCCATTATTGCACCTGCTTCTGTTGCTTGCGCTGCCGTGCCTTTGCCTTCACTGCCTGTATATCAAGAGGCGTAGCATCACCACTATCTAAACCCGCCTGAATATCTTGACGTAACTCCTGCAAACGCAACTGCTGAAGTTGATCTCGTTCCTGTAACAATCTCAACCCCTCACGCACAACCTCACTAGCAGAATAGTACAAGCCAGTACTAACCTTTCCCTGTATAAAGCTCTCTAGCTCAGGCGTTAGAGATACATTCATAAACCTAGCCCTCTAATAATCTTGACTTTAATATTCTCGCTGCAATAACAGTAAATAGCAATAACTGTTATCAAATTTATTGAGAGATCGCGTTTTTGATGGGTGATTGGGCGATCGCATTTTTTTGGGAGTGATTGGGCGATCGCGTTGATGATTAATGATTATTGCCAAAAAGGATTTAAAAAAGTTGAATGTTGCAACATTTGTGGTAACATCAAGCCAAAAGATTATTAAACATAATCTACTTGAGAAAATAGCTATGCTTCTAAATGTCAAAAAAAGAGGAAACTCCCTAAGCGTTATCATTCCAAAAGAAATGGCAGTCAGCATGAATATTGAAGATGGTGATAATATTTTTGCAACTAAAACTCCCTCTGGATATGAGATCTCAGCATATGATCCTGATTTCGCAAAAAAGATGGAAGTAGCCCGACGGGGGATGAAGAAATATCACAACGCATTGATTGAGTTGGCTAAATGATCGAACCTTATTGGCTTGAAACTCATGACGTTTGCGCTATACATAATGAAATTATCGCAGAGTCGGGTGGCGCTGCGGGAATTTTGAATGAAGGTGCTTTGGAATCAACTTTATTCAAGCCCAGAAATATCTATCATTACGAAGAAGATGTAACTTTATACAAATTAGCTGCATCTTACGGCTATGGGCTAGTAAAAAATCATTGTTTTGTTGATGGTAATAAGAGAATTGCCCTAATCGCTGTTTATACATTCTTAGCAATTAATGGAATTGAACTTATAGCATCAGAGACTGATGCAGCAATCTTTTTTCTAGAATTAGCCGCAAGTTTTGGAAAACAAGAAGAAGATATGAATAGACTAGCAAATTGGCTGCAAATTAATAGCGAACCTATTAACGATTAGTGTGATCGTGTTTTTTGTGAGTGATTGGGCGATCGTGTTTTTTGGGTGGTGATTGGGCGATCATGTTTTTGTGAGAAGGGATTGGGCGATCGCATTTTTGTGCGTGATTGTGCGATCGTGTTGCACTTTCTGCTCAAGAATCAGCGATATAATATGTTTAAAGATAAAACTGTACAATTTGTGATGGCGTATGAGTCTTACAATCAATTACGATCAAGCACTTAATCAGTTCTCAGAAATTTGCGATCGCGTGATTGCAGAAAACAACTTTGTGATTTTGGAACGTGGCGATCTCGAAAATGTTGCAGTGATCTCTGCTAAAGAGCTATCGAGTTTGCTTGAGACTTTACATTTACTTAAATCTCCTAAAAATGCAATTCGTTTATTTGAAGCTTTAGAAGAAGCGGATTCGAGAACAGTTTTGCCGAAAACTTTGAATCAATTCAGTCAGGAGGTGGGACTTGGTAGTGCCAAAGAAACCGCGTGATGCAGTTTTTGTGTCACAATTCAGGCAAGATCTAGTGTATTGGGTAAATACAGATCGTAAAATTGCTATTCGAGCGATGGAACTAGTTGAATCTGTTCTTGATGATCCATTTAAGGGAATTGGTAAACCTGAACCTCTCAAATATGTTGGCGAAAACACATGTTGGGCGATTGTGTTTTTAGTGAGTGGTTAGGCGATCGTGTTTTTAGTGAGTGGTTAGGCGATCGTGTTTTTGATAGATGATTGGGCGATCGCATTTTTTGTGGGTGATTAGGCGATCATGTTTTTGGAGAGAGGTTGGGCATCGCCTTTTGGCTAAGGGTAAATCGAAAATGTAGATTGTTGGGGCTGCTATGCACAAGCTCTTGCGTCAGGTCTTTGGTGTACTCAAATCTCAGAAACCTTTTGACCCTAATTTTCTCTTGACTTTGACTAAATAATGCCTTCAACTAAAAACAGAATTTATGCTAAGAGTTTTACTACGCAAAACTCTTAGCATAAATTCTGTTGCAGATTTGAACGAAAATAGCTGTGGTAAACTGCCCACATTCTTTTCCATTTACTTGTTGACTTTTAAGACAGTATCTACAAGACTCTAAATTTTCAGTTAGGGGCAATCCCCCCGTGGTTGCCCTGCCACGCTAGCAGCAAGAGCTTTATTCAACGTTCCACATTACAATTCAGAAATATCAAAATTTCTTGCGTAGGGTGCGTTACGCTGTCGCTAACACACCCTACAGCTAATTAGCGGACAAATGCAGGCATCACCTCAGCCGCAGTCATCAACCCATAAATACCGCGTTGATGGAACTGCTTCCCAGCCTTAAGATATCCAAACGCTGGCCCGCAAACATTCGCCGCCATACTCGTCTCATCGCCAAGCGTGAAAGTATGCGTCGAAATCTTGCCCTCAAAAGTACGCCCCGTCAACTTCATATTCGTGCTCAGAGGCTTCTTCGGATTGCGCGTATCAACAACACCACCCACAGTCACCCGATCGCGATCGCAAATACCCACACGCTCCAACATGATGTCATCAGCATGTTCCATATTTTCCAACGCGATTAGACCATTGGTCTTTTCGAGCAGAGCTTCCACTTCCGCATCAGTCATCGCCTGAGCCATATCCACCGTATAGCCCGACATATGCGCAATATCTTCACGAATCGTAGCGCGATAGGCATTCCAATTGGCAATGCCGACCCCAAAAGTAATCTCGACCTTATGGACTTCCGCAAAGCTCTGAGATGCGATCGCAGCCGCTGCAGTCAACAACCCTGGGGTTGCGCCACAACCAGACATATAAGTAATTCCTGCTACCGAGAGTTCAGGCGCAAGGGAAATCATCTGCTCAACGGCACTAGTGCGTTTGATCGCGTCAACTAGCACACCCTTCCAGCCCGAAGCAATAAATTGCTTAGCAACACTTGCCATGAAAGTATTGGGTAGATTTGGCAATGCCAAGAAATAGCCATCTACATCCTTGGCTGTAGCGATCGCCTCAGCGATACTGTCTTGCGTCAAAATACCTGATGGTTCGAGATAACCGAGAGAACCTTTGTTTTGATAAGCCGCGATCGCATCTGCGGCGTTGAGTCCATTGCGATCGTAAGCAAAGCCTTCCTTATCGGCGGCTACGACCAACTGCATTTCTTGCTTGGCGCTAAGCAACTTTGCCGCCGCCTGACCTAATCCGCCAAATCCTAAAATTCCAACTTTTAATGTCATTAATTTAAACTTCGTTTGTCGAGGTAATTTTTAACTATGCTGCGATCCTCTAATTTGACATATTTTTGGACTCATTGGCATATGTGCGTTCATAAAGTGTTGCAAACAAAAACCAAAAAAGACAAGTGGCGGCACGAAGCGCCGCCACTTGTCTTTTTTGTTTTTTGGCAAAAGCGATAAATTTTGATTCGTGCTATCAGCTACAGTCACAATGTCATCTATAGCTCACAATAGTTACGATAATTCTATGGGTAGCGATCGCGATCGCACATAAGCAATGAAACCCCGCATTATCATCTGTGGTTTAGACCGAACAGGTTATAAGATTTTGAGCATGGCGCAAGAAGTATTTGATTTCGAGTCAGTTCTCAGTCCTCCTGAAATCGAGGCTCCTGCCTTTGCATCCTCGGCACTGGGTGGACGCATTCTCGGTAATGGCATTGTCGCAGATAGTCTCTGGGTTGCGATCGCGACGATGATTACTCCTAATCATCCATTCTGTGGAAAACCCGTGTGTGAAGCTTCAATGACTGCGGATTTTGTCCCGCTTTATATCGAAACTTCTTGCCAAACAATTCATGGATGGAATTTATTAGAGGCTTCGCTAAGCGCAGGTGATATTCTTTATTTGACGATGCCTGTTACAAAATTAGAACAACTCTGGCGCGTTGCTCCTTTTCAAGTAGCGGTCAGCTAGACAACCCGTATTGTCATCGCTTCATTAAGCTTCTGTTATTTTGGATGCCAAACTGGCGAAATATCTTTATCATAATCTAGAGAATATGAGAGGCGGCGCAAAGCGCCGCCCCTCATATCCTCTAGATTACTATCCAAATACTTACGAGGCTTTGATGTTTTCTTTCCCAGTCTATTTGGCAATGCATATTCCCGATGGGTATCTGAGTTTACCTGTAAGTTTAGTCACAGGGGGCATTGCGATCGCTTTGATTGCCCTCTCTCTTAATCGAGTTCAGTCAGAATATAAAGAACGTACCGTTCCGCTCATGGGAGTGAGTGCTGCTTTTATCTTTGCCGCACAGATGATTAATTTCCCAATTGTGGGTGGTACATCTGGACATTTGATGGGTGGAACTCTAGCAGGGATCTTACTTGGTCCTTGGGCAGGTTCGTTAGTAATGTCAGTGGTCTTCATCGTGCAGTCCGTCATGTTTCAGGATGGTGGACTGACTGCTCTAGGTGCAAACATCACGATTATGGGATTAATTGGAACCTTTGGTGGTTATTATCTCTATCGAGTGATTAGATTTTTGATTGGGCGCAATACTTGGTTAGGCATGAGTGTTGGCACTGCGATCGCTTCATGGACAAGTGTAGTTGTGGCATCGGCAGTTTGTGCGGTGATGTTGGCGCTTTCAGACACCGTTCCCTTGGCTTTAGGAATGACTGCTATGCTCTCTTGGCATTTCATGATCGGCATTGGCGAAGCATTTATTACTCTCTCTGTAACTAGCTTTATCTGGAAGACTCGTCCTGAGATAATTTACGATGTTCCTCTATCCGCAATTAAACAAACTGAATCAGATCATTTTTAGGTTGCCATAAAAGCCATAAACAAATGCATAAAAACCGTATTTTTCTATTCTCAGGATTAGCTTTAGCTCTAAGTATAGCTGCATTCATCTCACCCTTTGCTAGCAAAGATCCAGATGGATTAGATCGAGTCTCTCAAGATCTAAAATTTGAAGATAAAGCTATTGAGAACTCACCAACAAAACAACTTCCCTTTGCCAACATTTTTGATGAATATTCTGTCAAGTCAGTTCCCGATCAGAAAGCATCAACTGCACTAGCGGGAATTACAGGGACATTAGTTGTATTTGGCTTGGCTTGGGGAGTTGGCAAACTCGCAGTACGAAAATCTGAACCAAAACAGAAATAGAGACCGAAACCCTCTAAGTAGCCAGATTTGGGAGCACGCGTAGCGTGCTCCCAAATCTGGCTACTTACTGTTATGAAACTAAATCTATGCTATTACATATTCACCTCATCGAGTCAAGCAATCATCTATCTCAACCAAAGAGCGAACGCTTCAATTTATGGAATCGCTTAGCTGTACATACACGCTTGATCTGCATATTTCTACTGGTATTTGCGATCGCCCTAACTCCAATGGGCAGATGGTGGACTTGGGCAGTATATGGAATTACTGTTTTGCCAATTCTCTACTGGAGTAAAGTTGATTTAGGTATTCTAGCCAAACGCATGGCGATTGAGTTTGCCTTTATTAGCGTGATTCTATTAGGAACTCTCTTCCGTGGTGGTGGACAGATACTTTGGCAATGGGGATGGTTACAAATAACTACCAATGGATTAATAATTTTAGGAAGTGTGAGTATCAAAGCGTTTTTATCTTTACTACTATTAAATATTCTCACTCTCAGTACTTCTATTCCATTATTACTCCAAGCTCTAGTTACTCTCAAAATGCCACCACTGTTAGTTAGCATTCTCGCCTCGATGTATCGCTACATTGGAGTCTTAACTAACGAATTTAATGCAATGCATCGTGCGGCAACTGCCCGCAATTTTGCGCCACAAAATCTCTACAGCTACCAACGTCATGATCGACCTTGGCAAAGGCAAGTACTAGGCAATATGTTGGGAGTTCTGTTTATCCGTACCTACGATCGCGGCGATCGCATTTATCAGGCGATGTTAGCCCGTGGCTATCAAGGTACTCCTGTCATGCTCGAATCAGTTACGAGCACATGGAGCGATCGCATGGCAATTGGTTGCGTTATGATTTTGATTATAGTCGGTCAAGTTTTTATTAGTTAAAGCGCTTTGCATCACAATCCTATTTCTATTGAGAACCTCAGTTATTGCTATCCTGATGGTATTCAGGCGCTAAAAGGGATTAATCTCCAGATCGCTGCAACCGAGAGGGTGGGACTCATTGGAGCCAATGGTTCTGGAAAGTCAACATTACTTTTGCATCTGAACGGCATTCTCATGCCACAGAAGGGCGAAATCGTGGTCGGTGAGATGGTCGTCAAACCCTGCAATTTTGCCGTAATTCGGAATTTTGTCGGGCTAGTGTTTCAAAACCCAGATGATCAATTATTTATGCCCACGGTTTGGGAAGATGTTGCTTTTGGTTTAATGAATCAAGGACTCCGAGGAGATGAGCTAAAAACAAGGGTAGCAGAGGCTTTGGTGGCAGTCGGGCTAGATGTCGCTAAGTATCGAGAGCGCCTATCCCACAACCTCTCTGGTGGTGAAAAGAAACGAGTTGCGATCGCAGGGGTTTTAGCGATGCAGCCACAGGTCTTAGTATTTGATGAGCCATCTGCCCAGCTCGATCCGCGATCGCGCCGTCAGTTAATCCAGCTTTTGCATACTTTGCCCGAAACTCAATTAATTGCTACTCACGATTTGGACTTAGTTCTAGAGCTATGCGATCGCACTGTTGTCTTGAGCGAGGGTAAAATTGTCTATGATGGTGCGACAAAGAAGGTGTTATGCGATCGGGAATTTTTGTTGGAGCATTCTCTCGAAATGCCATTAAGTCTGGGATAGCGTAAAAACCTTCAGCAAGGCTTATCCTGCAAACTCAATAGCAGCTTGGAAAATTGTATCAGTCATCAAATTTAGTTCGGGGAAAATATCCGATTCAATCCTTTGACCAGCAGTAAATAGAAATAGCTGATACTCTCCTTCGATTAATTTGCAAACTGTCACCGTTGGCTGCTTCGGTTTACCAATATGACGCACTGCTCCTAAAGCTAAATAGTCCACAATCCAATATTCGGCAATTCCCATTGCCTCATATTCTGTCAACTTCACCGCATAGTCATTGCGCCAATTGGTACTCACCACCTCAATAACCAGAGGCACAGTCTTTCCATTTTGAATTACTGAAGACTTCTGCCAAAGAGGTTCATTTACCAATTCCCGCCGATCGATGACCACCACATCAGGAATAAAACCTGTCTCAGCCATTTCTGGTTTTAATAGACAGGCTCTAGGAATTGAGAATGGTAAGCTACATCTCCGAATTTCAAAATTTAACTCGGCAACAAAAAAACCGCTAGTATCTTCATGTGTACCCGTGGTCATAATTTCTCTAACTGCTCCTCTATATAACTCATAGCGTCTACCATCTTCGGGATACCAATCGATAAACTCTTCAAAAGTCATGCGATCACAGTTAACTAATGCTTGCACCATTGCCACACCTCTATCTTTGGGGTTTTGACTTGCCTCAATTATAACTGCTATAACTAGACTCAATTTGCTGACAGCATAGCAAAAAGTAATTGTCATATACAGTGAAAAAACACATTTTATTCATTCTGCCTTACCTCAATCAAGGTGGCACAGAAAAGCAAGCCCTTAGCCTCATTGAAGGACTACGCGATCGCTACAAAATATCGCTATTAGCTCCAGATGGCAAAGGTGCACCCAAATTTCGAGCTTTACCAATTTCACAGCGAGAATATACGAAGTGGGAGATCAATTTTTTCAAAGGGCTTCCAGAACTAATTTCAGGAATTAAAGAAATCCAAAAAGAACAAGCGATCGATCTCGTCCATATTCATGGTGCTCATGAACTAATGCTACCAGTTTATTTCGTATTAAAAAAAGTCCCTATACTTTTCACTGTGCATGGCTATCACGGATTAAGTGCAAAATTTAGTTATCAAATGTCATGCTGGTTTAGCAATTGGTTTGCCGATCGCGTAATTTGTGTTTGTGGAGCTGAATATAATCTTTTATGGGAATTGGGATTAAGTGAAAAAAAGCTCCATTTGATTTACAACGGAGTCAAAGAGCCAATTCTCGATTCTGATAAATCATTAGAACTCACCAAGAAATTTCAACTAGACCCAGCCAATCAAATCATCCTTGGGACAGCAGCCCGACTAGATGAGGCAAAAGGGCTAACCTATTTACTTCAGGCTTTTGCAAAATTGCAAGGAGAAAACCTGCGTTTAGTAATTGCAGGTAATGGTGATTTAGAAGCTTCTCTTAAACAAGAAGCTCAAGATTTAGGTATAGGCGATCGCGTGATTTTCACGGGCTATCTTGATGACTTACCAAACTTGATGGAACTCTTTGACATTTTTGTATTGCCTTCGCTTCAAGAAGCTTGTAGTCTTGCCTGTGCAGAAGCGATGTCTCAAGGAAAGCCAGTAGTCGGAACTTGTGTGGGTGGTATTGCTGAACAAGTAAGCGATCGCCAAACAGGTTTTATCGTGATGCCTCGCGATCCTGACAGTTTGGCGGCTAAGCTTGCCGAACTAATTACAGATCAAGATCTACGCGATCGCTTTGCCAAAGATGGTTATAGTCGCTATCGTCAACTTTTTTCAAGCGAAATCATGCTTGAAAAAACTGCCCAAATATACGATCAGATGATTGCAACATAAAAAGATAAGAGATGGTGCGAAGCACCATCTCTTATCTTTTTTATGTTGTGTTTTACGTAGGAACAACTATAACTATCCACAAAGCGATCGCTAAAATAAGAAGCCTCATCGCATAGCGACTCTTACCAATAATTTCTCGCTCAGCCTTGGTAATTAGATAGGGCTGCAAAACTTGCGATCGTTCTTGCATCCACTCTAAAGAAGTTTAAGAATAATTGGAAGACATGATTCTTAACAGGTTTATGGCTATTGCTAGTTAGAAGATACTCCGTTAACTTTGCTATACATGTAAACAAATAACTTCATTTTGTTATGGTTTGAGCGCAAAGCGTTGTAATAAAACTGATGAGGGAAACACCTTAATTACTGACTTTTTCTTGTTTCGCCAAGCGATAATTAATGGGAGCATAATCTCCTAATAACCGCTACATCTAGACAAGATCATGGGATAAGAGGGAGAGACTTATGAGAAATTTGGAACATCTTACGATACTGAAACAAGGGGTAGTCATTTGGAATAGATGGCGACTAGAAAATCCTGAGATTATTCCTGATTTGAGTGGTACTAACTTAACCCGTAACAATCTCCGCGAAGCGGATTTGAGTGGAGTAAATTTGCGTTGGACAAATTTGAGTAATGCTAATTTATTAGGTGCAAATCTCAGTGGTTCTGCTCTCGTGAAAGCAAATTTGCGAGAAGCAGATTTGTATAAAGTAAATCTTAAAGATGCTGAAGTGAGTGAAGCCTATTTGCGCAAAGCTTATCTAAGAGAAGCTTGTTTAGAAAAATGCGATCTGAGTATGGCAAACTTACAAGGAGCCGATCTTACTAAGGCTTATTTTAATGGTGCTAATTTGAGTGGTGCAGACTTAGACAAAAGTGATTTGAGTAATGCAAATTTAAGTGAGATAAACTTAAGCAATGCCATTTTGAGCAATGTTAATCTGACAAATGCGGATCTCCACCGCAGTGATTTAACTAACGCAAATCTAGAATTTGCTGATCTTAGTCATAGCAATCTATCAGACTCAAAGCTTTGTAATGCGAATCTGAGTAATGCTAATTTACAAGAATGTGATTTAATTAATGCTGCTATTCATCAAGCTAATCTTAGTCATGCTAACTTAGCTGATGCAATTCTCAGTAATGCCAATTTAAGTAATGCTAATTTAAGGCACGCAAATTTAAAAAATGCTGTTCTGAGCAATGCAATTCTGAGCAATGCTGATCTGAGTGATAGTAATTTGGAAGATACAATCTTAAGTGATGCAATTTTAAGTAATGCAAATTTAAGTAATGCAAATTTAAACGGGGCAATTTTAACAGGAGCACAACTAGTTTCAGCAAAGCTAGATGCTGCATTTTTGATTGGTACTAATTTAGTTAAAGCTAATTTACGGCTTGTAAATCTGAATGGAGTTAGTTTATCCGAAGCAAATCTGTTTGGAACGATTATGCCCGATGGTTCGATTCATAATCACTAATAAAGACGGCATAAATGCCGTCTTTATTAGTGATTATGAACCGAACAGTAAAACCCGAAAATATAAATCGCCCGCGCAGCGGGCGATTTATATTTTTTTAAGTGAGTACTTATAATTTACTAAGCTTGAGGCTTACCACCAATATCACCATCACCGTCAATGTCACGACCAGTAAGATTCTCTAGTGCATCAACTGCTTTGCCAGCAGAATCTTTAGCCATAACACCAACATCTGTGTTTAGAACATCAGAAACTTTCTTGACGTTTTCTTCGCCGATAACTCCTTCAGCCTTTTCTTTGAGCCCTTCAGCGACTTCTCCAACCTTTTGCTGTAAGCCACTAACAAATCCACCAAGTCCTGAATTTTGTTCTTCGCTCATTTTAATTACCTTCGTAAAGAGTTTTAAGGATGAATGCTACTGAATTATAGTCGGATAGGTTCCAAAAATCATGTCTTTTGTAACACTACGTAAAGAAATTTGCCGAAAAAACGACGAAAAATGACGCTTACCAGTAAGTAGCTAAGAAGAAACCTGAAACACTGAAAAGAAAAAGCGCCCACGCAGCAAGCGCTTTTTCTTTTTAGTGTTTAGCTTTTGCCACGCCTAATTACTAGTTTTTCAACATTGCGTGGAAAGCAGTTTATGCATATCTTGCTGCTAGGACAGGGAGATTACACTTACAACGCTTTGCGCTTAAACCCAAACCAAGATAAATTTTGAAAGCGTTGCGAAGCAACGCTTTCAAAATTTATCTTGTGTCTCATTTGATCGGCAATTGCTGTAGATTTTGTAAAACCGTGTTCCCTATCAGCCCTTACCCTAATATGCACCCTTACCGAATAAAACTAGCCTTAGAGTCTCAATGAGAATTTCCAAATCGAAATTTAATGACCAGCGATCTATATAGAACAGATCTAATTTTGCTACATCATCAATTGTATCTAAATCTGATCGCCCTGAAATTTGCCATAAACCTGTAATCCCTGGCATAACTAAATGTCTTGTATGGTGCCAACTGGTGAATCTTGCCACATCCCTTACAGGCAGTGGACGAGGCCCAACCAGACTCATTTGCCCAATCAAAACATTGAATAGTTGTGGAAGTTCATCCAAGCTTGTAGAGCGCAAAAAATGTCCGATCGGAATGATGCGTGGATCTTGTTCGATTTTGAACATCACACCGTCAGAACTTTTGTTAAGGTGTTCTAGTTCTGATTGGCGGCGATCGGCATCCATAAACATGCTGCGAAACTTCCACATACGGAAAGATTGCCCCTGTAAACCAATGCGATCTTGAGTATAGAATACGCTACCTTTAGAACTAGTTTTAATCGCGATCGCAATTCCAATAAATACTGGTGATAAAACTATTAACCCGAAAAAGGCTGCAAACAAATCCAAACAGCGCTTAAAAATATACTCCCAATTTGCTAACAGTGATGACTCAATCCGAATCATGGGCATTGAAGCAAAAATCTCTGGAGTGCCTCGCCGATGAAGTAGCATTAAGCTAGATGGAACTAACCTTAGTCCAATTCCTGCATTGCGAAGTTGCCAATATAATTGAGAGGCAAGTTGAGTTTCTGGTAATCCTTCCGCAATCACTTCTTTTGCCCCAGAACTAATTACGAATTGCATAGCGTGTGAGGTATTAGCGAGAGAAGAAGTGAGTACACCGACTACTTTATGCCCAGTTCTTTTTTCGACAATTTTGGCTAGGTATGACAAGCGATCGCTAGGAGCAATGATAAAAACTGGTGTTTGGATTCGGGCGATTGGGAACTGATCAAAAAGCAAAGTTAATAGCAAACGTAATCCGATAATCATTACTATGCTGCCAATCCATGCTGGGAAAAACAGCGATCTCGGAGCATCAACTGCCGGACTATAAAAATAGCTGACCACCAAAGATGCCATATAAACGCTGCTAATCACTTGAGCTTGTTTCACATAGTTACGCCATTGAGACTCTCCGCGATAAAAATTGTGATAAGCAAAGGCTGTGACTATTGTTGCCGCAAAAGCCCAAAACAAACCAGTAAATCCAGCAAATTCTCCCCAATTAAGTTCTGGCGGTAAGGGTGAAAAGTCTTGATTAAGTCTTTGAGAAATTTGCCATGCTATGCCTAATCCCAAGGTGTCACTAGCAATTAGGAATAGCGATCGCAACCAATTGAACTCAAGCATAGACCATTGTTTGATCTGGTTACCTGCTCGAATATCATATTTTTTCTCACATTGATCGGTTTGAGCGGTGGGTTTCTTTGTTGGTTTGCGATCGCTACTCACTCTCATATTCCTCTTTTGCGCTTAATCTGATTGTGCATCACAAGATTTGCTTTGTTTCAGTACTTTCTAATTATCTTGCCCAAATTTGAAATTAGTTCAGACATATAGCTATCACCAATCAAAACCTAAAGAAGAGTTGCGGCACAAAGCGCCGCAACGAATTTTTCAAAGCCCAAAAGTTAAAGGTGACGCGAAGCGTCGCCTCTGGCTTTTGGGCTTTGAAAAATTCGCCGTAAATGTTGTGTCCCAAATAAAATTAAAAAACAGGGATTATTTATCAAATAGCGTTGCCACAAGCGCCTTGGCTCTTGACTAAAGCGATATAACCACTCAAGCCCGATCGCCATCATCCATCGTGGAGCTTGTGAAACCTGACCACTATGAAAGTCAAAGGCAGCACCCACCCCGATCATCACTGCTGCCAATCGATGTTGGGCGTGGCTCATCCAAAATTCTTGCTTAGGGCAACCAAGGGCAACAAATACAACTTTTGCACCTGATTTAGAAATAAGTTCGATATCTTCAGCTAACAGCAATTCAAAGTTGGGATTTTCAAGCTCGAAATAAGGTGGAGCATGTTTACCCGCGATCGCTAAATCTGGAAAGCGCAATTTTAATTTCTGCTCTAATTTATTAAGCGTTTCGTCAGTTGCGCCAAAAAGATAAATAGGTAGATTTTCTTGAGCTGCGCGATCGCACCAAGCAAGCATTAGATCTGGCCCATAAACTCTCTGCTGGTTTTTTACCCCTAGCGATCGTAGCCCCCATACAAGCGGCATCCCATCAGGGGTAACTATCTCGGCATTTTCTAATACTTGGCGATAGTCTTGATGCCAATAAGCTGTCATTACCACATGCACGTTCGCCGCCACAATGTAGCTAGATGTTGCTTGCTGGACGAGAGCGGCAATGCGATCGCAAGTATCTACATAACTAGTTGTGTCAATGCCAACATTAATAATGGATATACGCTGACTCATAATGTTCTGGGATTTAAATTTTTTGTGGTGCGGCAAAGCCTCGTCACAAAAAATCAGTGAGACTTTTTAATTGATGAGTTGTGCTCTCATTTGATGCTAGTATCATTAAGGCAAAAAATACGGCTTTGGAGTTTTGATTCGCTCAATGAATACAGAAATTGCAGAAGATTTATTCACTCAAGGTTTAGAGCGCTACAAACAGGGTGAATCTGCGGCAGAATTAATTCCTGTGTTTGAAAAAGTATGTGAGCGCCAGCCCAAAGTTGCTAGCGGTTGGATTTGTCTATCTTGGTTGTATTTGCTAGACAACAATGCCAAACTCGCGATCAAGGCAGGACAGAAGGCGGTCAAAATTGCTCCCGAAGATCCTCAAGGTCACATTAATCTGGCGATCGCCATGTTAGAGCTATCTCAAAAAGGGGTTCGAGAGCAAGTTGAAGCTGCTCAAAATTGGCTAATGATTTTGAAAGATATTAAGCCAGAAATTGTTGAGAATTTTGAAGAAGGATTGCGCCGTCGTCCAGATTGGAAAGCCCTTGAAAAGGTTAGAGATTGGGTGCTAAGCTAAAATCCAGTCTTTGTATTCTTATTAACTTCAGATTGCTGTCAACATTTGTGAATTGTAATTGTTGAAATTCAATAAATAACTTTATCTAACGTCATAGAACTTCATAAGAGTAGCTCTTTTGTCAGAAAATCTTAACACGGGATTTTTGTCAAGGGTGCTAGGCTACATAAATATAAATAACTGAAGCTGATAATTTTTTAATTACAGCGAAGTGACAATTTTTTATTTAAAAGGAAGTTAATAAAATGATCTTAGAAAATGTCAGAGTAAAGCCCGACACCCGCAACCACAAAGGTTTTTTTGTGTTGGAGGCTTCTTACAAACTTGTCAATATCGATGGCAATGGCTGGGCTTTAATCTGTTTAGATGACTATGCTTGTCATTACGTTGATCCTGACGATTTGAAGTTGCCGAGAGGTTGGAAAAAAACAACTAGTAACGAATTTGTTCATGCTTAGAGATTGGCTTTTGGAGTTTCTTTTATGAACGGAAATAACAATCCATCAACTCTTAAATTAGATAAATTAAATTAGGTAAATCAAATTTAAAATAAAAAAGAGCAAGCACAAGTTTGCTCTTTTTTAAACCCAAAATAGAGTTGCAGCGCGAAGCGCTGCAACTCTATTTTGGGTTTTATGCACAAATCCACCCTTCAAGACGATCGCAGTTTTCAGGGATTCCATAATTAGGTTGTTTAGAAGCTGATGCACATTGGATTGTAGCAATTACAGCATCAAGCGTATCGCCCGAAGCATCACTCACGCATTCACAGGTAAGTTGTTGAGCAATTTCGACAACAAAGCCATACTTTGAATTGAATATAGGCGATCGCACCTGATTGATTATTTCTTGTCGTAATAATTGCATTTTATTAGTTTGTTTGCGTTTATCGTCAGATTTATAGCTTTGTTTACCGATAATGCTCCTTGACATTAGAGAAGGATAAATCTCAATTACAATTCGTGCATCGTTAGTGGGATGACAAGGCAAAATGCTAAATCCTGCGGCAAGCATTCTTGGCGCACCTTCAAAAAACATTTTACCTACAGGTACACCATAGATTTTCATCGGACTAATTGCACCTGTGCCGCGATCAGTATGGCGCAAATGTTCGCGATTTCCAACAGCTCGACCCTGACGATATTGATTTAAAGTTTCGACAAATTCCTGTTTACTCATCTGTCCTATGCGATCGACATAATCTGCCCAAGTGTTCCCCCATTGCAAGTTTTCGATCAGCTTCCGAGGTTGCCCTAATGGAAAATCTACTCCTGCAATCCAGACAGGCGATCGCGACAAAAAGTCTATAAAAGAAGGAAAATTTGTAAAACGATAGAACTTTAGAATATGTAAAGTATCCGATTCTAGCCAAGCTTCTACACAAGCGATCGGCTTGTTTTTGCTAGGTGCACTAGTAAAATCAATTCCATATATTTTCATAATGTTCTCAAATCTATATCCGTCGCCAAGTGAAACCCAAAAGAGAATTACGGCGTTTCGCGCCGCAATTCTCTTTTGGGTTTTATGTTCTAGTTTATCAACAACTATAAAGATGGTGCAAAGCACAATCTTTAATTTATCTATTTCTAACTTTGATTTCTATTTGTGGTGGTGGAGTAGGTGCTTGTGTTGGCGTTACCACAGGTGTATTTGGAGATGGCGCAGGTGTTCCCGTTGGAGTTGGAGATGCTAATGGAGAAGTTAACGGAGGAGTTGTGGGAATAGCTGTTGGTTGTGCGATCGCCGCATCCTTAAGACTAAACTTTAACTGATAGGGAATTTCAGTAGTCCCCCCAATTCCCTTGAGTTGAACAACATAGGCTCCATCAGATGGGATTGGCACGTCAGCGTTTACAACATTAACAGCATTGGAGAGAGGTATGCCTTGAGCATTCAGAACAGTAAGTAATAGTCCAGTACCTGTAATCGAAGTACTCAGCAATTGTCCAGATTTAGCCTGAACTGTATAAGTGTGAGTAGCATCTCCCACCATTTTGTTAGGGACAACCAAAGATTCTTTATTGGCTTCCAAATTTAGGACTTGATTTACTGCTGTATTCGTAGGCGTTGTTATAGGGCTAGGGTCAGTAGAGATAGGCTTAGTGGCAGGAATTGGCTGATTACTGACAATAATTGAAGGTTGATTATTTCGCATCATTACTGGCAAAGCAAAAGCCGCGATTACTGCTACTACTGCCAAAAGCCCACCAAATAGAAAGAGAATCCCTGAATTAGAGCTAGTTGATGGTGCTGGAACTGACCGACGAGTTTGAGAACTAGATTTGTAAGAAGTAGGAACATTGGAGAGGCTTGAATTCTCTGTCCCAGTTAGAATTGTTGACCTAACGATTTTACTTGTAGTGGCTTTACGTTCCACTTCAGTCATCGTTGCAAAGGTGGTTATACCTTGATTGACTTCACGCACTGACTGGTAGCGTTGAGTATAGTGATAGCGCACCATACGAGTTAATACCATCGCTAATCCGTTACTCACTTGTGCTTTATCCCGCCAGACTAGTTCACCTGTAGCGGGATCGGTTGGGAGATCAGTTGGGCTGTATCCAGTGAGAGCTTTAATCGCCACCATGCCTAAAGCATATATATCACTGTTATAAGTTGGGCGACCTGCACATTGCTCACTGGGCATATAGCCAGGTGTCCCGATGGTCACTGTAAATCGTGACTCCCCTTTTTCATTGGCTACAAGTTGCGTATTAGCATCTTGTACTGCTTTGACCGCACCAAAATCGATCAGCACAATCTTTTGATCTTTCTTACGGCGAATTAAGTTGTCTGGCTTAATATCTCGATGAATTACCCCTTCAGAATGTACAAAGTCCAAGACATCAAGAACATCTTTCAAAATCTTAAGCACTTCAACTTCGGCTAGTTGTTTGTCTCTGATTGGTGCGTCAATATTGTCTAATTCAGCAAAAAGACGATCTTGAGATTCATTACCTAAATCTGATACTTCAGGCAGGGCTGCTTTCAGTTCGTCATGAAGCGATCGCCCTTCCACAAATTCCTGCACCAAAAAAAACTGCTTGTCTTCCTCAAAATAGGCAAGCAATTGTGGAATTTGATCATGGCTGCCAAGTTTTTCTAGGGTTTCTGCTTCCGTGTTAAATAGTCGCCTTGCCTCACGAATAAAATTTGGATCATCACTAGCGGGCTTAAGTTGCTTAACTACACAAGGTGGGGAGCCAGGGCGGCGCATATCCCTAGCAATAAATGTATGCCCAAATCCACCAGCTCCAATCTGTTTAATCAGTTTGTAGCGTCCATCTATTACTTTGGCTGGCATGGCGAACCCCTCTAGTTATAGGCTATGTAGCTAGGCACAAAACCCCAAAATCTGTACCGCCCGCGTAGCGGGCGGTACAGATTTTGGTTCTGTTTTTTTAATTATGCCGAGGTACTTATGTCTCATTGTATAGGATTAGTTGGTTCTGCAAAACTTGAGCGCGGTAAGTCGTATCATAAGATTAATAATTAATAATTAATATTCTCTTGCCTCAAAGTTAATGAATTTGACTGCTGAAACGAACTCACTTACACAACAACTCCATGTCATTGACGCTCAATTATCTAAACGATCGCTAGCTCTTGATCCCAGTGGTTACTTTATTATTTATGTTGATCGCCAACAAAATTTAATTTGTGCTAAACACTACAGCAACATTATTAATGACCAAGGCTTAGCAGTTGATCCTGAAACTGGTAAACCCATTCCTGCTAGAGGTAAAGTTGATCGCCAAGCAATGCATTTATTTACAGGGCGAACTGCTAAGGAACTCTGCGTAGAAATATTTGAAAAAACCCAACCTTGTCCTGTTACACTGTTTGACCATGCTGCCTATCTAGGACGCGAAGCACAGCGAGCAGAATTAGCGCTATTGCAACAACAGGAATATATCCAAGACTAGAAATTGTTGCGATATTCAGCGCTTTGCGCGATCATACTATCCCAAAATATAATTATTCATCTCATAGTCATAAGCGCCAGATGTCACTTTCGCTGATCGCACCAAACAACAGTTGGTGGGAAATCCAAGTTATAGCCGAGCAGTCTCTAGAAGAGCAGATTTTTTGGCGGTTACAAAATTTTGGCTGTCAAGGAATGGCAAGCCAGAAAAAAGATGGGCATATAAGTGTTAGTAGTTATTTACCAGTTGAGAAGGGCAATGTTTTGGATCTGGCGGCGCTTGCTTTATGGCTAAAGCAGGATGCGATCTCGTTAGATTACGAAGCACCAGCTACTCAATGGACGGTAATTAACGATGAGGACTGGTCATCAAGCTGGAAACAACATTGGAGTCCACAAGAAATTGGCGATATGTTGGTGATTTATCCTGCTTGGATTGATCCGCCGACTGATAGCGATCGCAAAATCTTGCGTCTCGATCCTGGTAGCGCCTTTGGTACGGGCGCTCATGCCACCACTCAACTTTGTTTAGAAGCCTTAGAAATGCGCTTATGGGGTGTAAAGCCCGAAGACAATATCGTGGTTGCTGACGTTGGTTGTGGTTCAGGTATTCTCAGTATCGGGGCATTACTGATTGGAGCGAGTCAGACCTATGCGATCGATAACGATATTTTGGCGATCAAGGCAACTAACCATAATCGCCAACTTAATGATATTCCTGAAGGTAAAATCTGGGTACAAGTGGGCAGTATTCAAGATTTGATTGCGAATATGCCTGCACCTGCGAATGGGTTTACTTGCAACATCCTTGTTGACATCATTGTTGATATGGTTCCCTATTTCGATCAGCTCGTTGACGAAAATGGCTGGGGAATTTTAAGCGGAATTTTAGTTGAGCAAGTACAGAAAGTTGCCGAGGCTCTTGATGCTCATAAATGGACGATCGCTACATTCTGGAAGCGTCAAGAATGGGCATGTTTAACGATTAGGCGGTCAGAATATTAACAAAATCTATCAATGTAAGTTTAGCTTAAGACGTAAAGCCCAAAAGATGAGTGGCGGCGATTCGCGCCGCCACTCATCTTTTGGGCTTTACGTTGCAATTGGTTAATTGACGGGACGCGCTACCATAATTCCGATCGCATGATCAACGCCTTCAACGTAACGTTGTAAATCGGGAGAGACTTTGACTTTGCCTGATGGTGACGCATGGATGAACCCTATTCCATTGGCAGTAGGATAGACAAAGCCTGTATGTGTAGCATCCAGCCCTTTCAGATCCGTAGTCACAGCAATAATGTCGCCAGCTTTGAGTAATGAATAAATAGAACGTAGCTTATGAGATGGGATATATCGTAATGGTTGCGATCGCGTCTCTTGCTCCATCTTCTGCTCCATTGCTAAAATACACTGGTGATTAGCTTCATTATTTTTTAGGCGTGGATATTTCTGCCAGTTGCTACTCATAAAGTTTAATTTCTTGTTGAAAGGTATTCCTCCTAATTCAGATGTAAGGTCACGCACAATATTACGTTTCTGATTGTTGCGTATCCATTCTGAAAAATAATGTAAACGACTGCAATAGCCATCTAGCTTGCCATCTGCATAACGAACTTCTTGGACTTTCTCTACAAAGTTTTCGTAGCTGGGACTTGACGATAGCAAGTTGCGAGAGAATGCTAAAACTGTCTCCACAAATAGCACACAGTCAAATTCTGTAAGTGATACAAATAGCTTTTCAGTTGTATCTTGATCTAATAAACCTTCGCGGTAGGTTGCACCAAGAAATTTAGTAGAAACAGTTTGCAGAACTTCTTCTATAGAGAGTATGATAATTTTACGATCGCTTAATGTCTGCATCAATCGTTGATATTCGCCTTTAGTTGCAGAAGTATCTAAACTCGATAGATTCTCAGAATTAGTTTGAGATGAATTTTGATGGATTGATGGGTTACTTTTAGCAGTTACAAGAACTGAATCTTTGTGGTCAATATCTTTAATATTAGGGAGGAAGTAATCGCTAAAGGATATTCCTAGTAAGGTACATAGTAATAATGGTTTGATAATTTGAGACATGAATTCCTAATTTATGACTTCTTCAAAACTCTTTGACAAGAAATAGAAAAGCAGTACAAAATACTACATCTCTATTTCATATCCCTGAAATCAAGTGGGAACAAGTTCCCCAGGGCGTAATTTTATCCATTTCCCCATCTCTGCGGAGAAACTCTCACAACCAACAACATCCCATTCCATTTGAATATCGCTAGATGTCGTTTTAATATTGACATTAACAGTTGGTGAGTTTGCCTCAAAGTCTGGATACTCAGTCAGATGCGGTTGCAAATGTTGTGCTTCAACAGCGTGATAGGTGATGCAGCGATCGACATAGGTGCAGTTGATGCAGATGCACATGGCAGTTATACCTAATTCATGGGGCTATGTTAACAAAAAATACTTGGGTCGATTTTGTTTTTACTGATTTAGGCGCTGAGAACAACATATCGGTTTGCTATACAATACCTACTAGTAGTTTTAAATCCTTAATAATTTGTTGCATTAAACACTATGGCACTAAAAAAAGGCACACTTGTTCGCGCTATTCGCGAAAAATTAGAAAATAGCCCAGAAGCAACCGCTAATGATATTCGCTGGTCGTCATACCTGTTTGAGACTTGGGGTGAAGTGTTAGAGTTTCGTGGTGATTATGTCCAGATTAAATTTGGTAAAGTATCGACCCCTGTAATTTGGCTGCATAAGGATCAATTAGAAGAACAGGCAGCTTAAACAGCAATAAACTTCAAAAGCCTTGCAATGCAAGGCTTTTGAAGTTTATTGCTGTTTAAAAGGGAAGGGAGTATGACAATTATTTTGACCAATGATGATGGTATTGATGCTGAGGGCATTTGGTCTTTGCAAAAAGCTACTGAATTAGTATTTGGGTTTAAAGGCGCGATCGCAGCCCCATCTCGCCAATATTCAGGCTGTGGACATCAAGTAACCACCAATGAGCCGATCTCAATTGCTAAACGCAACGAACATGTCTATGCGATCGCTGGTTCACCTGCTGACTGTGTAAGGGTGGCGATCGCGCATTTGTATAGTGATGTGAAATTGGTACTGTCAGGCATTAATCATGGTGGCAACATGGGCGTGGATGTCTATATGTCGGGGACAGTAGCAGCAGTGCGCGAAGCAGCTTTTCACAACATTCCTGCGATCGCTATTTCCCATTATCAAGATCGTCGCAAAGCTTTTGATTGGGATTGGGCAGCATATACAACGGCTGTCGTCATTAAGCAACTTTTAGAAATTAAACTCCCACCTCAGTCATATTGGAATGTGAATTTGCCCCATATTGATCCAACTGAGAGCAAAGAAATTCCAGAGATTATATTTTGCGAAAAATCGAGTCAACCATTGCCTCTAGAGTTTAAATCCGATGGCGATGGTGTTACTTATACAGGTCGTTATAACCTTCGCGATCGCTCTCCTAATACTGATGTTGACGTTTGCTTTTCTGGCAAAATAGCTGTCACACAAATGAACATTTGATTCTAAAGTACCAAATGGTGAAGAAACCCGAAGAAGCGGAGAGCGGCACAAAGCGCCGCTCTCCGCTTCTTCGGGTTTTATGTCTGAACATGCTTGTCCTCTGGGCAAAACCAGATAATATTTTAAAAGCTTTGTTTCACAAGTCTTTTAAAATATTATTTTTGTAAATATTATTTTTGTAAATATTATGAATGTAACATCGCAACTAACTCAGCAATTAGAAGAAGAAGTTATTTTAGTAGATACCAGCGATCGCCAAATAGGGATTGCTGAAAAATTACAAGCACATCGCAAAGGGCTACTGCATCGAGCTTTTTCAATTTTTGTGCTCAACTCACAAAATCAACTATTACTACAAAAACGAGCTAAACATAAATATCATTCGGGTGGACTCTGGACAAATACCTGTTGTAGTCATCCGCGCCATGAAGAGACAACCTTACTAGCCGCCCATCGCCGACTTCAAGAAGAAATGGGCTTTGATTGTGAGTTGCGTGAACTTTTTAGTTTTATATATCAAGCCAAATTAGATAATGAGTTAACCGAGTATGAATTTGATCATGTATTTGTAGGCTATAGCGATCGTGAGCCTGTTCTCAATCCTGAAGAAGCCGAAGATTGGAAATGGATAGATTTAAAAGTTTTGCAAACAGATATACAAGAAAATCCACAATCTTATACCTATTGGCTGCGCGATTGCTGCGATCGCTTTATTGCTGAGCTAGTGCGAATAAAACAACCCGAAGGGTTGTTTTATTTTGAACTCGACTAGGATAAATATAAATGCATAACACCAAAAGAGAGTTGCGGCGCTTTGCGCCGCAACTCTTTAAAATTGATAGCTATACTTGAATTGATCTTTATGGAGGAAAATATGGAAACTTATTCAGAAGAACAAGTCGATCAGATTCTCCGCTATGCACTTGCCAAGAGAACTAACGGTCAAAACCTGACCAAACAGCAAATATATGAGATTGCCTCAGACATGGGAGTTAGTGAAGCTGATTTCTTAGCATCCGTGCAAGAATGGCAATCTACGCAAGCTGTTCGCAAAGAACAGTTAGAGTTTGACAAATATAAAAAGAAGTCTTTGCAAGCAAATGTATTGAAATATGCGATCGTTAATTCTTTTTTAGTAGCACTGAACCTTTTTACATCTGGCCGAATCGGTTGGGCAATCTATCCTCTATTGTTTTGGGGATTGGGCATTGCACTAGATTCATGGGTTATTTACCAATCAGAAAGCGAAGAGTACGACAAACAATTTCAAAAATGGCTACGTAAACAAAAGCGCGATCAGCTTACTGCTCAAATCACAGGTAAATTAACCACTAGCCTCGAAGAATGGCTTAAATAAAATAGAAGCCCTAAACCCATAAGAAACTTTAAAAGCGTTGCTTAGCAACGCTTTTAAAGTTTCTTATGGGTTTGAGCGCAAAGCGCTATATATGCGGATGGAGAGACTCGAACTCTCACATCAAAGATACTAGAACCTAAATCTAGCGCGTCTACCAATTCCGCCACATCCGCTTGTGTAAGGTGTTTTTTGCACCGAATCAAATAATACATCAATATGGGTGAATTGGGACACAAATTTTTTAAGTAAGAGATAAGAAAGATCTAAAACGCTGCCTTTACCTTCTTGGTTTTAGTAATATACAATCATTCTGATTTAGTGCTCGATCTATATTTCTGCCATTAGCCTACCTTTAGCAACCTTGTTGAGTATGTCTATCTAGTGCATATCCATAAGCCTCAAAAAATTGATCTAGAACAAATTTACCCTTGTCCTTGTCCCCGCAAGCGTGGAAAGCTGAAGCCGATCGCACTGACTGATGCTTTTGGTTGCGATCGCTGCTCTTTGCTCTTTCAAATAGAAAATGATGGCTATAGTCTATTGCAATTAGGCGGTATTGAATCTCAACAACATACATGGCAATGGACGGGCAAATGGCAATCTATTCGGGGAAATGATCAGAAGACTCGATTAGAAACAATTTTGATGTACACGGTTTCGCTATTATTTTTTGCGCTAATCATTGTCTGGGTACTAAATCTAAAGTCAACTTTAGGTATTCCTTTAGCTATTTTGTTGTTTACCCTTTTGGGTTTGCTAATATGGCGATTGCTCGTGATTCGTCAGCGCGATATTTAACAATTATTTATTACAGAGTATGTCACCAGAAGACCTTACAGGCTTCATTTATAAATCCCATGCGGCGGCGCTGCAACTCATGCAAGTTTCCACCAGAGAACGGGATGGTTTGTTGATAGAAATTGCCAATGGCGTTAAAAAGCATAAAAATGCGATTTTAGAAGCTAATACGCTGGATTTAGAAGCAAGTCGAGATATGGCAGTACCCGAATTAGTACTTGAGTGGCTAAAACTAACTCCCGAACGGCTTAACAATGCGATCGAATGTCTGCTCCAACTTGCCAATCTGCCCGATCCGCTAACACTACATGTCGGCATTAATGGCTATCAACGTGTACCTCTTGGAGTGGTAGCTTTTGTCTATGAGGGTTTTCCGCAACTCAGCTTAATTGCAGCAGGCATGTGTCTTAAAGTTGGTAATACGATTATTCTTAAGGGAGGCAATGAAAGTACAAACACCCAAGAAGCGATCGCCGCGATCTCCAAAGATATCCTCATTGCCAGAGGTTTTCCTGAGGCATGTATAACCTGTGTGCCCAAAGGGGTGACGCTCAAAGAATTAATTGTTCAAGAAAAATATTTACGCTTAGTTATTCCTTATGGTCGTCCTAGCTTTGTCCAGCAGGTGAGCAAGCAGGCCACAGTTTCCGCTTTACCAATTTCAATGGGCAATTGCTACTTATATTTATCGAATTCGGGTAAGTTGGACTTTGCCAAAGAAATTATTCTCAATAGTCGTAGGGGTGATCCTGATGCGGTTAATGCGATCGAAAAGGTCGTTGTACATCGGTCATGGCTTGATCGTGCTTTAATCGATCATGGATTAGGTGAGTGGATCAGCAGTCTCAAAAAGCAAGGTTTGGTAGTGCGTGGCTGTGCGGAGACAACTGCTTATTTTCGGCAATTTCTAGAAGAATCCCATAGTGAGGAAACCGACAAACCAAGTCAAGTCCTCATTGACCAATCGATCGAGTCCGAGGATATCTGGGGACATGCGTATTTAGATGAGACGATCGCGATCAAAATTGTCAATGATACGGAAGAGGCGATCGCTTGGATCAATCAATACAGCAGTGGTCATGCCGATGTATTGCTGACTGATTCCCTATCCGAGCGCGATCGCTTTGTTAGTCGTATTAATAGCAGCACGATTTTTGTCAATGCCCATAGTCGCTTTAGTCGTTGTTTTAAGCTTGGTGATAGTGGCAATGCCAAGATTGCTTTGGGGATGTCCAGTTTAAAAACTCGCGGTGCATCCAGATATCCTGGATTGATTGATATCTATGCGCTGACGACGACTAAGCAAGTACTGACAAATTCATGGATGCAATAAATTTAGCAATAGCGCTGAAGTAATGCTTCTAATTTCTCTACAGGAGATCGCGGCGGAAATCTTGGTAATTCTTGTTCTTGTTGGCGATCATTTAGCAGGCAAAGTACAGGTATTTCGTATTGATAGCGATCGAACCAGCTTGGGTTACTAGTGATATCCCTAATTTCTAGCTCGAAGGCAACTTGTTTAACCTGTTGTAATTTTGTTAGCAATCCTTCACACAGACAGCAATCTTGCTTATTATACAAAATTAATTTCATAGATTTTTGTTAAATATAAACGTGATGTGCAACTAAGAAAGTGTAAAAAAACTCACAGCCCAAAGTGTTAGAAAATAGTACTAACGCCATTAGCGGTGAGCATCATGTTTTCTATAGAATATTTTATCATTGCAGTATTTTGCAAAATTGATGAACTACTCAAAGAAATATAGCCTTAGCCACTTTTATCAAGACAAATCAAAACCCAAATAGTGAGAGGCGGTGCTTCGCGCCGCCTCTCACTATTTGGGTTTTATGTCCTAACAAGAATGGCGACAGCTATAACGGTAGAGCCTTGAGTCAGATCAAAAGAATTTGCCCCAGCCCCATCGCAATTCACTCAAAAGAATTACAGCGCTTTGTGAACATGGTTAAACTAGGTTAGATTGACAAGTTGCTAAGGCGGTAATATTAACTAATGTTAAGGAAATCCGCAAAATTCGCTTAGAACAAGTTAAGCGGTTTAAAAATGATTTATAGGCTATTTCGCAAAACTTAAAAAGTAAACTAATGGGAAAACCGACAGGATTTATTGAGTACCTCCGCGAAGCTCCGACGGAAATACCACCAAGCGATCGCATCAAAAATTGGGATGAATTTCATGTCCACATGCCCGATGAAAATCTCCGTACACAGGGCGCTCGATGCATGGACTGTGGCACGCCCTTTTGTCATACAGGTAACCTAATCAGTGGCATGGCAAGCGGCTGCCCAGTCAATAACCTAATTCCTGAATGGAATGACTTGGTATATCGCGGACTTTGGCGCGAAGCCCTTGATCGTCTGCATAAAACCAACAATTTTCCAGAATTTACTGGTCGCGTTTGTCCAGCACCATGTGAAGGCTCCTGTGTACTGGGGATCACGAATCCACCTGTAACAATTAAGAATATCGAATATTCGATCATCGACAAGGGCTGGGAAGAGGGCTGGATCGTTCCCGAACCTCCCGCCAAACGTACTGGCAAAAAAGTTGCAGTCATTGGTTCTGGTCCTGCTGGATTGAGCGCCGCTGCCCAGCTAAATAAGGCAGGGCATTGGGTAACAGTCTATGAACGAGCCGATCGCCCAGGCGGACTATTAATGTATGGCATTCCCAATATGAAGTTGGACAAGCAGAAAGTAGTATTGCGCCGCTTGAATATCCTTGAGAAAGAAGGTGTGAAATTTGTTTGTAATACCGAAATTGGCAAAGATATGTCTGCGGAAAACTTACTCAAAGAATTTGATGCTGTTGTAATTTGTACTGGCGCAACCAAGCCCCGTGATTTAAGTATCGAAGGACGAGAATTCAAAGGGATTCATTTTGCAATGGAATTCTTGACAGCAAATACTAAGGCAGTAATAAATGGTAAGTCAGGAGATGACTTCATTTCTGCACAGGGTAAGGATGTCGTAATCATCGGCGGCGGTGACACAGGAACCGACTGCGTTGGCACATCAATCCGCCATGGATGCAATAGTGTCGTTCAGTTGGAAATCATGCCCAAGCCACCAGAAACCCGCGCTAAAGATAATCCTTGGCCAGAATGGCCGAAAGTCTACAAAATGGACTACGGACAAGAGGAAGCAAGTGCAAAGTTTGGTGACGATCCCAGAGCTTACATCACTACAGCAACTAAGATCGAGGGAGACGAAAACGGACAGGTTAAAGCTGTCCACACTGTACAAGTGCAATGGGAGAGAAATGACAAAGGTCAGTTCATTCCTAAGCAAGTGGCTGGTACTGAAAAGGTAATTCCTGCTCAGATTATCCTATTAGCAATGGGTTTCCTTGGTCCAGAGCAACTACTCCTTGATTCTTTGGGTGTGGAGCGCGATCCTCGTAGTAACGTCAAAGCTAATCATGGTCAATTCACTACCAGTCTTCCCAGTGTTTTTGCTGCGGGAGACTGTCGCCGTGGTCAAAGTCTAATCGTCTGGGCGATTAACGAAGGTCGTGGTGCTGCGCGTGAATGTGATCGTTATCTCATGGGTGACACAGATTTACCCTAGTAACAAGTTGCCGAAAGCTCTTTGTGCTCAAACACAAACCAATAAATTTTTTAAAAGTGTTGCAAAGCAAATCTTTTAAAAAATTTATCATGGTTCTTATAAATCAAGGGATAATTTATGAAAAGTAATGTGTTAGTCTCCCCAGAGACTGTATATGCGAATCTCAATCAACTTGATCAAGTTGACCTCACCACCAGTGCTGAATATCGTGAAATGGCGCAGGAAGTTCTGGCTGACTCTGGAGTTGCCTGCGATGTTCGAGAAGCGATCGCAGATCGCCTCAATCAAGCCAATCAGCAACTAATTAATACTACAGTTAGTAAAACCGATAGTTATTAATCGCAAAAAAAGAAAGAGCGCTTTGCGCTCTTTCTTTTTTTGCGACAATAAATTATAACAATTCACAAAAGTGTGGCAACACTTCCGCGAATTAAAAAACAAACCCTGTAATGTAAGTCTATAAAAACACAAAATGGCTATGCCATTTTTATTGGTTCGGATTTGATCGCAAAGCGCTGTATGTTCCCATACGTCTTAACCAACGATAGTGAGATAGAAATCCCGCCCAGACAGAACTATGCTGATTATATTTCACCCCAAATTCTTTACAAGTCTGCTCAACCACTTTAGAAACTGCTGGGTAATTAACATGGCAAATGTTAGGGAATAGATGATGCTCAATTTGGAAATTGAGCCCACCCAGTAGCCATGTCACATAAGCATTATTGCGCGAAAAGTTTACCGTAGTTTCGATCTGATGAATTGCCCAATCAGTCTCAATAACGCTAGATTCTGCAACTGGTGTCGGAAAATTTGCCTCTTCTACAACATGCGCTAGTTGGAATACTACACTAAGCACGATTCCTAAAGTTACTGCAACTATTCCATAACTAGCCAAAACTAGCCATAGTGAATGGAATAGCAAAGGAACTACAAAGGCAATCGTAAAAAAGACTAGCTTTCCAATAAAAAATATGGCGAGATTAACTTGTTTTGGGCGAGGATAACTGCGATCGCCAATTTTGCCAGTAATCAGGCAATAAAAATCATCATAAAAATGCCATTTGATCGCCAACAAACCATACAACAGCCACAGATAATATTGTTGCCAACGATGAAATGGAAGTCTGGCATGAGAGGGAGAAAGTCGCCCAAAAATTCCCACTTCTAAATCCATATCGTACCCAGCAATATTCACATAGGTATGATGTAGCACATCATGTTTCCAATGCCAAACATAAGAACTGCCACCAATCAAATCTAAACTCATTGACATAAGTTTATTTACCCATGCATAACTGGAATAAGCATGGTGTGCACCATCGTGCTGAATACTAAATCCGATTCCTGCGGTGATAATACCTAGCACAATACAAAGAGGAATTACTTGCCACCATGACTTAGCTGCGAAGACCAATCCAGCATATATTCCAAAAAAGCTCAGCAACAAGACTATTGTCTTGATATACATTTGTGGGCAATCACGTTCTCTAAGATCACTACTTTGGAAAAGTTCGTCAACACGTCGTCTTAGTTCAGCCTGAAAGCCACTGTTCTTAGCAAATTTTAGTTTTTTTGCTGGTTCTTTCTCTTGACTAATCACAAATTGCTGAGATTCATTTCGCTCTTGCATCTTTTACCATTTCTAATCAATATCGTATTTATAATTTTTTACTTATACTAATTACCTAAAGTCTCACAAAACCTTGGGTAATTAAAACTTAAACTCAAATTTGTGTTTTATTCGGCAAAAAATTGTTTTTTTCTATAGTCCAAATGCTTTTGGTGAGCGATCGCACTATATTCCTGATGTTACATGATTCGATTGAATATTCCCTAGTAACCGTCCAAGGAGTTAACGAAAATTAAGGATTAGAGGGCACAAGATTAGGTAAGGTCGAAAACATGAGCGAAGAAACGTTAATGTCATAAGAGGTCAAACATGATATAGGCTCAATGCTTTTAATGACGGGCGTTTTAGACACCTAAACTTCCGAGGCTAAAACTATATTTCTGAATTGCTCTTTAGTCAAGGATTTTAAGATCAGCTATATTAACAATACTCCCTTCCCAGAGAATAATTAGGCGTGTGCGGCTTTGCCGCACACGCCTAATTATTCTTGAGAATGTGCAACGGTAGAATATAGCTTATAGGGTTAGGAACATTGGTATTTACGCTGGAATAATTAAAGATAACGGGAAAAGTAAGATCTACCTAATATCAGTATTTACAGCGGCATAATTTTCGGTAGTCCTAAAAAGGAAAGGATGTAGGAAAATGTTTTAGATAGTTATTAAGAAGCAAAGTAATGACCGAAATAAGACCATCTTGTCCAACCTGCCAATCTATAAGCTGATCGGCATTTGTCTTTCAAGCTATATCCCTTAATATAAGTTTCTCGCCCACTTTCATGCAACTTAAATGCCTATTAGCTTATAGCAACGTAAGAGATAGATAGGACAATTCAAAAACCAAATAAATGAAGGCGGAGCTTTGCTCCGCCTTCATTTATTTGGTTTTTATGTCCTAAGCAAAACTTTCATTGCTATATCAGTAGTTAAGAACGGCAGTACACGCCATGGGAAACAAAATTATAAATGTCGTGATTGTGGTCGCCAGTTTGTAGAAAATCCACAATGGCAGAGAGTCTCGGAGCGTACACTTTTCTATATCGCTGAAAATGGAGCAGCTACTGTGGCTCAGCTTTATTTGTCTAATTTCTTGCCTTGGATAGAATAATCTAATAGCTCCATTGGATGCATTAGAAGAATATTTTTATTTTGCAACTTCAAATGCTTGCAAATTTGGGTAATGCAGCCCACATTTGCGGATGCAATTAATTGAGCGCCAGTATCCGTAAGATTAGTCACCTTCATCTCTCCCAATTCATTTCCAACTTCTGGCTGCAAAATATTGTAGATTCCTGCACTGCCACAGCAGAGAGAAGCATCTACCGATTCCCTTAGTTGCACATTAGGAATTTGACGAAGTAAACGGCGTGGTTCTAGGCTAATCTTTTGTCCATGGAGCATATGGCAAGCATCTTGGTATGCGATCGCTAAAGGCTGATCCTGCAATGGCGAGAGCTTTGCTGTCAATCCCACATGATCTAGAAACTCTTGAACATCCTTTACTTTTTGAGAGAAGAGTTTCGCTCTTTCTGCATAGTTAGGATCATCTTTCAAAATATGACCATATTCTTTCAATGTATGTCCACAGCCTGAAGCATTGACCAACACTGCATCAAGTTTTAATTCGGCAAAAGCATCAATGGTCTGCTTTGCAAGTTCTAGAGTTTGGAATTCCTGTCCTTGGTGATGGGATAATGCACCACAGCAACCTTGCAATTTGGGGACTACAACTTCACATCCATTTGCCGTTAGTACGCGCACTGTCGCATTATTCACCTCTGGCAAAAATACACGCTGCACACAACCCAAGAGCATTCCCACACGGTAACGCTTTTCTCCTTGAGCAGCAATTACTTCAGGTAAATTATCCTGAAAAGCTTGGGGAGTCAATTCGGGTAGCACTGATTCCATTGCAGCTAGTTGCTTAGGCAAAAACTTTTCTAACCAACCTTGAGATCTCACTAATTTTTGTAAGCCTAGTTTCTGATAAGCCAGTAGCGGGGCAAGCAAAATCCTCAAACGATTGGGATAGGGGAAAGTTGAAAAGATAAATTGGCGTAATAGTCTTTCAGGTAGCGATCGCGGATGATTTCTCTCAACTTGAGCGCGAGTTGATTCAATTAATTGGTCATATTGCACACCTGAAGGGCAAGTGGTTACACAGGCTAGACATCCTAAACAAGTATCAAAATGCTGCGCGATCGCAGGCGACAAAGGAATATCACCTTCATTGATTCCATCCATTAAATAAATTCTGCCGCGAGGCGAATCTGTTTCTTTTCCAATGACACGATAACTAGGGCAAGTAGATAAACAAAATCCACAATGTACACAAGCATCAATTAGCTGTGGATTTGGTGGATTCTTAGCATCAAAGGTTTGTAAGAAGATTTGAGAGTTTGGCTCAATCAAATTTTGCGTTAGGTTTTCAGAGTTTGGCTTGTCGGAAATTTGCATATGTACCTGTTTATTAACTTAATCCACGAAAAAAAGAATTATTAAAAAGAATCATTTACGGCAATAAATCCCTTAAAAGTATTGCAAAGCAACACTTTTAAGGGATTTATCAGTTTGGGATTGAGCGTTTTGAGCTGTAAGAAAACATTCGGTCTGGACTCAATAAGCCTTGTGCATCAAACTGTTGGCGAATTTTATCCATAACATCGATTGCATTGCCTGTATATCCCCAAACATTAGCTTTAAACTTCAACTCATAAGGAGCTTCAAGAATAGTCAAAAATCCACTATGGGATTCGGCAATGCTTCTCACTTTAGCGATTTGCAAAGCGATCGCACCTAAATCCTGTAAATCTTCTAGACGCAAAACGCCTAAACCACTACCAGCATGTATTTGCAAATAATAGGATTGCTCATCAAAAATTTGTTCGCATTCTTGCAGGAATGACACGCTAGTCGAGGGCAATATACCTAACTTACAAACCATAGAAGCATCGTCTTCAGACTGATCTGAATTACGCAGCTCTTCCTGCCAGATCATAATCTCTAACAATTCCCAGAATTCTTCAGCCGTACCCAACATTTGCACTTCTAAATTCAATTCTTTCGCCAATACAGCAATGCGATCGCACTGCTCAATCACACTAGCTTTGAGACTAGCAAATTGTAGAACTAAGCCGATCCCTTGTCCCAACCCAAGATCTGCGATCGCATTTGCCGATAGTAGATCGCAAGCAGTGGGTGTAAGTACCGAGGCTCCAATTTTTTGCTGAGCTTGGGCGATCGTCTCGGCGGTGCCAGTAACCACCACAATTTGCGTATACTCAGGCAAAGGATAGAGCCGAAAAGTAACCTTAGATACAATTCCCAAAGTTCCATAAGAACCTGTCAATAATTTCATCAGGTCATAGCCAGCCACATTTTTGACTACACGCCCACCTGCCTTCACGACTTCACCATCGGCTCGCACAAACTCAATACCCAAGCACATGTCCCGAACACTGTTATAGCGATGTCTCAACGAACCAGCGCTAGCAGTGGCTAGAATTCCGCCAATAGTCGCATTAGCTCTATAAGGAGGATTGATCGCTAAAAACTGTCCTGCTTTTGCTAAGACTGTTTGCAAATCCTGATACTTCACCCCTGCCTCGACTGTGACAGTAAGATCCCCAACGCAATGCTCAATCACCCGATTAAACTTTGATATACTGATTACTACATCCGCTCTACTCACTAAGCCACCCCAATCTAACTTAGTAGCATTACCACAAGGCAGTACTCGTAACCTATTTTCGGATGTTAAGGCGATCACCTTCGATAGTTCGGCGATCGTCTGAGGATAAAGTACACAGGCAGGCGAGAGGCTATCAGGTGTAAGGCTATTCACAATCCGCTGATGCAAATTTGGTATTAAGCGATCGAATAAAACGACATTATCCACTCCAAGCAAGTCAGTAAATAACGCAATCAGTTGATTATCAGTAAGTCTCACAAAATTAATGTCCGTACATACATGCTACTTGGGGCAGCACGAAGTGCTGCCCCAATATATAAGTTTTTAAAATAAGCGTTTACTACCATCAGGGCGAATCGTACCCCAATTTGTTTTGGCTTGAGCTAATTGATCTTCAGAGATCTTAGCTCCTTTTAAATCTGCACCACAAAGATTCGTCCCATTTAAGTTTGCTTGACTTAAATATGCTCCCTTCAAGTTAGCTCCACTTAAATTCGCTCCAGACAAATCAGCTTTACTCATATAAGCTGATTGGAGATTTGCCTCACGTAAATCAGCCAAAATCATCGAAGCACTGCCCAAATCACACTTTATCAGGATAGCGCGTTGCATTTTTGCTTCCCGTAAATTAGCACTATTTAACTTAGCCTGAGATAAATTAGCCCCTTGAAAACTAGCACCCGTTAAGTCACTATGACAAAAATCTGCCTCAACTAATTTAGACCGGCTCATCACAATACCCGATAGGTTTGCACTACCAAATGCAGCTTTAGAGTAATCTTGATTGGCAAAGTTTCGCTTGCCTTGATTGTATTCAACAATAACTTTACGCCCACCTTTCAGATCACCAGTACCAATCCGACTGCCTGATCTGGTACTACCAGAGGTCAACATGCCACTGTTATCAAATTGTGTTCCCTGACCATTGCCATGTTTCTGTGATTGAATGCGCGAGTTGGATATCTGTGTGGAAGGTCTCACAGTCACAGAAGAAGGTGCACTAAGGGGTGCATAATTTGTGGATTGGTTTGTAGATTTGGGTGGTTCTTCAGGAATTCCACCCGATTCAAGAGCCCGCAAAGCTTCTTCGGTTGAGCGAAAGCGCTGCGAAACAGATTGCTGAAGGAGCTTCTCAAAAACTACTCTGAGCCGATCGCTTAGCTTAACTTGCGATTTCCAATTAATTTCACCTGTATATGGATCATGGGGTAAATCCTTAGGCGATCGGCCTGTCATAAGATACAGACAACTCATCGCTGTAGCATACAAATCGCTAGAGTAAACAGGACGCATTGCCATCTGTTCTGGCGGCGCAAATCCTGGTGTACCGATCGCAAAATTAGTTAATAAACCACTAGGATCATCATCCGGCGATGGTTTATTAACTTGGCTAGAAACTGCACCAAAGTCAATTAATACAAGCTGTCCATCTTGTTTACGACGCATTATGTTAGCAGGCTTAATATCACGATGGATCACCCCGTTTTCATGCATAAACCCTAGTGCAGGGAATATTTCTGCAAGTATTTTCCGAATTTCAATTTCGTTGAATGTACCCCGACGCTCAAATTCTTGTTTTAAAGTTTCCCCATCGACGAATTCTTGAACAAGATAAAAATTACCATATTCTTCAAAATAATCTAGTAAGCGCGGAATCTGAGGATGACTGCCGATTTTGCCAAGAGTAAAGGCTTCTCTCTCAAATAATTCTCGCGCCATTTTCATCACGCTGGCGGATTGAGTATTTGGGCGCAATTGTTTGACTACACAGGATGGGAATCCAGGCAGCCCCTCATCAGCAGCCAAAAAAGTTGCTCCAAATCCACCTTTGCCTAGTGGACGACTAGCTCGGTAACGATTTCGCAGCTTTAAACTAGAACCACAAGCCGCACAATTCATGGCAAATGGTTCATTATTCGGATTAGCACAGTTTGGATTAACGCAATAACTCACGGTTGATCGAAAGCCCAAGTGATGGTTGATCAAATCAATTTGCAGGGATAATAACAGTTTAATATGTCACTGCCCTACGCAGACTCAAAGCTTATATCAATTTCAAAAAATCTGGGGATTTTTTAAACCTTTAAGACTTGCATAGACAAAATAGCAATTCTTGGGAAATATTTACACAACTTTAATTTCAGCGAATCTGGATAAAATCAAAAGTATATTTGTAATTAAATTTAGCAAATAAATCTAAAAATCATCAGTATTTGCTCCATCATTATTGACATATGGTGAAGGACGACCTGATTGTCTTCGCCTGCGCCCAGATTTAGCAGCATTATCTTTGCTAGATTCACCAGTACCAAAGTTGTCAGATTCGTTATTGCGATTTCTGGGGCGTTCTCCGCTTATATTATCATCGCTAGGTCGTGGGCGACGCTTGGGGCTAACAGGACGAATATCACTTTCGTCAATATCAATCACTGAATCATTGCCATTAGAATCGCCACTACTCCTCTTTGGACGACGTGAACGGCGGCTATCTGCTGTATCTCCACGAAGTTCACTTGCTTCAGCACTGTTTGAAATAGAACCGCGCATCCGTCTAGAAGGATCGCGATCACGACGAGGCGCAATTTCACGAGTGGGATCAATCTCAACTCGATAATCCGATCCTATGGGTTCTTCATCATCAACAAGGGGACTAGAAGGTGCTCTTCGGGCTTGATTGGCTAGAGCTTGGCGTAGTACTAATGACTCTACAGCAAACCAGCCTGCGAATCCTACTACTAAGACTTGGGCTAGCTGAGTAGTAATTTCCATCCGAAAATTAAAAGCTAACAAGATGATGCCATAGACCAAGGCGATCGCTGAGAAAAAAATATCATGGTCACGGGCTAGTTCAGGGCGAAAGTTCCGCACAAAATATAAACCCACGCCTCCTAAAGCGGCAACAATTGCCAAAAGAATCATTAGCGGGTTGCCACCGATGTTGATCATGGCTCTATATTTCTCCTAAAGTACCTGCATTTTTTTGACTCAAACATTGAGAGTATAAGTACTTCGGCATAATTAAGGCAGCAGAGCCAAAATCTGTACCGCTAGATGCACAGTCGGTACAGATTTTGGGATTTTATGTTTAATTATGCTTAGCTTCTTTACTAGTCAAGTGCTTTCAGTCTATCTACGTCATTCAGTATAACAACAGAGAGCTTTGCCATGGCGCAAATTTCTCTTAATCAAAACCCAAAAGACAAGAGGCAGCGCTTTGCGCCGCCTCTTGTCTTTTGGGTTTTGATTAACCGCGACGGATGACGCGGTCTTTTCTGCTAACGAGCAACACTGCTGCGAAGATCAGACCAAGAACTACGCCACCTGCGACAAGGCTGCCTAGAAAATTAGTTAATGATTGTGTCATATAGATATGTAGGTAAAGTTTTGATATACAGATTAAATCCTTGACATAATTTTAGCTTAAAAAGCTATGGAGTCAGCTCTTCGCATTAAAACCAATTTTTATGTTTGCTGTGCTGTAAGCACAGCAAACATAAAAATTGGTTTTGACAAACTAATCAACCAAAAAAAATAGCGGTGGGCTTAGCCCACCGCTATTTTTTTTGGTTGATAGGGAACATTGGAGTTCCCTTAATGTTTATGAATTTTGTTTTGGCTGCGAACAATCCAGTAACTGATAGACAGAGAAAGCACTGCGATCGCGAGCCCTGTAAGGTCACCATCAGCTTTGCTATCAAAGATAATGACTTTACGCGCAACCGCAGTTAAAGCGGTAATGATTACTAGCTCTAGCTGGATTGTGTGATGGCGCAAGTAGGCCGTCACGTTTTCCATGAGTTCAAGGGCAATCAATACATTCAGAAACATCCCAAATATTTTGAGTAAAGGGATGCTAAAAGCTCCTCTTGGTTCATTAACAAAAAGATCAAAGGTTAGTATCCGCAACAAGTCAAATAGTGCGCCAAAAATGACAAATACTAGCGCGATCGCCATTATTTTAGAAACAACGTTTTCGACTGTTCTAATTGCTTTTAAAAAGCTCTCATCTTTACAGGCAAGAGTCAAAAAGCGAAATAAATTTGTAATTTGTTGCCTTAATCTCATTCCAGACCCACACCTTTTAATTTTTTATTCGTCAGAACCAGAATATAGATGGCGATGTCAAAACATCTCCGAATAAATTTACTGGTAATCGCTCTAGAAAAGATTATATAGATTAAATGCATAGACTAAAAATGTATATTAGTGATAAAATCATAGAACATAATCTATGGTTTTATCACTAATATGAGTTACCGCCTATCTGATGCTCAATTAGCTACTCATATCACCCTGCATCAGTTGCAGGTCTTTGAAGTAGCGGCTCGTCATGGCAGCTATACTCGTGCCGCCGAGGAGCTATTTCTAACACAACCCACTGTTTCGATGCAGATTAAGCATTTGACAAAGGCAATCGGGATGCCCTTGTTTGAGCAGGTGGGCAAAAAACTTTTTTTAACTCAGGCTGGTCGAGAGTTGTTTGCAACTTGTCAAGAGATATTTGGTCGCATATCTCAATTTGAGATGAGTGTTGCCGATATGAAAGGACTAAAACAGGGATATTTAAAGATTACGGTGGTAACAACAGCAAAATATGTAATCCCGCGTTTACTGGGACCATTTTGTCAGCGTTATCCTGGGGTAGAAATATCTTTGAAGGTAACTAACCATAGCGGTGTTTTAGAGAGGCTTGCTGAGAATAAGGATGATTTATATATTCTTAGTCAAGTTCCTGATGAGCCAGATGTAACGTCTCATCAGTTTTTGTCAAACCCATTAGTGGTTCTAGCAAGTCACGATCATCATTTGGCTAACGAGAAAAATATTCCCATTCAAAAGTTGGCAGATGAACCATTTATCACCAGAGAGTCTGGCTCTGGTACAAGGGGATATGTAAAAAGGCTATTTGATGAGCATAAAGTTACTCCGAAAATAAAAATGGAGCTTGCAAGTAATGAGGCGATTAAACAGGCGATCGCAGGTGGTCTAGGAATCTCAGTTTTGTCGCGACATACGATCGCTTTAGAGGGCGCTTCGGGTCAGATTGCGGTTTTGGATGTGGAGCATTTTCCGATCCCTTGTAACTGGTATGTTATTCATCTCGCTGGTAAGCAGTTATCGGTCGTAGCTCAGACTTTTTTGGAATATTTGCAGACTGAAGGGAAACAGATTGCTGAAGATACTACTTGGTAACAAAAAAGAGTGAATGCTTTGCATTCACTCTTTTTTGTTAAAGGCGGCACCCAGATTCGAACTGGGGGTGAGGGTTTTGCAGACCCCTGCCTTACCACTTGGCTATGCCGCCGAACGGAGGACAATTATAACAAACTAAGGTAATTTGTTGCAAATTTTAAATGAGAATCCAGAAATTCTTCTTGTGCAACTGATTTTCACAAATAGAATTATACCAATTCACGAAAGTGTGACTACACTTTTATGAATCGAAAACCAAACCCTTTCTGGGTTTGGCATAAAACCCAACCCAGAAAGGGTTTTAAAATCACAAAATGGCTACGCCATTTTGTGATTTGGTATTAGAAAGATGTATGGGTTTCAATATTTCCTTGCCAAATTTCGATATCAAGATCATTAAGGTAAGCGATCGCTGTTTGAATTTGAGCAGAATTACCTTTGAGGCTGAGATGAAACCAGCCACTGCCAGCATTTACACCTAAAGTTGCGGAAACGATATTCACAATTACACCACAATGGGAAGTTAACTGTGAAATCACAGGTTCCCCATGTAAACTTTCAGGAATGCGAAGGCGAATATCTTTAATTACAGTACGAGTATCAACAGTCATCACAGAAACTCCTTGCTGGGACTAATTTTTGACGCTTCGTGAATCACATTTTATGGATTCTGTGATCTTCATTTATTTTTGGGTAGCCCTAAAAAGGGAAGAATTTATCCTTGTTAAGGATGGACGGCGCTTTGCGCCGCCTATCCTTAACTATTTATCACTATCTATTTTTGAGCTTTACTGGTTCTGCGTTCTAGGATTTCTTTGAGAATTAGTGTAACTACTGCCAGCAATGCAAGCAGCACAGCTGCGGAATAAGCTACTTCCGTTTCATACTGTTTATAAGTTTCTTCAACAAAGAGCGGTAAACTCTGGGTCTTACTGGCGATATTGCCTGAAACTACAGATACAGCTCCAAATTCACCCATGGCTCTAGCATTGGTTAAAACCAATCCATAGAGTAGTCCCCAGCGAATATTGGGAACAACAACTCGCCAGAAAATTTGCCAATCATTTGCGCCAAGGGTACGTGCAGCTTCTTCTTGGTCAGTACCCATTTCGTCAAGTACAGGAATCACTTCACGAGCAATAAAGGGCATACTCACAAAAATGGTGGCAAGTAACATTCCAGGAAAGGCAAATACGATCTTGATATCATTCGATTCCAGCCATGAGCCAAACCAGCCTAGACGACCATATAGCAAGACGATCATTAAACCCGCAACTACAGGCGAAATCGAGAATGGCAAATCGATGATGCTAAGTAATAAAGCTTTTCCAGGAAATTTGTTACGAGCGATCGCCCAAGCAGCACTTAAACCAAAAATCGTATTTAGAGGTAAGGCAATTACCGCTAGGCTGACGGTGAGCTTGATTGCATTTTGGAAGTCAGGACGTTGAACCGCCGCCAATATGGGGCTGAAGCCTTTGCTAAAGGCGGTGACAAAAACGTTTGCCGCAGGAATTAGCAGCACTAGTCCCAGATAAATAAAAGAAATCGCAATTAATATAGTCGGAACCCAACTTTTCTTTTTAGCAATTTTTGTGGGTTCTGGTAAATCGCTGGGGCGATCGATTATGGAAGAATTGAGATTAGCCATAGCGTTTGCTCCATGCTTGTAATAGATTAATTGCGAGTAAGCTCACAAAAGAAATGCCTAACATTACCGTTCCAAGCACTGTTGCGCCCACATAGTCATACTGCTCTAGACGTTGGAAGATCAAAATTGGCGTGATTAGATCCCTAAATGGAGTATTGGAGGCAATAATTACCGTGGAGCCATATTCACCGACAGCACGGGAAAAGCCGAGGGCTACGCCTGTCAAGATAGCAGGTGTGAGCGGCGGGAGAATTACCTGTATAAAAGTTTGTAATTTAGAAGCTCCCAATGACCAAGCTGCTTCTTCGATTTCCTTTTCTAATTCGGTGAGTACGGGCTGAACTGTCCGCACGATAAAAGGTAGGGAGATAAACATCATCGCGATCCACACCCCAATCCGTGTGAAAGCAATTTTGATGCCGAACGGTGCAACCATTGATCCAATCCAACCTTTTTCACTATAGACCGTTGCTAGGGTTAAACCTGCGACCGCCGTGGGCAGAGCAAACGGTAAATCTACTACAGCTTCTAGGAACCTTTTGCCAAAGAACTCATAACGCACTAAAACCCATGCAATCAAAGTTCCGAATATGCCATTAACAGCGGCGGCGGCAAAGGCGGTGACAAAGGTAATCTCATAGCTAGATAGAGCTAGTGGGCTAGTCGCTGTTTTCCAGAAACTCTCTAACGGCTCAGTAGCAGCTTTTGTTAGTAATGCGGCGATCGGTAAAATCAGCAAAAAGGCGAGGTAAGTAAAAGTAATTACCCATGTCCAAGGGATTTTACCGAGAAGCTTTAGAAAAGGGTTAGATCTTTGCTTTCGGTTGGTTATAGCGGAAGGTGTTGTTACCATGTCATCTTTAATTTTCACAAAGCTTGCATTAAACTTATATTAATCTTGTATCAAACAAGGGGATTAAGCCCCTTGTTCATGGATAACCTAAATTTAGTCTCTAACGCTTAATTTTTGATTGAATTTGGTCAAAAGCTGCGCCATCAGCAAAGAATTTTTTGTTGATCGCATCCCAACCACCAAGATCTTTAACGGTTGAAAGATCTTTTACTTTAGGATAAAGATCGACAAATTGTTTTTCTTTAGCCACAGTCTCATCTACAGGACGGAAACCAACTTTAGCAAATTCAGTTTGGGCTTCAGGCGAATAAAGGAATTTCACAAAAGCTTCTGCGACTTCTTTGGTTCCATGTTTTGCGACATTTTTATCAACTACAGCGATCGGATTATCAATGGAGAAATTCACATCAGGAATGACGTAGTTAACCTTCTGACCCTTTTGAGAAGCAAGAATAATCTCGTTTTCATAATTGATCAATGCATCGCCTTGACCTTGCTTAAAGAAAGCATCGGTAGCTTCTCTGGCGTCTTTGGTCAAAATTGGCACATTTGTATATACTTTTGTCAATGCTTCTAGCGCTTTTTCATCGCTACCGCCTTTTTTGACTGCGGCATTCCACAAAGCGAGGAAGTTCCAACGAGCCACACCCGAAGTTTTAGGATCGGCGGTGATTAGGCTAATGCCATCTTTTTCTAAATCTGACCAATCCTTAATGTTTTTAGGATTTCCATCGCGGGTCACTAGTACTGGAATAGATTTAGAGACAATTCCATCGTTAGGGTATTCTTTTTCCCAACCTTTATCGATCAAGCCTGCTTTCTCAATTTTGCTAGTATCAGCTGCAAGAGCGAGGTGAACAATGTCAGCTTCTAGTCCATCAATTACAGCACGGGTTTGTGAACCTGAACCACCATAGCTTTGTTTAAAAGTAACTTTTTGGTTTTGTTCTTTTTGCCATTTCTCGACAAATTTAGGGATAATTGCCTCGTGGGCTTGTTTGGTTACAGCAAAAGATACAAGGGTTAATTCAACATCCTTTTTAGGTTCGCCTGCTGGTTTGGTTTGAGCGGCAGGACTACCACCTGTTGTTGGGCTAGTTGCTGCTGTGGGTTTGGTGTCGGTAGTGGCTGTGCAAGCTGCCATCGTGACACTGATCAATGCACCAGCCAAGAAGAAAGAGACAAATTTACGTCCCCATTTATGACTAAATATATTGCCAAATAAGCAAGCGATCGCCTTGATCCCAAGTTTTGAATTGCTAAAAGGATGTTGTCTTGAACTCACGAGCTTGAACCTCCAAAAAATAATCTACGATATCTTGATGTAATTACCGTATTTAAACACCATACAATACTTTTGGGCAAGACGCAAGTAAAATCTACGGTTTATACGGTAGGTATTAGTAAATTGCAGACAAGGTTTTTAATGCTAGATATAAAAAAGGCTCAATAGGTGATTCGGGGAAGTAAAGAAAGGGAGAAATTGATAAAATTGTAGCGAAATCCAGAAGCAGCAACACTATGCTGAGTGTGAACTTAACCCATCTAATTGATGATGAAAAATGTTACGAAACAGTTCGTCAGATGAGATGGACAGGAGGAGTAAGTTGTCCAAAATGTAAAAGTACAGAGGTAATCAAGCGAGGCAAAGATGAAACACAACCTGCCCGTCAACGATACCAGTGTAAAACTTGCAGCATTAACTTTGACGATTTAACCGACACAATATTTGCAGGACACCATCAACCACTACGGATGTGGATATTGTGCCTATACTTGATGGGATTAAACCTCTCAAACCGACAAATTGCCCAAGAACTAGACCTAGATAAGGATGTGGTGCAAGATATGACCACCCAATTGAGAGAAGGTATTGACCTAAGTAAGCCTGAAGTAAACTTATCTGGCACAGTCGAGTGTGACGAGGTATATGTGACAGCAGGACACAAAGGCAACTCCGAAGCAGTTAAAAAAAGTCGCAAAGGAAGACGTAATCGCCTCAAGGGGGGGCGGGGGACACTTGAAAAAGAAAAACCACCCATCTTCGGCATGATTCAGCGTGGTGGTGAAGTGGTAATTCGCATGATGGAAAACGTTCAACAACGGACTATTGAGCCTCTGATTAAAGCAACGATTGCTCTTGGTACTATGGTTTACACTGACGAATATGCTATCTATTACCCTTTACAAGTTTGGGGCTATGCTCACAAATCTGTTTGTCATGGAGTGGGAGAATATGCAAGAGATGAAGATGGTGATGGCTTTTGAGAAGTTTATGTCAATACAATAGAAGGCTTCTGGTCGCTTTTACGCTCTTGGTTACGACCTCATCGTGGTATTTCTCAAGAAAAGTTACCTTTGTATTGGAGCTTCTTTGAGTTTGTTCATAATGCCAAGAGGAGGGGCAAAGCTTTGCTGAGTGCTTTGCTAGACTCACTACTCTCTTTACCTCCCCGAAACACCTATTGAGCCACCTTCTTTATAGAATTTTTTGCTTTTTAACATCTTATTGAATTCAAATTTTATTGTAGAACATAGCTCAATCAAAAAACTTTTTCTAGAAATTTCTATAATGTCTTCTACTATACTTACTTTTGAATAGTTCTTCCTGCTACTGTATTTTTAATAACAGCGAAGTAATAAATTTAATAAATTGAATCGAGTCATCTTAGCAAAAACGCCAATATCTGAGGCTTTTGCCCATTTTGCTATGCTTCTATTTAACAATTACTTCGCGAGGTTTTGCTCCATATTCTAACTTCCAATTATTTTCATTGATTTCCACTGTGTGAGGAAAGTCTAATAATGTCCAAATTTAAACATCAAAAAGATGTCAGCGATCGCTTTCTAGGTTCTGTTATAACTGTAACCTTGACTACAGGTATTGTTGGCATAGCGATCGCGCCCAATGTTGCTAATGCAGAAAGTCTATCTGTTAGCACCGTGAAGACAACTAATAATAATGTAGTCATCAAAGAATCCGAACTAATTCGTTCTGCGAGTACTGATCCTCTATCAAACCGTAGGATTTCGCAAAATGTAACTTCTGTATCTCAACTCAGTGATGTGCGTTCTACGGACTGGGCTTTTACCGCATTGCAATCGTTAGTAGAGCGTTATGGTGTGATTGCAGGCTATCCCGATCGCACATTTCGAGGTAGGCAATCCCTCTCTCGTTACGAATTTGCAGCAGGTTTGAACTCTGCATTAGATAAAATTAATGAAATAATTTCTGCTGGACTAGCTGATAAAGTCAGCAAAGAAGATCTCGCAACGTTGCAAAAACTTCAAGAAGAATTTGCAGCAGAACTCGCTACTCTTCGTGGTCGTGTTGATGCCCTTGATGCCAAGACAGCTAAGCTAGAAGCTCAGCAGTTTTCGACAACAACAAAGCTTCGTGGTGAAGCCATCTTTAGCTTGGCGGCAGCTTCCGATGGTAGCAATGTTCCTGTGGGTAGCGATCTCACTAATACCACCTTTAGCTACCGCGTTCGCCTCAACTTGGACACTAGCTTTACAGGCAAAGATTTATTGAGAACTCGTCTGCAAGCCAGTAATACGCAAAACTTAATTGCTCCTGCTCTCAATAGCGGTAATGGTACAAGGCTTTCCTATGACACTGGTGGTGCAGCCAATGAGTTTAACCTGAATCGTTTATGGTATAAATTCCCAATTGGTGATGCTTTTACAGGTTATGTCGCGCCAATCGGTCAAACAGAAGACATTATCGACCCTCTCAATCCACTTAACAACGACGGACAGGGAACACTTTCTCGGTTTGGTCGGCTCAATCCATTGCTACGGATTGGTAGCGGTGGTCCTAGTGTTGCTGTATTGGGTTTTGATTGGAAGTTATCGCCACAGGGCAACTTACAAGTCGCTTATTCGGCAAATAATGCGGCAGCTCCAACTCTTGGTGGACAGGGTGGTTTGTTTGGTGGTTCAACTGTGGCGGCGGCTCAGTTGGTCTGGAAGCCTAGCGATGCGTTGAAGTTGGGAATTGGTTATGCCAATAGCTATCACCAAACTAACAGTCTTGATTCTGGTCTAAATAGAGAATCAATTACTTCGGCTGGAATTACAGGTATTAGGGCTAATACTGTTGTAGGTAGTCTTGTTTGGGATATCACAAACAAAGTTACCTTCAACACATGGGGGTCTTATATTTTTACTGATGCTGTAAGTTCTGCTGGTTCAACTACATTTACAAGTTGGTCAACTGCTTTCTCTTTCAAAGATATATTCAGCGAGGGCGATCTTGCCGCAATTATTTTTGGACAACCATTGTATAAAAACAGTGTGAGTGGCACAGCAACTAAGGTTGACAGCCCCAACACCCCCTATCATCTTGAAGCTCTATATCGCTTCCGTATCTCCAAAAACATTAGTATTACTCCTGGGGTATACTTCGTATTCAACGCTAATAGCGATAGTGCCAATGGCACAGCAACTGTTGGTGTGATTCGGACTACTTTTACTTTCTAACTAAAAAAGGGGCGCTAAGCGCCCCTTTTTTTAGATATAGAAATCAGGTTTAGGAATTTGATGATTTAACGCCCAATCACCGATCGCTTTAATTTTGTATTCCACAGGATCATGCAGCGTGAAAGTGCGTAAATTGCGCCAATATCGATCAAAACCATATTTAGCAGAGGTTGATCTCGCGCCCATCACTTCAAAAATGCGATTGGTTACCTCTAACCCGACTTTATGCGCTGCAACTTTTGCCGTAGCGATCGAGATCGCCGTTTCGCCTCGTTGTTGCTCTGTGAGATCCCATTTCTGTTCCCACGCTGCTTGTAATGCTAGTCCTGCGCGATCGGTGAGTGCTTCTGTAGCTTGGAGATGTACCCACATATCACCATACTTTTCTAATATGTACGGATCTTGAGTCGCATTATCTACACCTGAACTAATAAAAGGTCTAGTTTCTGTCTGGGTATATTCCCTTGCGGCTTCAAAAGCGCCAATCGCAATTCCTAGATAAATATTCGCTAAATTTAATTGGGTTAGACAAGCACGAATTGTTTTAAATGGGAGATCGCTTTGACTGCGATCGCCAAATATTTCTTGGGGAAATACCTGTACTTGCTCAAAACTGACAGTACCGCTAGAAGTTTGACGTTGCCCGATGTTATCCCAATCGTCATGAACGGTAACGCCTATACGATTTGTGGGAATTGCTAAAACCGTTAAGGTATTAGTGTCTTGATTAACGGCAGCGATCGGTAAGATATCAGAATCGATAGAACCAGAGCAGAAACTTTTAGCACCATTCAATCGCCAGATATCGCCATCTCTCGTCAGGGTTGCCCTTCTATCTAGAGGATTGAGCGCATTGCACCAAAACCAATTACTGTTGACTGTTTCCAAATAGAATTTTTCTTTCTGTTCTTCAGAACCAAAGATATGCGGAATTGTTACTCCTAAATGATGGTAGGAATAGACATGGGCGATTGCGCTATCAACTTTGGCAAATTCACGACTGATTTTAAATACTTCATGCCAAGGTAATTCCCAACCACCATAGGCTTTCGGTATCGCTATTTTGAGTAAGCCACTATCCCGAATGCGATCGCGTTCATATTTAGGTGTGCCACCATTTTTATCGCGTTCTATAGAGGTTGTCGCAAATTCAGCCGCTAATTTTTTAACGTATGCAGTGGCAATTTCTAAATAATCTTGAGTCATATTTTTGCATCAACAACATTTATTCCCTCTCCCACTGGGAGAGGTGGGGAGGTGGGTTATTTAGGTGCTTGCCAGATCACTTCAGAAACTTTGATTTCTTTAGGAATCAATTTTAGCTTGAAGAACGAATCAGCGATCGCCTGTTGTTCGGCAACAACGGCAGGAGGAATTGTCTCAAAGCCATAGGTACGGCGATTGGTGACAGTGAGAAGAACAGGCTTCTCAATCTTGAGGAGAGGTGACAAGAAATCAGCCACTTGATCGGGATTTGCCTTTGCCCAAGTCGCTACTTCTTCAGTTTCCTCACGAATTGCCTCAATGATTTTGGCATTCTTGTCGGCAAAAGACTTAGGTGCAAGATAAAAATCACGATTGGTGACTAAGCCTTTACTGTCACGGATTACACGCACAGGAGTTTTAGACTGTACTAAGGCATAGAAGGGGTCCCAAATCACCCAAGCATCGACATTATCCTGCTCAAAGGCGGCTCTGGCATCGGCAGGAGAGAGATAAACGGGGGTGATATCTTCCCATTTCAAGCCTTCAGATTCGAGAATTCTGACGATCAAGTAATTGGCGCTAGAACCTTTTGCAAAGGCGACTTTTTTACCCTTGAGATCAGCAACGGTTTTGATGGGTGATTCTTCCTTAACTAGCAAAGCCGAGCTACTATCTTTAGGAGCGCTAGTTCCTACATAGACAAAATCAGAACCTGCGGCTTGGGCTGCCACAGGCGGCGCATCACCTGTACGGGCAATGTCAATACTACCCGCAGCTAGTGCTTCCATTTGCGGAGGTCCCGAAGGAAATTCTGTCCATTTAACTTCGGTGACACCAAGAGGCTTGAGGCGTGCCTCCAATTTGCCCTTATTTTTTACTAAAGTTAAGGGATCGAACTTCTGATGCCCAATTCTCACCACGATCGCTTCTTTGCTGTCGGGAGTGGCGGCGGGTTGGTTTGCGCTAGGGGTGGCTGGGGTTGTATTAGTGGTGGCGGTAGGGGTGCAGGAGACAATGGCAAGGCTGATGGTTAGTCCAGTAGCAAAGCGGATCGTAGAACTTTGGATTAGCTTAGGAAAGTTGTGAGTGAATGTTTTTAGCATAGTAATTTAGATTTAGGTTGAGTGTTTGCGGCGCGAAGCGCCGCAAACACTAGAGATTTAATTTTTATGGGCTAGATAAACGTCAATGGGAATTTGCTCGACAAATTCGCCTGATGGAAAGAGTGTGAGTAGAGTTTGTTCAATGTCTTTCTCAAATTCGGCAAGGCGATCGCCAAAATAGGCGGGACGGGCAAAAGCGGTGGAATAGAGATAACCAATCCAGCTATTAACTGTCCAAGTTTTGATAATGGTAAGCCTTTGAAATTTGGGAGCGCTGAAACCCGATTGTTTTAGCAAGCTAGGCAGTGCGGAGTAAGTATCATCAAGGTTTTCGATGGTGCTATTACCAACACGACGCTTCTCACCAAGATATTTTTTGACAATATCTAGAACATTGATTTTCCAAAGTTCCGTACTGTGCCAAATATCTTGATGACTGTAAGTAATGGCAATACCACCACCTTGAACTAGGCGATCGCTGGCTAGTTGCAGCACCTTTGGCTTATGGAACCAGTGATAGGCGCGACCAATGGTAATTAGACGAAACTCTCCTAACTCTTGGGAAATATTTTCCGCCTGAGTATTTACCCATCGGATATTTTGAATATTGTCTAGTTCTGCTTCTTGCTGTGCCTCCTTCAGCATTTCAGGATCAGGATCAAGGGCAATTACCTCCTTAAAATGTGGGCTGAGGGCGATCGCGATTAGTCCCGTACCAGTTCCAAGATCGAGTAAGCGCCCAGTTCCATCTAGTTGAAATTCTTTGATCAGTAATTGATAAAGATCATCGTTATAACGTGGACGAAATTGGCAGTAATACTTTGCCACACCTGCAAAGAGGTTAGGATCATAGGTTGAATGAGTAGAAGTGAATGTCATAGTTTTATTTTTTGTTTTATTTCGCCTGTGGATAAATCCAAAGCTTCCAAAAGTTGTTCTTTCCAATATTGAAGATGCTGATCAGTGCGGCGGCGAGGACGGGGCAGATCGATCGCAAATTCTTGATGAATCCGTCCAGGATTGCCACGCATCACAATTACGCGATCGCTCAGCATCACTGCCTCTTCCACATCGTGAGTAACCAGAATCATCGTTGGTTGAGCATAGCTCCAAATTTCCAAGAGATGATCCTGTAAACTCAAACGAGTAAAGGCATCAAGGGCGCTAAAGGGTTCATCAAGTAATAGGAGCGAAGGATTAGCCACAAGGGCGCGAGCGATCGCGACTCTCTGTGCCATACCTCCTGATAGCTGCCTTGGCAAAGCCTTCGCAAATTCCGTTAAGCCAACTTTGGCAATGACTTCGCCTGTTAAGAGATTGCGTTGGGTTTTCGGTTGACGCTGCAAGCCGAATTGAATATTTTCCCAAACCGTCAGCCAAGGCATCAGCCGCGCTTCTTGGAAAATAATACTAATATCGGCATGGGGGTTGGTGATAATCTGCTCATCAATGCGAACCGTGCCGCGAGTGGGAAAATCTAGCCCTGCAATGATGCGGAGGATGGTACTTTTACCACAGCCACTGGTTCCGATCAAGCTGACAATTTCCGTCTTATTGACCGAGAGATCGACCGACTCTAAGCCCACAAAACCGTTACTAAATCGCTTATGTAATCCTTCAATTAAGAGCATCGTGTTTCCTCCTTAATGCTGTCCATAGGCATCGCGCCAATGCAGAAGTTTTTTCGATGACAAAGCGATCGCGCCATCACTAAGTTTTCCCAGTACCGCAAATAACAAAATGCTGGCTATTGTTAGCTCTGGACGACCCGTAGTTTGTCCGTCTACAAGCAGGAATCCTAAGCCCTGACTAGCTCCTGTGAGTTCAGCAGCAACTACAAACATCCATCCTAGTCCTAAGCCGCTTCGTAATCCCACAATATAATCAGGAATTGTCGCGGGTAAGAATACACGCTGAATTAGCTGTAATCCTGTTAGACGGTATATTTTGCCAACTTCTACGAGTTTGCGATCGACCGAACGAATTCCACTCATTAAGCTCAAATAAACAGGAAAAAATACACCCACAGCAATCAGTGCGATACGCGGCGTTTCTTGGATTCCCATCCATAATAAAAATAATGGAACCCATGCTAGAGATGGAATACTTCGCAGGGATTGCAGTAATGGATCGATGAGGTCATGCAGAATTTTGGAATAGCCTGTAATTGCACCCAAAACCGTAGCAACTCCCACACCAATCAGAAATCCCAAAAATACGCGATAAAGAGTAATACCAATATGTTTCCAGAGATCACCAGATTTGGCTAGGTCGTTAATTGTTCCTAGTACTGTCGATGGTGCTGGCAATAGATTTGGCGCAACCCATCCAGATTTAGAAGCAATTTCCCAAATAATCAGCAGAGTCACTGGCACGATCGCGCCTTTAAACCAGCCTAATTTGTTCAGCGATCGTTCAATTAGTATTAGTAAATTAAGCGATCGCCTATCTCTATATTCTTCATTTATTTGATTAGGCGATAGAGAACTACTCATAATGTTTGTTGCTATGTATTAAATTTTCTTTTAGAACCACTCCCTAGCTCTCCCCTTGCAAAGGAAAGGGAAATAGATTAAGTTCTCCCCCTTTAAAAGGGGGAGTCAGAGGGGGTTACTTCGCCGACAACTTCGCCGAGTATTGCGGATCGATTAAATCACCTACAACCTTAGCTACATCAGTGTCTGCCTTAATCACACCACTCTTTTTGAGAACATCACCCGCCGCTAAAATGACAGTTTTCTGATCTTCACCGATCGCCGAATTAGTGAGATCAGTCCGCTCAAATTGCTTAGCAGCAACAGCATCTGTTAACTTAGAAGCCTTGATTAAGATTTGCTTCAACTCCGCAGGATTCTTAATTGACCAGTCGCGTCCTTTTTCGTAAGCTTGCAAAACCTTGGTTACATATTCAGGATATTGCTTAGCAAAGGCTTCGCGTACATTCAGCACTCCATAGCTATTAAAGGAAGTTTCACGAAAAAACAGCTTAGATCCTTGTTCTAATTCCGACTTTGCCATGTGGGGATCGAGACCTGCCCATGCATCAACATCACCTTTTTCAAGGGCAGCGCGACCATCAGCGTGCTGCAATGGCACAATTTCCACATCCTTATCAGTTAAACCAAACTTATCCAAAGCACGGAGTAAGAAGATAAATGGATCGGTTCCACGAGTTGCCGCGATTTTCTTACCCTTAAGTTCAGGCACAGTCTTAATTGTGGAATTTGCACCAACTACGAGGGCTGCCCATTCAGGTTTGGAATAAACATAAATCGACTTAATCGGGTTGCCATTTGCCTTACCAATCAAAGCCGCCGCCCCAGCCGTAGAGCCGAAATCAAGACTACTTCCATTCAAGAATTCTAAAGCCTTATTGCTACCTTGGCTCAAGACCCATTCCACTTTCACATTATCTTTGCTGAGGTCTTCTTCTAACCAGCCTTTCTCTTTGAGAACTAAGCTAACAGGATTGTAATAGGCATAGTCCAGCTTGATTACCGCAGGTTTGCTGACTTGGGCAGGGGGATTAGTGGCATTGGGTTGATCGCTAGGAGTTGCAGTCTGTTGGGGATTGCTGCAACTATTGAGTACGAAAACTGCAAAAACTGCCATAAACGACAACAACCAGCCCGTGAATCGCTTACGACTGAGCAATCCTGATTTCTTTCTGCGATTTAGATTTCTTCTATTTGACATTATTTATACTCCTCAATTTAGTTCAGAAATGTGTTAAACCTTGCTAGGTAAGATAAATGTAGGATGGGTTAGCGACAGCGTAACCCATCGTCTTTAACCAGTTGATGCGTTACGTCGCACTAATGCATCCTACAAATAATCTTGAAGTAGATAGTTTAGCCACTGTTTAACACTGTGGGTTTGGTGAATGTAGCTATCAGAGTCTTCGCAATTTCAGCAAAAAACTGACTGGGGAGAAAATCGCGATCGCTTAAAGTTATAGGCAATCCGCGATCGCCACCTTCACAAATACGGGCGTGAATCGGAATCTGTCCCAACAAAGGTGCTTGTAATTCAGTCGATAATTGCTGACCACCTCCTTTACCGAAAATAAATTGGGAATCTTTTCCCTCCTCCGTAAGCAAATAGCTCATATTCTCGACAATGCCTAATACAGGTACACCCACCTGACGGAACATATAGACGCTACGGCGCACATCCGCGATCGCTACCTGTTGTGGTGTCGTCACAAGGATCACACCACAGATTGGACTTTCCTGCACAATCGTAATCTGTGCGTCACCAGTACCTGGGGGCAAATCAATGAGCAAATAATCTAATTCTCCCCATTCCACTTGATGAATAAATTGGGTGATAATTTTGTGCAGGACTGGACCTCGCCAAGCAAGGGGATGATCGGGTTCGGCTAATAAACCGACAGACATCACTTTGATACCATGTGCCTCTAAGGGAATGAAGCGCTGACCGTCAGCAGTTTCAATTACTTGAATATCGAAATATCCTAAGCCCAACATTTGCGGCACATTGGGACCATAAACATCAGCATCAAGTAATCCCACTTTTGCCCCTGTGAGGCTGAGGGCTGCGGCTAGGTTTACGGCAACTGTCGATTTACCCACACCGCCTTTACCACTGGAAACTGCTAAGGTCGTGCGGACTTTTGGGATTGTGCAGAGTTCCACATAGGTTTTCTTACACCAGTTTAAATTAGAAAGAGTTGAAATAACTTGCTCTTTTAATTCCGGTTGATGGGAACCGACATAGAGGCGTAAATAGACATAATCATCAACGATTCGCAGATTACGCACCATACCTAAACTCACAATGTCATTGTTGAGGATCGGCACAATTACCCGTTTCAGTAATTTCGTAACCTCCACTTTGCGAAGGTCAGCTAAATCCGTAGATGCGATGTTAGGTACTGTTTCGATCATGACGGTTGCCCCGCGCTAACTGATGAATAATCCTTAATACGCTGAATTGATCTCTCAGCTTGAATGCTAACTTCACGATCGGGATCGTCTAGAGCTTGTTGCAAAGAAGAGATTGCTAATTGACTGCCGAGATTTCCTAATGCGATCGCCACATCCTTACGCACATCCGCATATTCATCGGCAAGAGCATTCACCAAAGCAGGAATTGCATCTTCATTTTTAATTGTCTGAAAAATTTTCTGCAAAGCCTGAGCCGCAAAGCGTCTCACTTGCCAATGCTCATCGGCGATCGCTTCAATTAGTACTGGAATCGCGACACCATCGCCATGAATCGCTAATGCTTTCGTAACATTGCGCCGCACTTGCCAATCGGGATCTTCCTTTAGAGCTTTACTCAAGCTGGGAATGACTTCGGCATCAGCGAGATGTCCTAAAGTCAGGGCAGCTTCACGGCGCACAAAATCAATAGGATCTTGCAGTAGTGGTAAAGCTGTGGGACTAGTTTTGACCTGATTGAGATAACGCAAAGTCGTAATCGCCGCTTCTCTCAGTTCAGGATAGTCTGACTCTAGAAATGGCAATAAATAGGGTAAAGATTGCGCGTCATGGATCTTGCGTAACAGGATTAAAATATTGCGTTGAAGGTGGAGATTGTTTTGGTGTAAAGCATCCAGTAATAATAAGAGTGAACCTTGAGAAACTAATTCACCAAGCGCCGATAGAGATGCTGCACGAATTTCTTCATCAGGTGATCCAAGACTAGGAATCAGCTTAGGAATTACTTTGGGATTGGCAAATTCCCAGAGCGTAGCGATCGCAATTTTTTGGACAGCAGGGCTTTCATCGTTGAGGGCGAGTACCACCACATCAAGGGCAGCTTCATCGCCAAGGTGTTGTAGGCTTTTGATCGCAACCAAGCGATCGCTCAGATCGTCTGACTGTAATAATTCTATCCATTCTTGTAATTCGGGATCGGTTGTAGACATAAGTAATAGTTGTTTTGCTAACGTTTTCTAAGCCCCTCACCCCTAGGTCCTCTCCTGCAGGAGAGGGGAACAGGAATCTTATCTTACTCCCCCTCTCCCACTGGGAGAGGGGGCTGGGGGGTGAGGGCATTTACCTCAATAAAAACGGAATCTGTACCGTAATCGCACCTGTCGGGCATTCTTTCTCGCAGGGCAAGCAGAACCAGCACTCGTCATATTTCATATATGCTTTGCCTGTTTCGGGGTTCTTAGCTAATACATCAAGGGGACAAACTTCAATGCAAGCGACACATTTTTCTAAACATTTCGATTCATCGACAATTACAGGAACATCAATACGTTGTTTAATTAAAGCCATAGTTTTAAAATAATAATTAGTGATTACTTAAGGGCAGCGCTTCGCGCTACCCTTGAGTATTTATCGAACTGCGACATCATAAACTTCTTGACGCACATCAACAGGAATGATGTAAGGCGAAACCTCACGCTTAAATAGCGTCATTTGTCCCGATTCATCCTTCTTCAAATTGACATGACAGAACCACTCATCATTATTCTTCTCTGGATAATCCAACCGATAATGATAAAGTCCCCATCTTGTCTCCTTACGAAATAGCGAAGCCCGCGCCGCCATCTCTGCACAATCGCGAATGAAATGCACTTCCATACAACGCATTAATTCATGGGGATCTTGAGCGCCCATAATATCGAGAGTTTCTTGATAGCGATCGAATAGTCCTAAGCCAATCTCCATCTTGTTTGTAGACTTTGGTGGTTGTAGATAATCATTCACCAAACGGCGTAATTTATATTCCACTTGCGTATGCGGAACTCCATTAGGTCGCGTTAACGGAGCATAAATTCGTTCTTTCTCAGCTTCCAAAAACTCGAAATTTGGCTCAACGTGTTCCAGATTTTCGCTATACTTCATACCCTCAATTCCCGCAATTCTGCCAAACACAAACGCACCGATCATGTAATTGTGCGGCACACTCGCCATGTCACCTGCCGCATATAGTCCTGCTACCGTAGTTTCGGCGCGTTCATTTACCCACACTCCCGAAGCACTGTGACCGCTACATAGTCCAATTTCGGAAATGTTCATCTCAATTCCGTGAGTGCGATAATCTTCACCTCGCCCCGCATGAAATCGCTCACGACTGGGGCGTTCATTTGACCACATGATCGATTCAATTTCCGAAATCGTGTCAGGATCGAGGTGGGTCATTTTTAGCTGCACAGGTCCTTTACCAGAGTTCAGTTCTTTCCAGACCTCTAGCATCATCTGACCACTCCAATAGTCACAATTAATAAAGCGATGTCCTTCCGCATTCACCGTATGTGCGCCAAAAGGTCCTGCAACATAAGCACAGGCGGGACCATTGTAATCCTTGATCAGAGGATTGATTTGGAAGCATTCAATATTCGAGAGTTCCGCACCTGCGTGGTAAGCCATCGAGTAGCCATCGCCTGCATTGGTAGGATTCTCGTAGGTTCCATAGAGATAGCCCGAAGCAGGCAATCCTAATCTGCCAGAGGCTCCCGTACAGAGAATCACCGCTTTTGCTTGGATGACGACAAAATCGCCACTACGAACATCAAAACCAACTGCGCCGATCGCCCGACCATTTTCCACTAAGACCCGCGTTGCCATCACCCGATTAGTGACCCGAACCTTATGACGCTTCACTTGCCGCGCCAAAATTGTTTTTAGATCTTTCCCTTCAGGCATAGGTAACACATATTTACCGATGCGATGCACCTGCTTGAGGTCGTATTCTCCTTGAGCATCCTTTTGAAACTTCACACCCCAACTTTCTAATTCTTTAATCACTTCAAAACCCAGCTTACCCGTTTGATAAACTGTCTTCTGCTCGACAATGCCATCATTAGCCAATGTCACTTCACGCACATACTGCTCTGGCGTAGAATTTCCAGGGATGACGGCGGTATTAACTCCATCCATACCCATCGCGATCGCACCGCTACGACGGATATTTGCTTTTTCGAGAATCAAGACATCGCGATCGGGATTCGCTTGTTTTGCCTTAATTCCTGCCATAGTGCCAGCCGTACCGCCACCAATGACAAGGACATCGGTGATGAGGCGTTGAGTTTTGATATTGTGATCAGAAATAGTCATGGTAATTGCGAATGGGGAATTGAATCGATTTAGGTTTGCGATCCCCCCAGCACCCCTTGTAAAGGGGTGAGAATATAATCTTCTTCCCCCTTTACAAGGGGTGCTGGGGGGATCTTTAGCATCTTGCGAAAGAAGAACAAAGAATAAGTCTTACTTCCAGTCCCAAACCGCTTCCTTGACAACGATGGGCTGAGGAATCAGCTTGAGTCTGGCGAAGGTATCAGCGATATCCTGCTGCTTGGCAATCACTTCTTCAGTGAGGGGCAGGATGTCATAATCACGGCGTTTCTCTGCCTTTTCCAGAATCGCAGCATCAACACCAAGAACGGGGGAAAGAAATTTTGCAACTTCTGCGGGATTTTTCTTGACATACTCACTTTCTTTCTTGAGTTCATTCAAGAAAGTTTTTACTGCTTCAGGATTCTTCTCAATGAATTCCTTAGAAGCCAGATAGTAACCTCGATTGGGGGCTAATCCCTTAGCACTGGTGAGAACTCTTGCGCCTGTATCTACTTCCACAGCCGCAAGAAAAGGGTCCCAAACTGCCCAAGCATCAATATTCTTCTTCTCAAAAGCCGCACGACCATCGGAGGGTTTCACAAAGGAAATGTCTACATCACTCACTTGTAAGCCTGCGGATTCGATCGCCTTTACTGATAGATAGTGAGCATTAGATCCTTTCTGCACAGCAAGCTTTTTGCCCTTAAGGTCAGCAAGGGTCTGAATTGGCGAATCCTTATGAACGACAATACCTTCAGCTTCAACACCATAGGGATCGTAAGCAATGTAGCGCACTGTCGAACCTTTGGCTGCTTGGGCAAACACTGGCGGTGCTTCACCGACATAGGCGACATCGATCGCTCCAGCATTCAACGCTTCAACCATTGGTAAACCCGCAGGAAATTCTGACCAAGTAACGGTTCCATCGGCGGCTTTAAAAACCGTTTCTAAAGTTCCTTTACCTTTCAAGGAGAAAAGAACCGTTGCCGATTTTTGGAATCCAATTCGCAGCTTGACACCTGTAGCGCTTGGGGCTGGACTATCAGTTTTTGCTGTTGTGGTTGGACTTGCGGCTGTAGTAGGCGTAGAAGTGGTAGTGGCATTGTTGTTAGCTTGAGGGGCGCAACCTGAAGCAAATAAGCTCGCACCAACGACAAATGCGGAGAGTTTAGCAAGCGCTTGAATGGGCGATTTCTGAAATTGATTAAAAAGAATAGTTGTAAACATCAAATAGACTCCTCACGGGTAAAATTAAAAAATGCGCGAAAAAACGGGTAAAATTAAAAAATGCGCGAAAAATATGTGTTAGTGCTTGGCAGATTTGACCAAAGTCTCCAAAGAATTCTTCAATCTTTGATCAATTTCTTCTTCGAGAATCACAGTCTGGGTCTCGCTCCAAGTTACTTGCTTATCCACGGCATAGACCACACCGAGAATATGACGCGCTCCCAACTCAGCTAACACAGGTTTGAGAGTGAAGTCGATCGCTAATAAATGGGCGATCGTGCCGCCAGTGGCGACGGGTAGAATTACCTTGTTGGATAAAGCCTTTTGCGGTAATAAATCTAGAAAAGTTTTGAGTAACCCAGTATAAGAAGCCTTATAAATTGGGGTGGAGATAATCACCGCATCAGCTTCTGCTAGTAAAGCCTTGATTGGCTCTAAGTTAGGGCTGTTGTACTTGCCAAACACCAAATCTTCGGCGGGTAAATCGCGCACTGAGATCAGGTCTGTTTTTACGCCTTGTTCATTGAGTAAGGCGATCGCATATTCCAAAATGCCTTGCGATCGCGAAGGTGCAGAAGGACTTCCATTAATTAAGAGAATATTAGTCATGATTCAAAATAAAAATTAACTTGAGAGTTAGATTTGATAGATTTAGGCAGCATTTAACTGGAGGTCAAAATTATGATGACCTGTATTATTTCCCATGACGCGATCGCGGATGCGATCGACGAGAGACGCAAATTCAGCATTACCCCTTGCTCTGGGTCGGGGTAAGTCAATCTTCACATCCAGCACAACTCGACCTTCTTCGAGGAGAATTACGCGATCGCCTAAGGCAACCGCTTCTTCGACATCGTGGGTAATTAAGAAAGCGGTGAATTGTTGCTCTTGCCAAAGATTTTCTAAGAGCCTCTGCATCTCAATGCGAGTTAAGGCATCAAGAGCACCTAAAGGCTCATCTAGCAGGAGTAAACGCGGATTGCTTACCAAAGCTCTGGCAAGGGCTACTCTTTGTTTTTGCCCACCTGATAGAGTGGATGGATATTCTTTTGCTTTCGCTGCTAAACCCACATGATGCAGCACTTCCATTGCTTTGGAGCGTGAATCTTTTGTTAGTCCCAGACGCACGTTATCGAGTACCTTTTGCCAAGGTAAAAGACGAGAGTCCTGAAACATGATTTTGATTTCTGGATGGAGAGAAGTCGTGATTTGCTCATCGAGAAAGATGCGACCATTTGTAAGCTTTTCTAATCCTGCAATCAGTCTTAGCAGAGTAGTTTTACCGCAACCACTGCGCCCAACAATTGTCACAAATTCACCCACATTAATGGTTAAGCTGAGATCATGCAAAACAATATGGTTTCCAAATTGCTTGGCTAGATTCTCAATTTTTAAGCTGATCCCGTCAATAGTTGCCGTAGATACAGTCATAGTTTTTATCCCTTAGATTGAACATGTTAAGTTTGTTGGCATCCTGCCTATGCCGAAGCGTAGGAAGGATGCCATTGCAGCAAAATTGATTCTAAAAATCGGGCGGCGACATCAGCTAGTTTGCCAAGTAAGGCATAGAGAAGAATCGCAAATACCACCACATCGGTTTGCAAAAATTCCCTTGCATTCATCGCCAGATAGCCAATCCCTGAATCAGAGGCGATCGTCTCGGCAACAATTAGGGTTAACCACATGATGCCTAAAGCAAAACGAACTCCAATAAGAACGGAAGGTAAGGCTCCGGGAAGCACAATCTTCCAAAATATTTGGAGAGGATTCAGACCATAGACTCGACCCATCTCAATTAAGCCTGAATCGACGGTGCGAATACCGTGATAGGTATTGAGATAAATGGGAAACATTACGCCGATGATAACGAGAAAGATTTTTGCTTCTTCACCAATGCCAAACCAGAGAATGACCAAAGGAATTAGTGCAAGGTGAGGAATGTTGCGAAGCATTTGCATTGAGGTGTCAAGCAAAGTTTCGGCGATCGCAGATGAACCGTTGATTAATCCCAACAAAAAACCAATACCACCACCGATCGCAAAACCAATAAAAGCTCGCGTGCCACTAATGGCTAGATGCTTGACTAGCTCTCCTGACTGGGTTAGCTTAATCCCAACTTGCAAGACCTCAAGGGGAGCAGGCAAAACTTTTGCCGAGATTACCCCTCCTTGCGAAAGAATCTGCCAAACAATTACAGTAATGATTGGTACTAGCCAAGGCAAAAAGCCACGCCAAACTTTGTAGGCAACATTTCCTGATCGCTGTTTAAGGGATGGATTGTCAGATTTATTGGGCGATCGATTATTAGGCTGATCGATAGGATTATCAAAGGAATGTTGCATTTAATCCACCGTTGGTTGAAGTTCTTTGGAAGGAGATTTGTTTTGAATGGGCTTAACCGTCTGGGGAAGCTCATCATTAGCCAAAATCTCACCGAAAGGTCCTGTCATCACTTGGCGATCGCGATCGGGAACATGATCCAAAGGCAATCGAGGGAATAACAACTCGGCAACGCGATAGGCTTCTTCTAAATGGGGATAGCCAGAGAAAATAAAGCTCTCAATGCCAATATCCGCATACTCCTGCATTCTCTTAGCGATCGTGTCAGGATCTCCCACAAGGGCTGTTCCTGCGCCGCCACGTACCAAGCCAACCCCTGACCACAAATCGGGACTGATTTCTAAATTCTCACGTTTGCCGCCATGCAATTGAGACATCCGTTGCTGTCCAACGGAATCCATACGGGCATAAACCTGTTGCGCTTTTTGGATAGATGCTTCATCAACATAGCGAATCAGATTATTGGCAGCTTCCCAAGCTTCGCTCTTCGTCTCACGCACAATGACATGGAGACGGATACCAAACTTAATCTCTCTTCCCTCTTGATCGGCGAGTTTTTTAACAGCATTAATTTTTTCGGCAACCTGTGCAGGCGGCTCACCCCACGAGAGATAGGTGTCAATATGTTTACTGGCTATTTTTTGGGCAATTTCAGACGATCCACCAAACCAAAGTGGAGGATGGGGCTTTTGAACTGGTGTAAATAGCAATTTGCCATCACGAATATCTAAGTATTCACCTTTAAAATCAGAAGTTCCCGAACAGATTTCACGCCAAGCGGTCAAAAACTCATCGGTTAATTCGTATCTTTCTGTGTGACCGAGGTGTAAGCCATCGCCCGCTAATTCCACAGGATCGCCGCCTGTGACGACGTTAATTAATAACCGACCACCCGATAGGCGATCGAAAGTTGCCGCCATTCTTGCCGCTACCCCTGGGGACATTAGTCCTGGACGCACAGCAACCAAAAACTTCATGCGTTGCGTAACAGCTATCAATGATGATGCAACTACCCACGCATCATCGCAGGAGCGCCCCGTTGGCAAAAGTGCGCCCACATATCCAAGGCGATCGACAGCTTGGGCGATTTGTTGAAGGTAGCTCAGATCGGTTGAGCGTCCGCCAACACTTGTTCCCAGATAGCGTCCATCACCATGGGTAGGAATAAACCAAAAAACCTGCACGAAGATCTCCTATTTCTAAACTACGGTAAATACACGGTGAAATCGTAGTTATTAAGAGAGTATTACATAAACAATTACATAAGATCAACAAATGTACGGTTTACACACAAAGATTTAGATGATTTGAATATTGGAGATTTTAAAGATAAATTTTTACTGCAATCTCTATGTCATACCGACGAAAATGAAATAAATACTCCAATTGCTGCTGCACATACTCAATTGATTAGCTTGAAAACTACTTAAATTCAACCAATGCTAAAAAAAATCTACAAATACCCAACGTATAAACCGTAGATTTTTTTGTGCATTATTCAAAATTATTGTATTGTGTTTAAATACGGTAATCCCACTAAGATATCGTAGATTTAAATTTGGAGATATAAGCATATGAGTTCAAGGTATCAGCAGCCTTTGGGTAAGTCCAAATCGGCAATTCAAGCGATCGCTAGTCTAATCAGCAATACATTTAGCCGTCAGTTTGCACGTAAATTTATTTCCTTCTTTCTTGCAGGCGCACTCATCAGCGTCACCATGGCAGCCTGCACTGCTACCACACCTACGCCTCCTCCTACCGCAGGTAGTCCTGCGTCCAAAACAACTACAGCAGCATCACCCGCAGGCACACCCAAAAAGGATGTTGAACTAACTCTTGTGTCTTTTGCTGTAACTAAGCAGGCTCACGAAGCAATTATTCCTAAATTTGTCGAGAAATGGCAAAAAGAACAAAACCAAAAAGTTACCTTTAAACAAAGTTATGGTGGTTCAGGTTCTCAAACTCGTGCAGTCATTGATGGACTTGAAGCCGATATTGTCCATCTGGCGCTAGCGGCTGATACTAGTAAAATCGAAAAAGCTGGACTAATTGACAAAGGCTGGGAACAAGAATATCCCAATGATGGCATCGTTTCTAAGTCTGTGCCTGTGATTGTAACTCGCGATGGCAATCCCAAGAGCATTAAAGACTGGGCTGATCTGGAGAAAGATGGCATTAGCCTAATTACGGCTGATCCTAAAACATCAGGTGTAGCTCGATGGAACTTCCTTGCCCTCTGGAATGCTGCTTTTAAGAAAGGTGGTAGTGATGAAAAGGCTTTAGAAGCATTAACTAAGGTATATACCAATGTACCGATTCTGACTAAAGATGCTAGAGAAGCTACTGATGCTTTCTTTAAACAAGGTCAAGGCGATGCCCTGATTAACTATGAGAATGAAATCATTCTTGCTTCCCAAAAAGGAACTAAGGTTAATTATGTAATTCCCGAAATTAACTTCTCTATCGATAATCCGATCGCTGTGGTTGATAAAAATACTGCTAAGCATGGCACTAAGGAAGTCGCCGAAGCCTTTGTGAAATTCCTATATTCTCCTGAAGCTCAAACTGAATTTGCCAAGGTTGGATTTCGTCCTGTTGATGAAACTGTAGCCAAGGAAAAGCAATTTGTTGAGCTTTATCCTGTGGTTAAAAATCTTTCAACCGTCAAGGATCTTGGTGGTTGGGATGCCATCAATAAGAAATTCTTTGCTGATGGCGCAGCCTTTGACCAAATTCAAGCCAAAATCAAGCGATAGAAACTTATTCTTATAGCTAGCTGTCGTCCTAGTTAAGGCATAAAACCCAAATAAAAGAGCGGCGCGAAGCACCGCTCTTTTATTTGGAAATTCAAATATAGAACATGATATCGGAACGTTTTTTCTCCTCACATTTTCTCACTAAATCTTCTAAAGTGTGATTGCTCAAAACATCAGCAGCCCCTTTTCTTGCAAGCTCTCGCATATCCAAGATTACAGACTTCTCAGGTGTGGTTAGGTTTTCGTTTGGAGATTCTCTATAGTCGTTACCATTAAGAGCAATCACTACGTCAATGATTTTAATTTGCCAAGGTTCTTGAGCAAGGTGATAGCCTCCTTTGGCTCCCCTTTGACTATTAATAATACCTGCTCTCCTTAGCATTCCCATGACTTGATCGAGGTAGCGAATAGGAATATTTTGACTATGAGCAATTTCGTTAACGGATATTGGTTGTCCTTGTCCATGACGTATAGCTAATTGCATCAGAGCAATACAGGCGTAATCCACCTTACAAGATAGTTCCATTAGTTTTCTAGATTCGGTTTATAGATATTTTTAAAAATCAATTAATGCTATGCGTAGCACAGCATTAATTGATTTAGAGATGAATACTTTTATCTAGTAGAAGCAGAAGTCGCAAATTCAACTTCTTGGAATAGAGGTGTACTAAGATAGCGCTCACCAAAACTTGGTTGAATTACCACTATTAAGCGATCGCGATTTTCTTCCCGCTTGCCCACAGCGATCGCCGCCGCAAGAGCTGCACCTGACGAAATCCCTGATAGTAAACCTTCCTCACGGGCTAAGCGACGACCGTAAGCGATCGCCTCATCATCAGAAATACCAATAATTTCGTCAATCAAATCCGTGCGTAAAACTTGGGGGATAAATCCTGCCCCGATGCCTTGAATCCGATGCGCTCCTGGTGTACCACCAGCTAACACAGGACTATTTAATGGCTCCACAGCGATCGCTTTAAAACTCGGCTTACGCTGCTTAATCACTTCAGCAACCCCAGTAATCGTGCCGCCAGTTCCCACACCCGCAATCACAATATCCACTTGCCCATCCGTATCATTCCAAATTTCTTCCGCAGTGGTGCGCCGATGCACAGCAGGATTGGCTGGATTATTAAACTGTTGCAGCATATAAGCATCGGGCGTAGAACTAGCGATTTCTCCAGCCCGCCGAATCGCGCCACGCATCCCTTCACTAGCATTGGTCAACTCTAGCTCTGCACCATAGGCTCTGAGCATAGCTCGGCGTTCTAAGCTCATAGTTTCAGGCATAGTCAAAATCAAACGATAGCCCTTAGCCGCCGCCACCATTGCTAAGGCAATCCCTGTGTTACCCGAAGTTGGCTCCACCAATATAGTTTTGGCAGGACTAATCAAACCTTGAGCTTCAGCATCTTCAATCATCGCTAAGCCGATACGATCCTTAACAGAAGAAGAAGGATTAATACTTTCTAATTTCAAGACAATTTTGGCGAGAGAACCATCTTTTTTAGGGATGTTATTGAGAGCAACGAGGGGCGTACCGCCGATGAGTTGCGTAATATTTTGAGCAATTTTCATAAAAGTTGTTGGGGGGTGAGGACTCTGTGGAGAGCAAAAAGTAGCAATTAATAAAAATACGGTAACTTCGTGGGAATACCGTACTTAGTAAGATACAATACTTTTCAACGTAATACAAATAAAATCTACTGTTTGTCGATAGGGTATCTGATGATTTATCTTGAAAAGACCACTGGCACTACCTATAAGCGTCGTGAAATGCTACCTCGCAAAACTAATTACCTCTGGAAAATTGAGTCGGGCGTGGTGCGATCGCTCACATGGAATGAGGATGGTCAAGTAATTTGCTCAGGTTTATGGGCTGAGGGCGATCTCATTGGCAGTGAATTATCTAACTTGCATCCTCATGAAATGGAATGCCTAACGGATGTGCAGTTAATAGAAATCCCGCGATCGGAGTGGGGCGATCATGTCGATGTGATTATCCGTCGTAACCAAACCAGTGAGTTTTTGTTGAAAATTGCCCATAGCCGAGCTAAAGATGAGGCTTTAAGGTTGTTATTAGCTTGGCTGACTGATCGCTTTGGTGAAGACGATCAGCGTCATGGCAGGTTGATCGGTCTGCAATTAACCCATCAAGAAATCGCGGAATTAATCGGCTCTACTCGCGTCACAGTCACGCGCATTATCAATGATCTTGAGAAGATTGGGTTCTTGTCTCGTAAAGGACGCAAGCTCAGATTTTTGGCAGAGTCTACTGAACAATGGCATTATGAAATTTAGACAAAAAAGCACCCTTTGAGGGCGCTTTTTTGTTTTGTACTAAGCAACTTCAGCAAAGATTTTGGTTTTTAGAGGTTTGACATAGACTTCTTTTTGGGGATAGAGCGAGAGACTGTCAAAGCGATCGCGTTCCAACTTTACAATCAACTTTTGGTTGTCTGACAATACTAATTCTGCTTGACCTTCCCAACCGAGATTAAAGGCATAGCTGACAGTTGCAGGGGCAAAGGTTTCTTCTGGTTCGGCTCTAATCGCCAGATCGTGGGGACGCAAGAATACTTGATGATGATCTGCAATTTCAAGATCGGGGAAATGGCGACGGGCGCTAGAGATAATGTTAGTCTCGCCGATAAAGCGCATTACAAATTCAGAAGCTGGTTGATCATAGATTTCGGCAGGTGTGCCAATTTGTTCAATTCTGCCATTGTTCATAATCACCACCTGATCGGCGACTTCCATCGCTTCTTCTTGGTCATGGGTTACAAAAATTGTGGTCACATGAACTTGTTCATGAAGTTGACGGAGCCATGTGCGTAGCTCCTTCCGTACCTTAGCATCCAATGCGCCGAAGGGTTCATCGAGCAGGAGCGTTTTGGGCTGCGCTGCTAGCGATCGCGCCAGAGCTACGCGCTGCCGCTGACCGCCCGATAGTTGAGATGGATAGCGATCGCCCAATCCTCTGAGTTGGATTAAGTCCAGCAATTCATCAACCTTTTGTTTAACTAGGCTTTTAGATGCCTTACGAATATTTAAGCCAAAGGCAATATTGTTACGCACTGTCAAATGCTTAAACAAAGCATAGTGCTGAAATACGAAACCGATCTGGCGTTCTTGCACTGAGCGGTAAGTTGCGTCTTCATTTTCAATCCAAACTTGACCGCGATCGGGAGCCTCTAAACCAGCCATAATTCTCAAGAGAGTTGACTTACCTGAACCTGATGGACCTAGCAAAGCCACCAAAGAATCACTCTCTACTTTCAAACTAACGTTATCAACTGCTAAAAAATCGCCAAACTGCTTGGTAATATCTTGAACCAGAATGCTCATTGTGACTCACAGCATCAAAATTATGTAATTTAAAATATTTCTAGCATCAAAAGTACGTTATGTCTATGTGTTTACCGTAGATTATGCGGTACACTACAGTGGATTAGCCTCGTTCTTGCTAAACAGTAATATGCAAATTCCCGAACAAGCTCCCGAAATCTCCCCAAAACCTGTGCAGATTAATCAACAAGTTAAGCGCCAACGCGATCGCAAAGCTGCCGATTTTGCCATGTTTCAATTTGTGGCAGGACTAATGATCTTGACCGCTTTTGTTTGTTCATTTTTTGTGGTGATCAATGCAGGAGAGCGTGGGGTCTTGATGCAGTTTGGGCAAGTGCAGCCGCAGGTTCTAGAAGAAGGGATTCACCCAATCATCCCGATCGCCCAAACGGTCAAGAAGATGAGCGTGCGTGTCCAAAAGCAGGAAATTACTGCCGAGGCATCATCTAAGGATTTGCAAGAAGTCTTTACCGATGTGGCACTTAATTGGCATATTGCCCCAGACCATGCCAATATGATCTACCAACAAATTGGGGAGAAATTGGCAATTATTGATCGCATCATTGATCCTGCTGTAGAGGAGGTTTTGAAGGCAGTGATGGCGAAATATACTGCCGAAGAAATTATCACCAAACGCGGCAATGTCAAGGATGAAGTGGATACTTTGCTCACTAATCGACTATCGGGCTACAACATTGCCGTCGATGATATTTCCTTAGTTCATGTGCATTTTTCGCCCAAGTTTCGTGATGCAGTCGAAGCGAAGCAAATTGCTGAACAGGAGGCAAAGCGGGCGGATTTTATTGCCCTGAAAGCGATCAAAGAGGCGGAAGCAAAGGTGAATCTCGCACGCGGTGAGGGAGAATCCCAGCGTATTTTGCGGGAGACGTTATCGCCTGAGTTATTACAAAAACAAGCGATCGACAAGTGGAATGGCAATCTGCCTTTAGTTGTTGGTGAAAGCACCTCAAAAGTATTAGATATTAATAGTTTGATTGAAAGCCATACGCCCACATTTAAATCGCAGAATAATTTACCAAAATAAGAAGTAAGCCTATATTCACTATCTATCCCTATCCCAACGATATTCCATCACCTCATTAGTGGATTTATCAGTGCGCTTAGTTCTATTACCCACGATGTCATGCTCATAGAGATATTTGTTATCTTCCAAGAGTTGATTATTTACACCCGTGACATAGCCATCATTCGTTCTATTCCCATTGCTGTCATAGCTATAATTCTCATTGTCTTGAAAATCATATTCACCCGAAATTAGCTGATTGGTGTTGTCATAGGTATAACTAGAATTTCCATCATTGCTAGTGACACCCGTGATTCTGTCGCCTTGATCATAGGTTTGACTGTAGGATGCGATGACATCAGTTCCATTGCTGTGAATGATATTGGTGAGGCGATCGCTCTGGTCGTAAATGTGATTTGTCTCAGCAACGAGATTATTGTCACTGTATCGATATTTGTTGGTGACTTGACTAATGGCATTGTAAGCGTAGTCCACCTGCTTATTGCCTTGAGCGTTAACAGTCAAGCGATTTAACGTGCCAAATGTTTTTTTATCCAAGCG
>JADBWK010000062.1 GCA_020404895.1 Pseudanabaena sp. M085S1SP2A07QC | reverse complement strand
TCCCCCTTCGCAAGGGGGAGTTAGAGGGGGTTCTTTACCTCAAAGCGAAGAGCTTTACCCCCCTCAGTCCCCCCTTTCAAGGGGGGAAGCCATAGATCTTAGTTCTCCCCCTTCGCAAGGGGGAGTTAGAGGGGGTTTTGATATCACCGAAATCATCCTCGATCGCCTTGTCACCCTCAACGCCCAACGCGCCGAAGAAGAACGTAACGGACACATACGCTGGCTGCGTCCCGAATACCAAGCACCCAACGAAGTCCGCACCCAAACCATCATCGAAGGCGTTGGCGAAAGTGAAGAAGTAGCGATCGCCCCTGCCGAAGTCAAAACCTTTCCCAAACAACCCAAAGACCAACTCGCCGCCATTCGCGACCTGCTCCGCACCAGCAACAACCCTTGGACGATCGCCCAAATCGCCGCTCAATTTAAAAACGGTGGCAGATATAAAAACGCAATTTCCGAAAATCTCGAGCGCTTAGAATGGTTCGGCATCCTGCACTGCCATCAAGAAGCACAAATCAAATACTGGCAACATATCGAAACCCAGCAAGCAAGTTAAAAAGAGATCAATCCCCCTTAAAAAGGCTACCTTGTAAACACAAGTCGGACTTACCCCCTTTAATTCCCCCTTGCAAAGGGGGAAGACTAGAAATCTTGTTCCCTCCCCTTTGCAAGGGGAGGGTTAGGGTGGGGTAATTTCTTTGATTTCACGCACAAACTGAATTGTGTGTACACCGTAGCTTAAAAAGAGGGGAGAATTTAATCCCTCCCCCTTTTTAAGGGGGATTGAGGGGGATCTAGCTCAATTCTTAAATGGTTTGTTTCTTAACCATAACGGTGTGTATGCCCATGCCCATCTGCCGACTGCCTCAGACGACGACGCTCTAAACGGCTGAGAATACGCGTATACAAATCCTCCTCCATAATTGGCTTGCTGAGATAATCATCAGCGCCAGCGATAAACAATTGACGAATTGTTTCCCGATCTCTATGGGCTGACAAAAACACAATCGGTAAATCTTGCCATAGCGAAGATGCTCGCATAGATTGACACAAATCCATACCGTTACAGTCGGGCATAATCAAATCTAAAATTAGTAGATCAGGAGAAGTTGATTCCAAAACCTGCCAAAATTGTTGGGGTTCTTGCAATGCGATCACCTCAAGCTCCCAACGTTCCAGTAAACCTCGCAAAATATTAAGAATATGCGGATCGTCATCAACAATCATTACTTTGGAGCGATCGCTTTGCTGTTGCGGTTGATGAGATGGGGACTGAGAGGTAGAAAGGATAGGAGTTACAGTCTTCTTAAGTGGGGCGCTAGTACTTGCCTCTAAATTGGTAATCAATTGCCGCAACATCGGCGTATCAGTCTGCTCTAAAGCAAAATCACTTTTTAGGATTTGCTCAATCTCACGCGCGATCGTCGATCCTTCTGGGAAACCCAATGAACCCATCGATCCAATTAGCCGATGCGCCTCCATATATCCGTCATAGCGCAAATCTGCGTCCAAGTTGCCCTGATCCAAGGCGATCGCTACTCGACGTAAAAGCGCGATCGATTCTGGCAAAATTGCGATTAACTTCTTAGTCACAATCGCAATTACCTCCAGCACTCGCGCCTTATCTATCTGCTGTGGGCTTTCTTCAGACAAAGTATTTGTGACTACAGGCTGAACATCAGGTATCTCCACAGCTTGAACAGGCTCAGGTTTGAGGCGATATCCCAATCCATATAATGTCTCAATTGGATCTATAGGCAGTCCCGCCGCCTTCAGCTTTTGACGTAATCCTTTAATATGTGTAGTCACCGCCTCCTCACTGGGAAACTCTCCCGCCGACCACACCTGATCTAGCAAAGCACCACGATTAAACACCTGTTGTGGATACCTGAGAAATAGCTCTAGTAGTCCATACTCCTTATGCGTTAAGCGCAAAGAATTCTGCTTATAAGTAACGGTATTCGTTCTAAGATCTAGATGAAGCTGCTCCCATGTTAATTCTTGGATGAGCGTATCGCGATCGCTATAGCGACGTAATAGCGCCCGAATCCTTGCCACTAATTCCTGAAAGTTATAAGGCTTTACAACATAGTCATCCGCACCTGCCTCTAAACCCATCACGCGATCGTTGGTACTATCCTTTGCTGTTAGCAATAGCACGGGGGCATTGTAACCAGCGGCGCGAAGCTTGGTACATAGCTCAATTCCATTGCTATCAGGCAACATAATATCGAGAATGATCAAATCGTAGGCATAGGTTTCGATGTATTGCCACGCAGTCTTAGCATTTAGAGCAGAATCAATTGTGTAATGCGACTCTGCTAGTAGCTGCGAAAGTATTTCCGCAGAATGTGGATCGTCTTCAACCAGTAAGATTTTCAAGGTTCTCTCCTGTAAAACATGAATCTGCATGACTGGTGAGAGTGTTTTATTGCAAAGCAAAGCGTCTCAAAATATCTCTTCCCAGCTAAAAACTATGTCAGGGAAAGTAAACATCGCTAAAGTGTCATTCTTTTCATAGTGCTGCATCCTCTTATATCCTAATGCTGATGGTTGTGAATATCCTTCTACGATTTTTTTATTCACATCAAAAAGCCACATTTCTGGAATCCCATTCGCAGCGTAAAGAGTGCTTTTGACATCACGCTCATAGGCGGTCGTGCTATCTGCCACCTCAATAATCAACAAAATATCATCAGGCATAGGCAAAGCCTCAGCATAAAAATCATCACGACATTTGAGTATGGCAAGATCAGGCTGTGGCTGTAAATAATTACTGAGAAGAATTGGATTCTGTGTCCAGATAATCGTCCGATCGCCTAGCTTTTGTTCAAAATTTTTAGCTGTTTTCGCTACACAAACTGCATGTTTCCTGCCAATGGGGGACATTACTCTGATTTCTCCGTTAATTAGTTCAAGGCAATCGCTTTCAGCAAATACTCCCGCTTCGAGCATCAGCTCATATTGCTGCACTGTGAACTTATGAACATTAGACGTAGAGCTTGGAGTAATTAATTGAGCTGTCATCATGTTTCACCTAAGATCGTGGTGGATTTTTATTGGACGAAAGGTGCGCTTGGCGCACCTTCTTGGTGGTTGTATAAATTTTATTGCATAGATTTTCGAGCGAGACTAACTGCTTTGACAAAGCTATAGACACCTACAGGTAAGCTGATTAGCAAAATTGCCCAAGTAGTAGCAAAGCCAAAATCTGGCGCACCGTATGACAATTCATAAATGCAGCCAACAAAGGCGATCGCGGCAACAATAGAAATGAGCAAAATTAGTTGAGCTTTTATATAATCGGGTGACATAAGTTAGATTTTATAGGGCTTGATGTTTAGTATTATTAAGTATGAAGGTGAGCAGCGCATCGCGTTGCTCACCTTCATATTCGCATATAGACTGATACGTGATGGAAACTAGATATACCCCCCAGCAGATTGAACCCAAATGGCAAAAAGTTTGGGCTGAGAAACAACTTGACAAGGTAAATAACGACGCAATTAGTGCAGACAAAAAGAAATTCTATGCGCTGTCAATGTTTCCCTATCCATCGGGCGATCTGCATATGGGACATGTCCGTAACTACACGATCACCGATGTAATCTCCCGTTACAAAAGAATGCAGGGCTATCAAGTGTTGCATCCTATGGGTTGGGATGCCTTCGGATTGCCTGCGGAAAATGCAGCGATCGATCGCAATACCCATCCTGCGAAATGGACTTATGCCAATATCGACAATATGCGATCGCAGCTTCAGCAAGTTGGTTTGTCCTACGACTGGGATCGCGAATTAGCAACTTGTTCGCCCGGCTATTACAAATGGACACAATGGATCTTTTTGCAATTTTTGGAAGCAGGTTTGGCTTATCAAAAAGAAGCAAAGGTTAACTGGGACCCAATCGATCAGACTGTAATTGCTAATGAGCAGGTAGATAATGAGGGGAGATCTTGGCGATCGGGTGCGATCGTTGAGAAGCGCAAATTGCGGCAATGGTTCTTGAAAATCACCGACTATGCCGAGCAGCTTTTGCAAGATTTGGACAAGCTCACCGACTGGCCCTCTAATGTCAAGATCATGCAAGCCAATTGGATCGGCAAATCCACAGGCGCAGAGCTAAGTTTTGCGATCATCAAACATCCAAACGTAGGGGCAATTCATGAATTGCCCCTACGTTTGGATGTTGAGAAAATCACAGTTTTCACCACCCGCCCCGATACGGTTTACGGCGTGAGTTATGTCGTTCTTGCTCCTGAGCACCCCCTAGTCGAAACCCTAACCACTGCTGCTCAAAAAGAATCCGTCAGCAAATTCATCGAAGAAGTCAAAAACCTTAGCGAAATTGATCGCACTTCTGATGATCGCCCTAAACGTGGTGTTGCGATCGGTGCAAGTGTAGTTAATCCCTTCACAGGCAAAGAGGTTCCCATTTGGATTGCCGATTATGTTCTCTTTGAATATGGCACAGGCGCAGTGATGGGCGTTCCCGCCCACGATGTCCGCGATTTTGCCTTTGCGAAGCAATATAACCTTCCCATTCAAACAGTAATTAATGCTCCTAATGCGACGGGTGAAGCGTTAAAGGTTGCTTACACTGAAGCAGGAATCATGGTCAATTCTGGAGAGTTTGACGGCTTAGATTCTATAACCGCAAAAACTAAGATTGTGGAACTCGCCGAAAAGAACCAATGGGGAACTGCCAAAATTACCTATCGCTTGCGCGACTGGTTGATTTCGCGCCAAAGATATTGGGGCTGTCCAATTCCCGTGATCCATTGCCCTAGCTGTGGCATCGTTCCTGTTCCCAATGCTGATTTACCCGTAATTTTGCCTGAAGATGTGGAACTCACAGGACGCGGAGCCTCGCCTCTCGCCCAAAAAGATTCTTGGATAAATGTTCCCTGTCCTAAATGCGGCAAAGCAGCCAAGCGTGAAACCGACACGATGGATACATTTATCGATTCCTCTTGGTATTTTCTCCGTTTCAGTGATGCAAAGAATGATCAAGAAATAGGCGATCGCGATGCCATTAATAACTGGATGCCCGTCGATCAATATGTCGGTGGCGTAGAACACGCAATTTTGCACCTACTCTATTCCCGTTTTGTGACTAAGGTTTTACGCGATCGTGGCTTACTCAAATTCGATGAACCATTTACGAGATTGCTGACACAGGGCATGGTGCAGGGCTTGACTTACATGAACCCTAACAAAGGCGGCAAGGACAAATGGGTTCCTTCGGCTTTAGTCGATCCCAAAGATCCTAAAGATCCCAAAACAGGTGAACCTTTGCAAGCGCTATTTGCCACGATGTCCAAATCTAAGGGCAATGGGGTGTCACCTGTGGTGGCGATCGCTAATTATGGAGCCGACACTTTGCGGATGTTCACTCTCTTCAAAGCTCCTCCTGAAAAAGATTTGGAATGGGAAGATGCCGATGTCGAAGGTCAGCAACGCTTCTTAAATCGAGTGTGGCGCTTAGTGACTAGCTTTGCGGAAACTAAACAGAATGGTATTTCTAAAAAAGTTGATAAAGATTTGCGCCGTTCAATTCACATCGCGATTAAAGAAGTTTCTGAAGATTTCGATGGAGGCTATCAACTAAATACTGCCATTTCGGAAATGATGAAGCTCAGTAATGCCTTGCAAGATGCCGAAGATAAGAGTTCGGCTACTTTCTTGGAAGGTGTCGAAACCCTCTTAACTTTGCTTGCTCCCTTTGCGCCACACATCGCCGAGGAACTGTGGTCGTTAATTGGTCACACAAACTCAATCCATTTGCAGCCTTGGCTCACCCATGATCCCGATGCTCTCACCGTTGATGAGATTACCCTCGTAATTCAAATCAATGGCAAAGTGCGCGGTAGTCTTCAAGTGCCATCTAGCGCCAGCAATGATAAGCAAGCATTGGAAGAATATGCCCGCAGTTCAAGTGCAGCGCAAAAGTATCTCGAAGGTAAGGAGATTAAGAAAGTAATTGCAGTTCCTGGAAAGTTGGTGAATTTTGTAGTTGTGTAACCTTTGATCTGATGCGTTACAGTAATGTGGCGCATCAGACCCCTTGAAATGGATTTAATATCAAAAAATCTGCATCACCAGTGACTAGGTAATTTGCATGACCTGATACAGCTAGAGCCAACAAAAAATTATCTTTTTTATCAGAAAAATGGGTTTAAAACCCCGTGCTTCCAGCACGGCTTTGTATTAGAATAGGACGTAAGTTACAGGTTGAAACACCGCCAGCATAAGTCCGAAAAAATGTGGCTCGACAATGGAGAAACGCTTGGAGAGCCATCCATTAAAAGGGTATCTAGATGACAAGGAATATTCTAGTAAGCTCGGATGGAACATAATCGTGTAAGACCTAAGTATGTGTAAGCAGAAAGGGCTGTGATTAGCTCAGGAATCCCCGTCGCTTCAGCGCGGGGAATGTCAACTCGGCAATCTTCAAAACGCATAGTGATTTCAATCAATTCAACTTTTTCGTAAAGATGACGCGAAAATTACAGAGAAAGTTGCAAACTAAATAAAATAGGACTTACAAAAAAGAACGAGCCGTAGGGGCAATTCATGAATTGCCCCTACGGCAAAATGAGGCTTTCAGGGCATTTTTGCGTAAGTCCTATAAAACCTAAATATTGGTAATGTGGGGGAAACCCACATTACCAATATTTACAGCGCTTTGCGCTCAAACCCAAACCAAGATAAATTTTGAAAGCGTTGCGAAGCAACGCTTTCAAAATTTATCTTATGGCTCATTTGCTCGGCAATTGCTGTAGGTTTTGATCTATTACATTAGACAGATATATTTTTGGTAATTTCTACTATAATTAAATATAATAAATGAATAACTTTCACTATTACTCACTATCCTTATTTCCGTGAGGCAAGCCATGTTTCTCACCGCTCCGACAACCGAACAACTTGATCGCCAATTTTCGCAAAACTCGATTCCTACCGACCTATTTAAAGCGATCGCGGATCTTAAGAAAGACCTAAATGCCGTCATTCTGGCGCATTATTACCAAGATCCCGATCTTCAAGATATCGCAGACTATATCGGTGACTCCCTCGGTTTATCACAGGCAGCCGTCAATTGCCAAGCAGATGTGATCGTCTTTCTGGGTGTACATTTCATGGCAGAGACTGCCAAAATTTTGAACCCAAATAAATTAGTGTTACTACCCGATTTAGACGCAGGTTGCTCACTTGCGGATAGTTGCCCACCCGATCGCTTTTCCAAGTTTAAAGCTGAACATCCCGATCATATGGTGATTTCCTACATAAATTGCTCCGCCGACATCAAAGCCCTCAGCGATATTATTTGCACCAGTGCCAATGCTGTAGCGATCGTCAATCAAATCCCCAAAGATCAGCCGATTATCTTTGCCCCCGATCGCAACCTTGGACGCTATGTAATGGAGCAATCTGGGCGAGAAATGTTGTTATGGGATGGAGCTTGCATCGTCCATGAGATCTTTTCTGAACGCAAATTAGTACAACTTAAGCTCAGTCATCCCGAAGCAGATATCATCGCTCACCCAGAATGCGAAGCCAATGTATTGCAACATGCTGATTTCATTGGCTCGACTACGGGATTACTAAAATATGTCCAGAATAGCGATCGCCAAGAATTTATCGTGGTTACCGAGTCTGGCGTAATCCATCAGATGCAAAAAGCCTCGCCAACTAAAAAATTTATTCCTGCGCCCCCTAACAGCAATTGCGCCTGTAATGAATGCCCCTACATGCGTCTGAATACTCTAGAGAAAGTCTATCTCGCCATGAAAAACCGCTCTCCAGAAATAATTCTCGATGAGTCAATTCGTCAGGCTGCACTTAAGCCAATGCTACGGATGCTGGAAATGTCATTTACATAAAGAAGGGGCGCAAAGCGCCCCTTCTTTATGTAAATGACATTTTGCAAAATCCACATAAAACTATTGATACAAGCCAATGTTCTCTTTAATGGCGAACTGTTTATATTGTCGATGATTAATCATCAAGTCATCTAAGAGTTGCTGAACTAAATTCCAGTCAGCAAATTCATGATTCGTTTCAGCCATAATCTGTTGGCGGAGAGTTCTAATTCGTTCAAGATTAACTTGTGTCATGTTTTCTTCTTCTCGTCTCAGCAATTCCAAATCTACTGCTCCTGATGACTAAGATTCGGTATCGCAGAACTCAAAAGACAAGATTTGTGTGGAAATCATGATATGTATAGCTGTCGCCATTCTTGTTAGGACATAAAACCCAAATAGCGTGAAGCGGCGCTTCACGCTATTCATCCTGATACAAATGGCTAAGGCTATAAATCAAAAAAGTCAGTGCAAAGCGCTGATTTTTCTAGTTTTTTGCAAAACTAATATGCCCATCAGCCCGTTAGCGATCGCATAGTGAGTTGCCTGCGTAAATCCAGCAGTTTTAGCAAGTTTCACCTGCTCTGCACCAATCGGAAATCTTGCCAGACTTGGTGCAATATAGGCATATTCCTCAGTCATTTCAAAGCGATCGGCTAGGGGAACAACCACGCGATCCAAATAAAAATCTTGAAAAGACTGCATCAAGCGATCGCTAGGACGATGGAAGTCTAAAATTGCAGCAGTTGCACCATTTTTCAAAACACGATGTAACTCGGACAAGCATTGAGGAATATTTGCAACATTGCGCAAGCCATAGGCTAAGGTTGCACCATCAAAAGTATTGTCCGCAAAAGGTAGACTCAAAACATTGCCCTCTTGCCATGTCAGACATTTCTGAATTTTCGGCAAATAGTTTTTGGCTTTATCAGCAGCGATCGCTAATAGTTCTTTAGAGAAATCAACGCCGATCACTTGACCAGTGGGTGCAACTTTTTGCGCGACTAAAGCCGTCATATCTCCAGAGCCACAACAAAGATCAAGCCATTTTTCGCCTTGTTGTGGCTCACACCAACGCAATGCCATTTTCTTCCAGATCCGATGCTGTCCTAAGCTTAGGAGATCATTAAAGCGATCGTAAACTGGAGCAATGCGATCAAAAATCTGTCGAATATCAGTCTCCGAAGGTTGAGACATGGGGTTACCTAAAATCTAAAACTTAACAATGGTAGACGTTTAGCAATACGACTACATCCACCATTGCTAAGCATAATCGCTGAGCGGGTTGATATGCACGAGTTTTATCATCATGCAACTATGTAATACTAGTAGTTAAGTAACTCAGCATAAGTTAAAAAAACAAAACCAATATCTGTCCCGACCGCATAGCGGTCGGGACAGATATTAGAGTTTTATTTTTAACTTTGAGTAGCTACTACTAGATATTGGCAGTAAAACATTTGCCTGAACTATGCAAAAACTTTGGTCTAGTAAAAATAAGCAATCACAACCATTGCCACCAGAAGGTGAAGATGAAACTTCACCAGCAGTAGAGAGCTTAGAGCAAGAAGTTCCCACTTCTTCAGAGGGCGATTTGAAATATTTCTCAAAATTACTGAAGAAACCCTTTGAATTTCCAATCTCTGCATCTTGGTTGTTTTTAGCTTTGGGATTAGGTGGAGTCACCATTGTGACAATAATTGGATTGCAGTATCTCACAGCCCCTGAGGCAACCCCAGATAGCAACCTAGCCTGTAAATCAAAAATTAGTGGAGATTGGCAAACGCCTTTTGGCAAAGTGACTTTGCAAGAGCAGAGTGAAAATCTAGTTTCAGGGAAATATGAATATGCAAATTTTGAACGCGGGAAAATTGCGGGTGAGTTAACAGGTAAGTTGTCTAACAATGTGATTACCTTTGACTGGAAAGAGACTCCCAAAAAGCAACCACAACAACAAGGAAAAGGAATTCTCGTTTTTGGTGAAGGCTGTAAAGAGTTTTATGGTAGCTACGGTACTGGGGAAAGCACCAACAATTTTGGTAACTGGCAAGGCTCTCGATTGACAAAGTAATTTTTTCTTGATTCAGTGTGATGGCTGATCTCTGAGCCATCGCGCCCAAAATCTACATGTTTCTGCTGTCTATATTTTGCTATGTCCAAATCTGCTTACTTATTGCTTGTTGAAACTAGCGCAATTGTCTCCACTAATCCAAATACTTGGCAGGCGATCGCAAAATTAGGGGAATGCCTTTTGCCAGAAGTTGTGGCGATCGAAATTAAAAATATTGCGAATGGTAAAGCCGAAGGTAATGAGTCAAACGCAAAACAATTTCAAAATTCGTCAGATTTGAACTGGCAAGTTACAACCCTAACAGCCAAACATGCTGACTTAGTGATTAGAGCTACTCAAAATCTCAGTCGTCAGGCAAGAGTGATGATCAATGTTGCTCAAAGTGCAGTTGGGGTAGCGAATGCTCATCCAACACAATGTGTGGTTTTAATTTCTGATGAAATATCTTTACGCGATCGCATTGCCAAATTAGAATCCAAGAACTTATGTGCTATTCCCTCCGCTGTCGCCAGACAATGGTCTAGAACCGATCAAGCACCACCAATTGTGTATCAGTCAATCAAGTATTTACAAAAACAAATATCTGAAGCAGCTAATCAATTTCCGCGTCAAACCGATACTATATATTTAGGTGCTTCGAGCTCAAGTCTTAATGCTGAACAAAAAATAAAAGATAACCAAAAAGCCAATCCGAATTATGGGCAAATTGCAATAATTCTTGTGAAATTTGGTTTGGCAACAACATTTTCAGTCGCGATCTTATTATTTGGATGGAGGCTAGCTCAGCCCCAACAATTTCAACAGTTCTGGAAAAAGAATGGTTTGCCACCTTTACCAAAAGTTTTGCTTCAACCCAATCAAACCAATAAAAATTAACAAACTTGTTCCCTTATAACATTTCCAAAAAAAGACGCTGTTGACAAATAGAGATGCAAAATATGGACATGGACGATACTAAATCAGAATCTTTTGAACTAATCGAAAAGCTAAATGATATCGGTATTGCGCTCTCAGCAGTAAAAAATACGCCCAAATTGCTAGAGATGATTTTGAGAGTGGCGAAAACTATCTTAAATGCTGATGGGGGGACACTATATCTAGCAACTGAAGATAAAAGACATCTTCAATTTGAAATCATCATGAATGACTCGCTAGGGATCATGATGGGGGCAAAACTAGGAGACCCAATCCCTTTTCCCGATTTGCCTCTCTATGACGAAGCAGGCAATCCCAACAATACGATGGTGGCAGCCCATGCTGCTCTATATAAAAAAACGATTAATATTCCTGATGCCTACGTTGCTGAAGGCTTTGACTTTTCGGGACCAAGAGCTTTTGATACCAACATGGGCTATCGCTCAAAGTCATTTTTGACTCTACCCATGCTCAATCATGAAAATGAATTGATTGGAGTGCTACAACTAATCAATGCCAAAGGCTCTAAAGACAATCAGATTATTGAATTTTCCAAGATCTCTCAGCGCATCGGCGAATCTTTAGCATCCCAAGCCGCGATCGCCTTAACTAACAACAAATTGATCGGTCAGTTTCGCGAATTGTTTGAGTCATTTATTAATCTCATGTCTGAAGCGATCGACAAAAAATCGCCCTACAATGGTGCTCATTGCCGACGTGTCCCCACATTAACGATGATGATCGCAGATGCTGCTTGCAAAGCCGATTATGGCATTTTTAAGGATTTTGAATTAGATGAAGATGAACGGTACGAACTGAAAATAGCGGGTCTGCTCCATGATTGTGGTAAGGTCACCACTCCAGTACATGTGATCGATAAAGCTACGAAATTAGAAACAATTTTTGATCGCATTCACTTAATCAATACTCGCTTTGAAATATTAAAACGGGATGCTGAAATTAGTTTTCTCAATCAAAAAATGGCTGCGATCGAGTCTGGTAATCTCACCGTCATTCCTGAGTTGGAAGAAGCATTTCAGCAAAAACTTGCCCAATACTCTAGCGATCAAGATTTTCTCCGCATTTGTAATATTGGGGGAGAATTTATGAGTGATGAGTATAAAGAGCGCTTGCAAATAATTGCCACCTATCGCTGGATTGATCCTAAAGGTGCGGAGGTAAATTTCTTGACTGATGATGAAGTGTACAACCTGAATATTTCTAGAGGAACACTTACAGCAGAGGAGCGCAAGACGATTAATGATCACATTGTGGTCACAATCGAAATGCTTGAGAAACTTCCTTATCCGCGCAATCTGCGTCGTGTACCAGAATATGCTGGCGGTCACCATGAACGAATGGATGGTAAAGGCTATCCAAAAGGTCTAACCCGCGAACAAATGTCTTTACCTGCAAGAATGATGGGAATAGCCGACATTTTTGAAGCACTTAGCGCTAAAGATCGCCCATACAAAAAAGGTAAAACCTTGACAGAATGCTTGCAAATCCTCGGTAAAATGAAGCAGGGTAACCATATTGATCCTGATTTATTTGATTTATTTGTCAGCGAAAAAGTTTATTTGCGTTACGCCAATGAATATCTTGATCCCGATCAGATTGATGAAGTAGATGAAAATAAGATTCCTGGTTACACGCCTCCTCTTGCCTACTTTTTTGACACCTAGGTAGTCAGTGGCTGCACAAAAGACCGCCATTTGCTTTCGTTCTCATAAGTTGGAAAACTGCTATAAGATATTCTCTGTTTTGCAGATTATTTCCTCAAAAAATTGATTTTGTACCTATTTATGTTCGCCCAGTTTCGCTCTCAATATCCTCAAGGTCGTATCCAGACAGAGATGCTACCTAAAATAGATGGGCTTCATGCTTTTAGGGCGATCGTCTCTGAAGGAGATGCGATCATGGGTACGGCTACGGCTGTAGATAGCGATCTCGAAATAGCTGAAGACCGCGCCGTAAAACGCGCTCTTGCGATCGCAGGGCTTGCCTTTGACAATAGTTTTGATCATAACTACGGTAATTATGGAGGGCGATCGCCGATGTTAACGCAAGTATCGCGGGAGGCAGCGCTCAACTCTCTCCCATCCGCTAACTTTAATGCGTTAGGGGCGAGCGGATCGAGCCAGATGACTGAACATAATGATTCCCTCCCCTTAACACATACAATGCAGACCATTCAGGCTAAGTCAGCTATAGACTACGCGACTGAATATGGAGATCATCTACCCGAAGCTGATGTAGCGTTAGCTTCTTTATCACCGACTGAGACAATACCTACACCTAGCAAGACCTCAGCGCCGCAAATTTCGCCCGAACCTGTCGATCTATCAGACGCAATTTCTAAAATCGATGTGGAGATGGAGCGGCTAAGTTGGACAAAAACACAGGGGCGCGACTATTTGGTGAGGACTTTTGATAAAAAGTCACGTCAGCAATTAACCAATGATGAGCTGTTACAATTTCTCAGTCATTTAAAATCTCTACCAACACCACATCGACAGTTAGCAAATGACGATTTCTTTTAGTGCGTCAATAAGTTATCACAAAGTTCGCTTAGATATAGTGTAGTCTAGACAAAGTAAGTCTCAGAAAAGTAGGTATCTAGTTAATGGAGAGTTCAGGAACACCAGAATCACCAGACATGATGGTACGATTTATGCAATCAGGGCAAGTTTTTACGCCCAGTGCTCCGATTGACAATCAAGCTTTATTTGCTGGAAGAGTTAACCAACTCAATAGAATTATTGGTGCTGTCAGTCAGCGTGGACAGCACGCGATTTTATTTGGAGAGCGCGGAGTAGGCAAAACTTCCCTTGCAAATGTATTACTGAAGAGACTAAGAGGATTTCAAGAACAGTTCAAGTCAGTTATTGTCAATTGCGATACTGAAGATCGGTTTGATCAATTGTGGTGCAAGATTTTTTTAGAGCTGGAAAACACCCAAACTCTGGACTTTGAACCACATCAAGTTAATCCAGAGTTCATTCGAGTCCGTCTACAACGCCAAATAACTGGTTCCGCAATCATCATTGTCGATGAGATGGATCGACTTAATCGTGACCCCTATTTCACAGCTTTTATGGCTGATACGATTAAGACTCTTTCGGATCATTCTACTAATGTAACGCTCATATTAGTTGGAGTTGCTAACTCTGTAGAAGAATTAATCGCCGAACATCTTTCAATTGAAAGAGCGCTAATTCAGATCCAAATGCCGCGAATGTCGTCTGATGAATTAACCGAAATTCTCCGCAAAGGACTAGAGCTTCTATCCATGACAATGGATCAGGATGTAATAAAATCTATTGTTTTTCTCTCTCAAGGATTACCAAATTATGTTCACTTACTAGCTTTACATGCTTCTCAGTCAGCAATACGAGAAAATAGCTCAAATATTAATGTCAATCATCTCGCAAAAGCAATTAAACAAGCCTGCGAAAATGCTCAGCATAGTATCATGAGTACTTATTCAACCTCAATTTCTAGTTCTAGACAAGAGACTATTTATCCCAAAGTTTTATTGGCTTGTGCTTTGGCAAAAAAAGATGAGACAGGCTGTTTTCGAGCGGTTGATGTTAGAGAGCCATTATCGATAATTTTAGGTAAGGAATACACTACAACTTCTGCATTTAATCGACATCTTAATCAATTTTGCGAAGAGTCTAGAGGTAATATTTTAGAGAAAAAAGGGGTTGAGAGACACTATCGATTTCGTTTTGTCAATGCAATGATGCCCCCCTACATCATTATGGAGGGCTTAAGAACAGAAATGATTGAACTGGATCAACTTAAACCTTGACATAAACAAAAAGCATAATCAGTTATTAGAATGAAATCTCTCAATTTTAAAGAAGAACTTAGTTTGCTGATACGTGCTAAATGCCCGATTATTTATGTCGTGACATGGGAAGAAGAACGTGCTGAAAAGGCGATCGCCCAAGTTGCCCAAGAATGTGGGCCACCACGTCAGATGCACTATTACGATCTCGTGCGTGGTTTTGAGCATAATCAAGAAGGCAAAAATAATTTGCTGCAAGCTCTGCAAATTGTTGAAACTAGCGATCGGCAAGCGGCGACTATTTATGTATTTCGAGATTTACATCGACGCTTAGCCTCGCAGCGTCTTGATGAAATTTTAGTCCGCCAACTACGAAATCTCTATCGAAGTTTTCGCAATTCACGGAAGACTTTGATTCTATTGAGTCCCTTACTGGAGATGCCTTCGGAACTCGAAGAACAGGTTGCGGTGCTCTACTTCCCATTGCCTGAAAATACAGAAATTCGGAATATCATCGAACAGATGATTCCGCCTGAACAGTTACGAATGGAAGGGAACAGCCTTGAACAATTGATTAAGGCTTGTATGGGTATGACCCGCGATCGCATTTGCCATACGCTATCTAAATCAATAGTGCAGAAACATTTTCTCAATGAATCAGATATTGATCGGGTTTTAATTGAGAAGCAAAAACGGATTCGTCAAACGGAGTTTTTAGAATTTTTTACACCCAATGAAACGCTAGACAGCATTGGGGGATTGGATAATTTCAAACTCTGGCTGATGCAGCGTCAGCAAGCCTTTTCTGACGAAGCAAGAGCCTTTGGCTTACCAAATCCTCGCGGTGTTTTGCTATTAGGCATTCAAGGTACAGGGAAAAGTCTCTGCGCCAAGGCGATCGCCAATCTTTGGCGGTTACCACTATTACGGTTGGATGTAGGGCGCTTATTTGGCAGTCTAGTTGGACAGTCTGAAAGCCGCACTCGCCAAACGATTCAGCTAGCCGAAGCTCTTGCTCCTTGTATTCTCTGGATTGATGAAATCGATAAGGCTTTTGGAGGTATTTCTAACAGTACGGGCGATTCGGGAACGAGTCAGCGTGTGTTGGGGACTTTACTAACATGGATGCAGGAAAAATCTAGTCCCGTATTTGTTGTAGCTACGGCGAATAACATTCATGCTTTACCGCCCGAACTATTGCGAAAAGGACGATTTGATGAATTGTTCTTTATTAATCTACCCACCTATGAAGAACGCAAAGAAATATTCTTGCTGCATTTGAAACGGTTCCGGCCGATGGAATTACGCAATTTCGACATTGATAAAATGGCTGCAATTTCTAAGGAGTTTAGTGGCGCAGAAATTGAACAAGCGATCGTTGAAGGCATGTATCGAGCTTTCCATGAGCAGCGCGATGTTAGTACTGAGGATATTTTAGGCGCGATCGCAGAAACCTATCCCTTGGCTAGTACGGCTAGGGAACAGATTAGCTTTATGCAAGCATGGGCAACTCAAGGAAGAGCGCGGAGTGCTTCACGAGGTGAAGTAATTGATATACCAAGTGATAAATTAAGTGTGAAATTAGGCGATGTTACTTTGATGGATAATGCAACTAAAGATATAACCGACAAGTCAAGAAGTAAACATCGTCCTTTACCTTTACCACCTTTACCTCAAATTAAATCTAGCTCTGACTCATGACCTCCAATCCTGCGCCATCCTTTGAAAATCCAGATTTGCCTCAGTTGCAGGCCATCAAGGCGCATTTGGATTTAGTGCTGCTTGCCCTAGAATCATTGACGGGACTTGGTTCCGATGAGATGTTGGCGGTTGCCGAAAAGCTAGGATTTGAAGAGATTTTAAGCGATCGCATTACGTTATGGCGCTTGCGGCAGGCTAGTCCCTTACGCAAGGGCAAGGGGCGCAAGAAGCTAGATGTTGATGAGGCGAGGGCTATGACTTTAATTAGTTGTACGCTTGCCGCGCAGCAACAATTTCCGATCCGTAATGCGGTTGCTCAGTTAGAGAAATGTACGGCTTTAAAGCGTACACCCCACCGCGAACCTATTTTGGGTGATTATCTTGATCGCTTTAATAGTCTGTATCAAGAGCGAATGGCTGAGGAGGAGCAAGCTAAACCTGAAGAGATCCAACGCTTAGCCTTAAAACTATTAATAGATTTACTGTTTTATAGCTCCCAAATTGGCTCGCGTCGTTTGTGGGTGGCTTTGTTTGAGCGATCGCAGTAAGAGTTTTTTGTAGTGCCTTGAGGTGAATTCAAAAAAGTGGCAATCGGTTATAGTGATACTCAAGTTACAAATATTAATTTTAAAAGAAGCTGGAGAGGTGTTAATGACCATTTCTATGTATAGCTGTCGCCATTCTTGTTAGGACATAAAGCCCAAATAGTGAGAGGCTGTGCTTCGCGCAGAGTCTCACTATTTGGGCTTTGATTTGTCTTGAGAAAAGTGGCTAAGGCTATATCGGGTGGCAATGGTCAGTTAAGTAGTGAGGGAGAGAAAACCCCGTAGTGAAAACAACTCCAGCATGGAAAGCGGTCGATGATATAGCCCGATCGCCATAACTGGAGTCCTATTTTTCCCTAAACTCACATGAGGTCTCACCCAGTTGTGAACTAATCTTTGCACAGTGACTGCTCGTTGTCATCGTTCGGTATTCTTCGCATACAGGTTTTGTCTACGGCGATAAGCGCTACACCTCCTGCTCCTTTATCTACATGGCTTTGATCCGCAAAATGCTTAGAAACGAAAACTGTACCCGCAAGACTTTTATCCTCGATTACACCTACAAAGGTCATCTAGCAACAGTAAAACAACAAATCACAGAGATGCAGCAATTCTCATTATGAAAACTTTGTCTTGATCTGGCGGTTACTATTGAGAATATTCGCAATAGCAATCTTTGAAAAGCAGATTCCTTCGTTCAAAATTTGACTGCTTAGGCAAATCAAAAGTCATAATGAGAATTGCTG
>JADBWK010000061.1 GCA_020404895.1 Pseudanabaena sp. M085S1SP2A07QC | reverse complement strand
ATCCAGATGAACAGCCAAAAAGATTGCTTTGCAATCTTTTTGGCTGTTCATCTGGATAGACTAAAATAAAGATGAAGAGTGCATTGCGCTCTTCATCTTTATTAATTGTTTAAATCTTTATTATCGGCGGTGCTGTCTGGGTTAGGTCTATAGCTTTGCTCAAAGGCGTAGCGCACAATCTGGGAACGATTTTCTAAATTCAGCTTAGTCATGATACTGCTGAGGTGAGTTTGGACTGTACGTGGACTAATTTGCAAACGCTTACCAATTTCTTTGTTAGTAAAGCCTTGGACTACCTGCCAGAATACACGCTCCTCGGAAGGGGTTAGGGAAGTACGAGACACAGGAGCAGTTGGTTGATGGAATAATCTCATATGCTCACTAGGAGTTCGGTGAGGCTCACGTTTGTGAGGTGAAAAGAAATCGATATCAGTTTTGCCAATAGTCATGCGATCGCCGCTTTTTAGCAAAATTGGAAAGGTAATTCTCTGTCCACGCATGAAAGAGCCATTACGACTACCAAAATCTACCAAGTAAAAGCTACCCGACTCATTATTAGTATTAGTATTGCGAGGTTTAGATTCTCCCCTTATCGATGAGTCGAAACCATCATTTTTGGACGCGCCAACAATTTGTAATGTGGCGTGATAGCGTGATACCCATTTATCTGTTAATACAATTGAGTTATCATAGCCCCTCCCAATTGTCCAAAAATCTGCATTGATAAGTGGGATCATTTGCTGCCCCTCATCTGCATGAACGATTAGATAGGGGTGTGGGTGTAGAAGAGTCACTGAACTGTTAGACAACTTTGTTGTATGCATCTCAATCAATTGCCAATATAATCTATTTATATATTGTGAGACTTGTTTAATAAATTTTGAGTTCCTTTTTCAGATTCGTGGCTTTTGCTGACATATTCTGTCACTTGCTGAAACTGAATTTAGATTAAGCAAAATCTAACAGTATTCTACCCTTTTTATCGCAATTGGGTAGCATAATCACTGGCGAATTGGCGGCTTAAAGACTTAGTATTCTTATGATAAGCCAATCATTTATCGCTACTTACATAGGATTACTATATACTCCTCATAAAGTTAAAAATTGTTATAAATAAAGTTAGTTAAAGAAATCAGTTAGAAAATCAGTAAAAATAGATCAATTTAAAAAAAATTAACCTAATCAAATCTTTCTCCTATATTACAAATCTTAAAAATTCTATGAGGTCTTTTTGAAAAGCAATGATTTGGATTGTGATCGCCATACAATTAACACTTAGTGCGGGATTGCTATGGGCAGCATGGCAGGTCTGGATGTTTAAAAAAGCACTTATAGCTACAGTCAAAACTGTAGATGGCTGGACAAAAGCCTGTCAAAATGGGTTGCAAGTATCTTCGCCAAGTCTTGAGATTGCTCGTGACAATGTAGGAGCATTGCGGGATCAGTATCAAAAGCTGCAAATGCAATTGGAAAGAATTCAGAAATTATTGTCTGTGCTTGGACGTGGTGTATCCTTTTTAGGGAGTCGTTGGCAAAAGTCTGGTAAAGGTACGCCAAACTCCTTAAATCACAAATCAAGTAATAGGTCGTCAGGCAGCAGGTCGTCAGGGAGCAAGCATAATGTCAAACGGCGCAGGTAAATTCTTTGGTGGAGTAATTGTGGGTACTGTAATCGGTACTGCATTGGGTATTTTGTTTGCGCCTCGCTCAGGTAAAGAAACTCGTCAGGATTTAAAGCGATCTGCCAAAGCCCTACCCAAACTAGCGGAGGAAGTCAGTGCTAATGTGCAATATCAAGCTGATCGATTGACTGTGCAGGCTCAGCGTACTATTGATGAGGCATTGATTAGATTGCAAGAAGCGATCGCAACTGGACAAGAGGCTAGCCGCAAACTCCAAGATGAGTTAATTCTATCGATGGTAAATACATCTAATGACTCATCCATAGAAATAGACGATATTCCCGTTGAAGATGAAGATTAGACAATTAAAGAGCAAGTACTTAGTCAAGCACTTATAAGAAATTATGTCAGAAGCTATCTTCCTACTAGGTCTATCATTTTTATTAGTAGTCGTTTGCCTGACAATTCTTTTGCTCACGGCAATTCCTGCATTCCAAGAGCTAGGGAAAGCCGCAAATAGTGTTGTGCGTTTAGCAGATACTTTGACTAGGGAGCTACCTGCTACTCTTGAAGCCATTCGGATGACTGGTTTGGAGCTAAGTGAATTAAGTGATGAGCTAAATCAAGGCGCAAAAAGTGAGGGTGAGGCGGTTAAGCAAGTTAATGATGGCATTAAAGGTGTACGTCAAAGTGCTTCTAGCGCTACGATCGCGACTAAAAGCGCATTTGCTGGAATTAAAGCTGGCTTAAAATCTTTGGGTCGCCCCCGCCGTCAAAGATCCTCAGAGAAATATCAAGAAAAAATCCGTAGTAATGACCTATCGATTCGTGATTTAGATGGCTCTAGTGATAAAGCAAGATTAATTACGCCTGATGACATCCGTTCTGAGGGGTTTATGGGTGATTTAAATCCAGATGATTAAAAGAAGAGTGTGTAAAGACTCTTCTTTTATGATGCTTATAGATCGCAGCGATCGCATATTCCAGTAACAGTTACTTCGTAGTTATCAACTTTTAAGCCTGCGCGAATTTGTTGGAAACCCAACCCTGCAAAAGCATTCCACGCAATATCTTCGATTTCTCCACAGCATTTGCATCGGAAGTGATGATGTGGTTCGACATTGGCATCATAGCGACATACACCTTGTTCTAATAGAACTTCACGCACAAGTCCTGCATCACGCAAAGTTTGCAGTGAGAGATAAACGGTTGCTTGTGAAGAAGTGGGCGCATTTTGATTGAGATCGTTCAAGATTTGCTCAGCAGTAGGGTGATCT
>JADBWK010000060.1 GCA_020404895.1 Pseudanabaena sp. M085S1SP2A07QC | reverse complement strand
TTGATGCTCTCTGGTGTCGTTTCCAAGTCTGTTAATGGGACTTTTATCCCGCCTAGGTCGATTTCCTCTGTCATGCTTTTCAACCTACCTCATCTTGTCCCCTCTAATCTTTAATTTTCGTTAACCCTTTGGACGATTACTCTTGAAGAGTCATGAGTGATATTTCCTACAGCTTCTTCAATTTTGCCTTCAATATTTTTGGCTGCGGCTTTAGCTCTTTCTTGTAAACTCATAATTAATGTCCGTTATTTTTTCTTTCACAAATTTACTTTTGCAGCCTTATGAGTGATTTATTGAGTGAAATGAGTAACTTGATTAAATACAACACAAAAATTAATATAGGTTGTTTAGTCAACATATATGGATATCACCAGCTTTTTCAAAATATTTATTGCTCAATTAGTCTCGTAATTAAGCAATAATTTCTTTATTCCTAGATTTGTTTTTTAACCTTTATATAGAGAATGTCAACTATGTCTGACCAGAATGGCGTGATGATGCAGTACTTTCACTGGTACTTACCAGATGATGGCAGTCTGTGGAATCAAGTAGCCAAGCAAGCCGAGGAATTAGCGAAAATTGGAGTTACTTCCATTTGGTTACCACCTGCTTATAAAGGTACGGCTGGGGGCATGGATGTGGGCTATGGCATTTATGACTTGTTTGACCTTGGCGAGTTTGACCAAAAAGGGTCTATAAGAACCAAATATGGGACTAAAGATGAATATATTCGCGCCATTAAAGCCGCACAGAAAGTGGGAATTAATGTTTATGCCGATGTAGTGTTTAATCACAAACTAGGAGCCGATCGCGAAGAAGAAATGGAAGCAACACCATTTAATACGGAAAATCGGAATCAGGCGATCGGCGAATATCAACACATCAAAGCTTGGACTCACTTTACTTTTGAGGGTCGTAAAGGCAAGTATTCGACGATGGAATGGCATTGGTGGCATTTTGATGCGATCGATTACAACGTTTATAACGAAGGTGAAGACGCTATCTATTTGCTTAAGGGTAAATCCTTTGATAAGGACGTTGATCTCGAAAAAGGGAACTTTGATTATTTAATGGGTTGCGACCTTGACATGCGAAATTCTGAAGTACAAGGAGAACTCAAATATTGGGGGGAATGGGTGTATGACACAACCCATGTCGATGGATTCCGATTTGATGCGGTTAAGCATGTGTCAGCAGGATTTTTCCCAGGATGGTTAGAGCATGTGCGTCATCACGCCAAACGGGATCTATTTGCAGTGGGAGAATATTGGTCTTACGAAGTAGAAACTTTAAATAATTTCATTGCTATTACCGAGGGCAAGGTCGATCTATTTGATGCCCCTTTGCATTTAAATTTCCATCTTGCCAGTCAAGCAGGACAAGATTATGACCTCAGCCAAATTTTTGACAATACATTGGTCAAAGATCAGCCGACTCTCGCGGTTACCTTTGTAGATAACCATGACTCTCAGCCATTGCAGTCTCTAGAATCAATTGTCGAGGCTTGGTTTAAGCCCCTTGCCTACGCGCTGATTTTGCTACGGCAAGGAAGGATATCCTTGTATTTTTTACGGTGATTACTACGGCGCACATTACAAGGATTGGGGTAAAGATGGCAATGAGTACGAAATTTGGATGGAGAGCCACCAATGGGTACTTGATAAGTTCCTTTTTGCGCGGCAAACCTATTGCTATGGCGATCAGTTAGACTATTTCGACCATCCTAATACGATTGGTTGGACAAGATTGGGAGATGAAGAGCATTCTGGTGGTATGGCGGTAGTACTTAGTAACGGCGAAGACGGACGGAAATGGATGAATGTCGGTCATCCTAATAGTACCTATACTGATATCACGGAGCATGTTGCTGAGCCTGTGACCACCAACGACGAAGGCTGGGCAGAGTTTTGTTGCAATGGTGGCTCAGTTTCTGTATGGATCAAAAAATAGATCTGCGTAGCTAGAGTCAAGAGAGAGTAGTAGCGCTTTGCGCTGCTACTCTCTCTTGGGTTAATTGTGTGCGACAAATCATTGGCGATTTTTGGTAGTCTTATATACATTACTTGGCAATGAATAAATCTATGACTCTCTATAGCAACGTAAGAGATAGATAGGACAATTCAAAACTCAAAAGATGGCAGAGCTTTGCTCTGCCATCTTTTGGGTTTTATGTCCTGAGCAAAGCTTACATTGCTATATCGTTTAATCTACGTTAGCTAGGCGATCGCAGGACTAGAATATCCCGACTTGGTTGAAATTTTGGAGAAGTCCGAACGTAACAACAAAAAAGTAGGAATTACGGGAATGTTGAGTTTTGGTGATTCGATGTTTTTGCAGGTACTAGAGGGCAGTCGGCGTGTGATTAGCCAAACCTATAATCGAATTCTGCTAGATAAGCGTCATGTTAACGCTGAACTGATTGACTTCTCAGAAATTGAGCATCGTGATTTTGCTCTATGGTCGATGAAGGTTGTCCAACTTGGGAATCACGCCGAAGTGCGCGATATTATCTTGAAATACTCAAGTTCGGATACATTTTCACCAATCTCGATGACTGGTAAGCAGAGTTTAAATTTTTTGCGTGAATTGACTGAACTTTATCAAAAAGGATTAGTTTCCTAGATTTATTGGACTTTTCCCAAAACACAAAATGGCGTAGCCATTTTGTGTTTTGGGATTAACCATTGGAATAAGTAAGCTGCACTAATCCTGTCTCAAAAGTCTTGCTATGCTATAACTTTAAAGACAAAGTTGACTGAGTCTGAGGGAACAATGCGATGCCTTCGCCTAAAATAATGGGATGGATCGACTGAATAAACCTATCGACAAGATTGTTTTCTAAACAGGTTTTAGCGATCGCGGCTCCACCAACTAGCCAAATATCTTTGCCATCTTGCAATTTTAAATTTTTAACAAAGCTAACTAGATCACCTGCAACAAAATTCGCATTTTCATCGCTATCATGTTAGATAGTTCGGGAAAATACAAAACCTTGCTTATCAGGATAGGGATAAACACCCCAAAATTGGATCTGTTTATAGGTATTTCGCCCCATGATTAGGCGATCGCATGTCGCATAAAAATCCTCATATCCATAATCTTGGTCAGTAAATAGCCAGTCAACCTCCCCACAAGTTCTCGCCATATAGCCATCCAGACTCAATGCAATATACAAAACTAACTGACTCATACTCCCTTCCCACCAAAGAAATAGCCATATAAAACCAAGAATTAGACGTTGCGGCGCAAAGCGCCGCAACGTCTAATTTTTCAATGGGAAGGGAGTAGTAGAAAATTTAAGATTTTTTCAGGATAATAAGTACCTGCGCAGAATAAGCTCTACCTCAACCCGTAAGATAGCGCCCCGCAGGGCCGCTATCTTACGGGTTGGGATGTGTAATTAATTAAGCGTACTTACTTATTTCTCGTTATGAAACCAATTTTTACCCTGAGAATTGATGTTTTCAGGAAACCAACGATCTTTAGAGCCCCATTAAATGATATTTTAAGAAGCGGTTAGCTTTATATCTGAGTGTAAAAAAGTTAAACTCATTAGAGTTTGATCTTGTATGATGTACTGCATTTTCTTGCGTATATCTTCTTGCACGTCATTTCATTGCAAATTTTTTAGATTCTGAGTTAGAGGCTGGAGTAAACAGCAAGCATGGTAACAACCGCAGAGAAAGTATCCGTAGGTAGCATCACAAAGGTCATTGGTCCTGTTGTTGATGCTGAATTCCCCAGTGGCAAAGTCCCCGAAATTTATAACGCCGTAATCGTAACTGGTCGTAACTCCGCAGGACAAGACATTAATGTCACCTGTGAAGTTCAGCAATTACTAGGTGGAAATCAAGTTCGAGCTGTGGCAATGAGTACCACTGACGGCATCGTTAGAGGTATGAGTGTAACCGATACAGGCGCAGCAATTTCTGTTCCTGTCGGACCTAATACATTAGGCAGAATTTTTAACGTGTTGGGCGAACCTATTGATGAATTAGGTCCCGTTGTAACCGAAGAAAAATTTCCAATTCACCGTCCATCTCCTGAATTTACATCTTTAGAAACCAAGCCAAGCACCTTTGAAACGGGCATTAAGGTAATTGACCTTCTTGCACCCTATCGACGTGGTGGCAAAATTGGACTATTCGGTGGTGCTGGCGTAGGCAAAACCGTATTAATTCAAGAATTAATTAACAACATCGCTAAAAAGCACTCTGGTGTGTCGGTGTTTGGCGGTGTCGGCGAACGTACCCGCGAAGGTAATGACCTCTACCATGAAATGAAAGAATCGGGAGTACTTCAGTACCTCGCTCTTGTTTATGGTCAAATGAACGAGCCACCTGGTGCACGTATGCGTGTCGGTTTAACAGCCTTGACCATGGCGGAATATTTCCGTGATGTCTCCAAGCAAGACGTATTGTTGTTCATTGACAATATTTTCCGCTTTACCCAAGCTGGTTCGGAAGTATCAGCCCTACTTGGTCGGATGCCATCGGCTGTAGGCTATCAGCCAACACTCGCAACAGATATGGGTGCTTTACAAGAGCGCATTACATCAACCACCGAAGGTTCGATTACCTCTGTACAGGCGGTTTATGTACCTGCGGATGACTTGACTGACCCAGCTCCTGCAACCACATTTGCCCACCTTGATGCAACCACCGTGTTGTCTCGCGGTTTGGCTTCTAAGGGTATTTATCCTGCGGTTGACCCTCTTGATTCTTCCTCGACAATGTTGCAACCAGGTGTCGTCAGTGACGAGCATTACCGTGTTGCTCGTGGCGTACAAGCAATTCTTCAGCGTTATAAAGAACTTCAAGATATCATCGCGATCTTGGGGCTAGATGAACTTTCTGAAGATGATAAATTGGCTGTAGCCCGCGCCCGTAGAATTGAGCGTTTCTTGTCTCAGCCATTCTTTGTTGCTGAAGTATTCACAGGTTCTCCTGGTAAGTATGTCACTCTCGAAGAAAGCATCAGTGGATTCGATCGCATCCTTAAGGGTGAACTCGATGATCTTCCTGAGCAAGCGTTCTACCTCGTTGGCAACATTGATGAAGTAATCGAAAAAGCTGAAAAGTTAAAAGCTGGTAAGTAGATCATGACCCTAACTGTAAAAGTAATTGCCCCAGATCAAACGATTGTGGATACTGTCGCAGAGGAAGTGATTTTACCTAGTTCTTCAGGGCAATTGGGTATTTTGACTGGTCACGCACCTCTGATTTCGGCGCTGGAGACAGGCGTGTTACGTTTTCGTAAGGATAAAGCTTGGGCTGCGATCGCTCTTACGGGTGGTTTTGCTGAAGTTGAAGAAAACGAAGTAACTGTCTTGGTTCGTAGTGGCGAATTAGGCAGCACTATCAATGCTGATGAAGCGCGTAAAAAACTTGAAGAAGCTGAGCAAGCTTTGGCTGGTATCAAGGCTGAAGATAAGCAAGGCAAGATTCAAGCTGAGCAAAGTTTGAGTCTTGCTCGCGCTAGATTGCAAGCTACTACTGCTATCTAGTCTGAATCAAAAGGCAGAATCACGGATTAAGCGGATTAAAGGATTACACGGATTTTTAATCTGTGAAACCCTTTAATCCCTATAATCTGTGATTCTGTTTTTTATTCGATGGGTGTAGCTAAAATCTTTTTGAGGGCGATTAAGCCTTTTTTGAGTTGTCGTGAAACAGTGACAGCACTAATTCCTAATGTTTCAGCAACTTCACGGTGGGTAAATTCTTTGAGGAATACAAACTCAACAACCTCACGGGTGCGATCTTCTAACAGATCAAGAGCTTGTTGGAGCCGAATATTATCTTCTTGGGCAAGTTGAAAGCTTTGATATTTGTGATCAGTAACTAGATCTCCAATGGATGTCGAGCTATCTTCGCTTTGATCGATTGGCGTGTCAAGACTGATTGGCGATCGGTTTTGACAGGCGAGTTTAATGTCATACCATTCATTAACAGTAATACCTAGCTCGTTAGCTACTTCTTGGCTTGTCGGCTCCCGACCAGTCTCCGTCTGCCTATTACGAATGATCTTACAGCCTTGGTTATAGGTTGTCAGCCAAGCACGAGGCATTCTCACCGTCGGGCTTTTATCGCGGAGATAATGTTGGATTTCTCCCTTGATATAGGGCACAGCAAAAGAGCTAAAAGCGTTTCCTTTACTAACATCAAATCGCTCGATCGCATTAATTAGGCCAATCGAGCCAACCTGCATCAAGTCTTCAAAGCTTTCTTGGCATTGGTTTTTCCAATGATAGGCTTCGCGACGAACCAAGCCAATATTCAGGTTAACTAATTTGTTCCGTAGTTTGATGGATGGGTTAGTACGATAGGCTTGTAAAATTTCTAGAGTTTCTTGTTTTCGGGTAATCGTAGTTTGCAGATCAGCTTCTTCGACTTCTTGAGGTTCATTTCGACTGTCGAGGTACTGTCTTTGCAAAAAATTCTCTAAATGCTGATGAATATGCGATCGCGCAAATTCAGAAAAATTTGGATTTGTCTCAGGATTAAATTGAGTTAACGCTTTTTTTAAGCCTTGTTTGCCAACTTCGAGCAATTCGCGATCGCTAGATCTACGTTCCCCAACTCTGCGATTAGATACTCGACGTTCGTTTCTGTCTGGGCGATCACTGGAACGACGCTCACCAATTTTTTTTTGGTTAATTAAGGAGATTGGTAAAGAAGTGATCGTTTCACGGATCAAACCCATATGAATTTCAATTAGCTGCTGCTGTAAAGGCTCAGAGGGAGAAATTCTATATCCTCTCAAAAGGGTAACTATGTTTTCATTAGTTAAATTTTTTTTGTCTAATGGCATAAGAAGAACATCCTCAATGATGCAAGCAGCCATAAAATATGCCCTATAGATTAGAGGAAAACTTTGCATACATGTGCTTGATACCGTTAGTTGTCAATAACACATAGATTCGTTACGTTGTCTTTTGCCCATGCCCCCTAAATTATACAGTTAACAATGATTTAGTAACATAATGGAAAATTATGATTAGATTAACATAATAATAGTTTCTTCTCCCGCAGTTACATAGGTTTGATTTATCCGCATTACTGCTAAAGCATTTGTACCGATCGCACTAATCAGATTCCCAGAACTATAATTCTTCACAGGCTGAAAAATGGGGCTTCCTTTTTGATAAGTTAATGTCCCCCATAAATAGGTCTCACGCAGCCCTTGTGAGTGTAAATCTTCCGTAGTGGTAGCTTTGATAAATTGTGGATACCAGTGAGTTTTATGCGATCCATTTAATTTGGCGATCGCGCCACGAATAAATCTCCAAAAGATCATCATTGCTGAAACAGGATTTCCAGGAACTCCGAAATAGATGATTTTATCCTCACTTCTATTCACATTAAGAACAGATGAAGTGGAAGCGACTGTTAAAGGTTTTCCTGGCTTAATTGCTACTGAACGCACATGGATATCAGCACCCATTTTTTCGAGTATCTCTTCGATATAGTCATAATCACCAACAGAAACGCCGCCTGTGGAAATGACAATATCGGCTGAATCGATCGCCTTTTGCATTACAGATTCCAATTCGATTTGATGATCATGCACTGCCCCAAAAGAAATTGCGATCGCTCCTGATTGTTCGAGCAATGTCGATAATGCATATAGGTTTGAATCAATAATCTGTCCTAACTGAAACGGATTGGAACTATTAAGGCTGATTAATTCATTGCCTGTGGAAATAATTGCTATTTTGGGTTGTCGATAAACTTTAACTGTTTGACATCTTGCTGAGGCTAAAGCCCCAATTTCTGTCGCACCTAATCTTGTTCCTGCCTTGAGCAGAGTCGTACCAGCTTGAATAAATTCTCCTTTGCGGCGCACATATTCTCCTTGAGTCGGTTTTACTTTTAGATACAAAAAATTATTAATGCGTTCTGTGTCTTCTTGCATGATGATCGTATCTGCGCCAAGAGGCAACATACCACCTGTAAAAATCCTTACACATTCGCCTTGATTTAATGACTGAGAAATTGCGACACCTGCGGGAATTTCATCCGAGGCGATCGCTAGTTTTAATTCCTGTAAATTATCTAAATCGGCATAGCGCAAAGCATAGCCATCCATCGCTGAGTTGTCCCAATGAGGAAAGTCGAGATTACTGCTAATGTCTTCGGCAAGAATTCGATTTAGCACTTTCGACAAGGGCAAAATTTCACTATCGATTTCAGGATCAAAAGGTTTGACCAGATCTAAAATTATTTTTTCAGTTTCAGCAACAGACAGCATCGCGATTTTAAAAGGTAGATGGAAGCACGTAGCGCTGCCCTCTACTATAGAATTTATTTATGCGTATAGATATTGTCACCCTGTTCCCTGAATTTTTTACCTCGCCATTGCAAACAAGTTTGCTGGGTAAGGCGATCGCAAATCAAATTGCCGATGTATATCTGACTAATCCCAGAGATTTCACCATTGATAAACACCATCGCGTCGATGATGAACCCTACGGCGGCGGTGTAGGCATGTTGATGAAGCCCGATCCAATTTTTGCGGCAGTTGAGTCATTGCCAATTTTGCCAAAGCGAGAAATTATTTACTTAACTCCACAAGGTGAGCCGATGAAGCAGGATCTATTGAAGGAGTTAGTAACTTACGATCAGCTAGTTCTCATTTGTGGCAGTTATGAGGGAGTTGATGAGCGGGTATGTGAGCATTTAGTCACTCGTGAAGTTTCTCTTGGCGATTTTGTTCTTACCTGTGGTGAGATTCCTGCGCTAGCGTTGATTAATGGAGTGGTGCGGTTACGTCCAGGGACAGTTGGGAAAGAAGATTCGCTTAAGTTTGAGAGTTTTGAAGATGGATTATTAGATTATCCACAATATACAAGACCATCAGTATTCCGTGGTTGGGAAGTTCCCGAAGTATTGCGATCGGGCAATCATAAGTTGATAGCGGAATGGAGAAAGGAACAACAAATTTTAAGAACAAAACAGCGTCGTCCTGATATGCTTTAGCGATCGCTAGAGATTCTACTTTAGTAGCATGTGTCAGCGCAGCATAATGCATTAATAACAAATATCAAAAATGTGCGTTACATTTCATTAACGCACGCTACCAGATTGGCGATCGCACGGCTTTATTATTTTTGCTAAAATCTACATAACTAAGCTGTGAGCAGAAGTATCATGCAAGCAACTATAACTGAAACAGAACAAGAACAAGAACCTCAGATTCATCTTTGGTCGATCGCGGATTATCACCAAATGATCGAGGTGGGAGTTTTGGATGAGGACGATCGCGTAGAACTGTTGGAAGGAAAAATTGTTTGTATGAGTCCACAAAGACCATTTCATGCGGCAAGTGTGCAACGTAGTGCTAATTATCTTTACGAAATGTTAAAAGGTAAGGCTTATATTCGCACACAGTTGCCAGTGATATTAGGAAATGATTCTGAGCCAGAACCAGATATTGCTGTTGTCAGGTTTGAGAATCATGAATATTCATTTAGACATCCTGAAGCCCCTGATATTTATCTGTTGATAGAAGTTGCTGATTGGACTATCTCAAAAGATCGCAAGCAAAAAGCGCGTATTTATGGCAAAAATCAAGTTTTAGAATATTGGATTCTCGATTTACAAAAGCGACAAGTTTACATATTCCGTCAACCAGAGGATGGAAGTTATCGTGAAGAATTGATTTTGAATAGCAATGATACTGCTACTATGCAAGCTTTTCCTGATGTGGCGATCGCTTTAGATGCTCTGTTTGCGATCGTGCAAAACTAATTTTGCTTATGCGATCTCCCAACAGTAGTAACATGTGTTAGCGCAGCGTAACGCATTAACAACAGGCATCAAAAGAAATTAAAAATGGGCGCTACATTTCTTTAACGCATTCTACAAGATAGGCGATCATACTATACAAGCTTTTCCTGCGCTTTGTTTGCGATCTCGCAAAACTAAAGCGCACGATCCTAGAGAGGAGATTGCACTGAATTTTACATAGATTTAATTTCAGAGAGCTGATATCGACTCAGTTAAATCACTTTTTCTAGGAATTATTCTAAAATTATCTTGATTTAATCATATACTGGGATTTGACGATCTATCCAAATCTATGTTTGAAAAAACTTCGCTAGTTTTAAATCGCTTTTTCGTTAAAAAGTTAACTGAGTCTGATTGTACAGTCCATCAATATAGCTGTAATTTTAAAGAAAATCCTGTACATGGAGACGAGCAAAGAGCGATCGCTAGTATATGTTACAAACTTGGAGTTCCTGCGGTCAGATTGGGGAATAAGATTATTGCCAAGCAGCTTATTGATTCAACAAAATTACAAAGCGACAAATGGTGTAATCTAAAACTTATTAACTCAAAAGTTTTAGATTACACCATTTCCAATGAGAGACAAGGAATTGAACAACTAGAAAGAAAATTCTTAGAAGCCAATTTAAAAAAGTGGAATAAATCTGCAATTGATAAAGCATCTGAAGGTGGTTTGATCTGGTGGGTTACTGGAGAAGATGGGACGGAAAAGTGTGGTGAAGGATGGGAAATTCATAAAGGAAGAAGAATAGATGTCACTATTGATGTCGATGGTTCATTCTATCTAGAAATTGATCTACATCATCGTTTCTACACCCCTTGGACACTCCACGAATGGCAAGATAAATATCCTGATGCGCCTATTAGATATGTACGCAATAACTACAAAGACAAAGACAACCATTATATCAATTGGCAATACGAAGATATTTCTGATCAAACTCCAGAACAAGTTATCATTGAAGGCTTGGGCATAACGTTGGCAGAATATCATCAACAAAGCGGAGCAACTGAGGAAGTAATTCAAAATTCCCGTGTTGTCTATGTTAAAAAAACTAGTAATAGTTGGAATGCTCAACCAGTCGCTCATCTGTCCCAAAGACTTTCACCTTGTTTGACAATGGAGATGCTAGCTAATGTAGCGGAAAGGGTTGAGTCTGAAGAACAGAAAAAATTGGAATCGATATCTGAGTATATCAGAAAGTCTTTAGATGTTCGTCTGAAAGAATCAGAAAAAACTGCAAACAGAATCATCAAAGACATTTATGGAGTTTCAACGATCTCTCAAGCTTCCACTGTAAATGGATTTATTTTACCGAAGGGAAAGCTATTTGCTAAAAATGGAGAAGTTGATAAAACAGGCATGGTTCGCTACAAAGGGTGTGTCAGGGTTGGAGAAGTTAAGTTTGGTTGTCTAAATCTACACAACGAAGCACATAAATATCCTGAAGAAGTTGAGAAGTGCCTGAAAACAGTCGCACAAAATAGCGGTACTGAAATTGATTATGCTTCTTATAAAACAGAAAAAGATCTACCGCAAGATGACCTAGACCGACAAATATTTTGGCAAGAATGGGCAGAAACTGGGATACAAACGATTCTAGTAGTTGCCCCTTGGTTGCCAAATGCTCGAAAAAAGCAAATTAGAGTAGAGGCATTGCAAGCTGGCATTGCCACCCAATTTATACTGCCTTTCCCAAAAGCTGATGCATTTAAAGCTATGAATGTGGTTTTGGGGTTACTGTGTAAAGCAGGATGGCAAACCGTTCGATTAGAGCCATTAGAGCATCCTGAAGCAGCCGAGTTAATTATTGGCTTTGATACAGGAACAAACCGTGAGCTTTATTATGGTACGTCGGCTTTTGCGGTAATGGCGGATGGACAAAGTTTAGGATGGGAACTTCCTGATGTACAAAGAGGCGAGCGCTTCTCGGGGCAAGCGGTTTGGCAAACTGTGTCTAAACTAATTCTCAGATTTCGCAAAATTTGCGATCGCTATCCTAGTCGTATCCTACTAATGAGAGATGGATTAGTTCAAGAAGGAGAATTTCAGCAAACCATAAGTGCATTGCAAGAGAAAGATATTGCAGTTGACATTGTAAGTGTTCGTAAAAGTGGTTCAGGAAGAATGGGGTTGCAAATAGATCAAGGTTCGGAAAAGGTATATCGAGATGCTCAAATTGGTAGTGTTGTGTTTAATCCTAACGAACACTCTTTTCTTCTAGTGACTAGTCAACCGATAGCGACAAAAAAAGGTGGAACTATTGGTAGTGCGCGACCACTGAGAGTTGTTCATGAGTATGGAAATGCATCTCTAGAATTATTAGCTTTACAAACATATCATTTAACTCAGTTACATCCCGCTAGTGGCTTCCGCTCATGTAGGCTACCTTGGGTTTTACATTTAGCTGATAAAAGTAGCAAAGAATTTCAGCGTATTGGTCAGATTAGTATTCTCCAAAATCTTAATCGAGAGAAGCTGATAGCTGTCTAAATAACTGTAGTGTGATCGAGTTGACGGTATCAAAAGGAAATGACGGTTTGAAAATCCAAAACTTCTGTGTCACGTCAGTTCATCAACGAACAACCTGATGTTATGTGGAAGTTTTAAAGACCTTACGCAATCTCGACCTTACAATCCGCATAATTTTGACGGACTCTTATCATGCCCACAAATACCAATTTTATTATTTTATGCTAGCATTAAATTGAATGCAAATTTAGTGCAACAGCCCTATGATTAACCTCAGTCAAGACATTCAACCCCTGTCTACTTTCAAGCGTAATACCAATGAACTTATCACCCAGATGAGAAATACTGGACATCCCATTGTATTAACCATCAATGGCAAAGCCGAATTAGTCGTACAAGACGCAACATCCTATCAACAGTTGCTCAATACAATTGAAGAACTAGAAACCATCATTGGCATTAAAAAAGGATTAGACGACTTGGCACAGGGTCACACTAGACCTTTGAACCAATTTGTCGAAGAAATGCAGAAAAAACATGGAATTTCAAGTTAAACTAACTCGTTCTTCAGAGCAACAAATAGAGTCAATATATCTATGGCTAAAGGAGCGTAACCCAGAATATGCAGATCAATGGTTCAGAGGATTAATGAATTTGATCGCCACGTTACAAGATAAGCCCAGACGTTGCCCCTTAATCAAGGAGAACCATTCTACTTCCGAAGAAATCAGACAGATTCTTTATGGTAAATCAAGAAATAAATATCGAATAGTTTTTGCTATAGCAACGTAAGAGATAGATAGGACAATTCAAAAACCAAATAAATGAAGGTAGAGCAAAGCTCCGCCTTCATTTATTTGGTTTTTATGTCCTAAGCAAAACTTTCATTGCTATATTAGAGAAAACACTGTACACATTCTTTATGTACGTCATAGCGCCCAATCTTCAATCACTTTTAATCCCCTAGATTTTGAATAATGGCAAAAGCAAAAAGTCGATATGTATGTAATAACTGCGGAGAAGACTTCCCGCAGATGTATGGGAAATGTCCCGCTTGCTCCAGTTGGGGAACTTTGCAAGAGGAATTAATACCTGTCATATCCACAAATACCAATGCGATCGCAACATTCTCGCATCTCGGTACAGCAAAATCTACGGGCAAAGCCAAACCTAGAGAATCCTTAACCCTCTCGCAAATTACCGACAATGACCAAGCCCGATCGCCTTCTGGCTATGAAGAACTCGATCGCGTCTTAGGTGGTGGCATTGTCGCAGGTTCGCTTGTGCTGATTGGCGGTGAACCAGGGATTGGCAAAAGTACGCTGTTATTAGGCATGGCGCAAAAATTGATGAGTCGCTATCCTACGCTCTATGTCTGCGCGGAGGAGTCAGCGCAACAGGTGAAACTGCGATCGCAACGATTAGGCATCTTAGAAGAAAATTCTGATGATCTCTATTTATTAGCGGAAACTGATTTAGAAACAGTTCTCAGAGAACTACAATCATTGCGTCCCAAAGTCGCCGTAATCGACAGTATTCAAGCGCTCTACTTCTCTAATTTGAATGCTGCACCTGGTTCTGTTTCGCAAGTGCGGGAATGTACGGCGGCTCTGATGCGAGTGGCTAAGCGGGAGAATATATCTCTATTTATCGTTGGTCATGTGACTAAAGAAGGCTCAATCGCGGGACCCAAAGTTTTAGAACATATGGTGGATACGGTTCTCTACTTTGAGGGCGATCGCTTTGCTACGCATAGGTTATTGCGATCGGTCAAAAATCGCTTTGGCGCAACGCAAGAAATCGGCGTATTTGAAATGATCGATCGCGGTTTGCGTGAGGTGTCCAATCCTTCTGAATTATTTCTTGGTAATCGCGATGAATCTGTTCCCGGAACAGCCACAATTGTCGCCTGTGAGGGAACGCGCCCGATTGTGGTAGAGCTACAAGCCCTCGTTAGTCCCACCAGTTATTCTTCGCCACGCCGCACGACAACAGGGATTGAGACAAATCGATTTCTACAAATTCTTGCCGTACTCGAAAAGCGAATTGGGATTCCTTTGTCAAAACTTGATGCTTATGTCGCGGCGGCAGGTGGATTGAATGTAGCGGAACCTGCGGTGGATCTGGGTGTAGCGATCGCAGTGGCGGCAAGTTTTCGCGATCGCACAGTCGATCCGCGTACAGTGATGATTGGTGAAGTGGGGCTTGGTGGACAGGTGCGCCCAGTATCGCAGCTAGATTTACGACTAAAGGAAGCGGCAAAGTTAGGATTTAAACGCGCCATCATTCCGAGTATGCAAGTGATGCAGGACTATGGAATGGAGATCATTCCTGTGAGTAAAGTTCTCGATGCGATAGTGTCGGCTTTACCACGCACTAAGTTTGAAATTGCTAATCCCAGTGAAGAGTAATACCAATCGTCAAACTGGCAAAGCCAGTTTGACGATTGGTATTACTCTTCCACCTTGATTGCTCCATGAAACATATTCATTCCGCATGAGAATTGATAGTTTCCAACAGTTTGAGGCGTAAATTCAACAGGTGTGACTGCATTTATAGCTAAATCTTGAGCGATGTGGAAGTCAGGAAATAGAACCTTTTCCAGACAGCCACTAGGATCGCGACGCATGAACTTTAAGCGCACGGGTAGTCCACGCTTCACTGTTACTAGCGAAGGACTATAACCACCATCTACATTGATGCTAACTTCCTGTATACCATCAGTAGTTTTTGAATGCTAATGCCAGAATTCACCTTTGCTTCATCAGGCTTATGCTTAAGCGCCTTGCTATCGCTTCCTAAGATACCAAATGGGTTCCATAGACAATTAGATTTTAATCTGATTTAAACTTATTCCGCAATTGACTGCTGAGCGCATCAATACTAGTCACAACAACCAATAAAACTAGCATCATCGTCATCGCTTTGTTATACTCAAATCCGCGAATATAGCTGACTAACTCGAAGCCAATTCCCCCCGCACCGACTACTCCTAAAACTGAGGCAGCGCGGATATTGTATTCAAACATATAGAGAGTATAACCAAGGCAGAGTGGTAAAACCTGTGGCATGATTCCATATTGAGCAATTTGCCACCATGAGGCTCGGCTCACTTGTAGCGATTCTAGCGATCTCTTATCTACGGACTCGATCGCTTCTTGATAGAACTTTGCTAGATAACCAATCGTGTATATGCCCAACGCCAAAGTTCCCGCAGGAGCACCCAAGCCTGTCGCTGCAACAAAAAACAATCCTAAAATAATCGAGGGAACCGAACGGACAGCATTTTGGAAAAGATTTGCGATCCAACGCATCCACAATGGCGAAAGATTTTGGGCTGACAATAGTGCTATTGGAATTGAGAGAATAGCCCCGATCGTCGTTCCCCAAATTGACATTTGTACAGTCTCAATTAATGCCTTGATCGCCACATCCAAAATACTCAAATCGGGCGGCCAAAGGCGCGTTAAAAAATCCGCCATGTAAGGCAGACTAGTTTGAATTAACTTCGGATCAACTTTTAAACCTTGTAATGACCAAATATAAGCCCATCCTAGACCGATAATTACTAAAACTCTGAATGCCCAGATGTTGTAACGACTTGAAGTATAGGGGCGAACTCGATCAAGAAATTTCATTATGCAGCGCTAGCGGACTGAACTAGGGATAGATTTTGCAACTTGGCAAACTGTCTTTCCATATTTTGACAGTCTCCATCATACCAGACCAGCCCTTCTTGAAGGACGATCGCTCTCTGGGCATACTTAGCTGCAAGGGCAAGATCATGCAGTACGACCACAACTGTCAAGCCTTTGCGATTCATCTCTTGTAAGCTGCTCATCACTTGCTCAACTCCCGATATATCTAAGCCAGTAGTTGGCTCATCGGCTAGCAAAATATGCGGTGACTGAATCAAGGTACGGGCGATCGCAACTCGTTGGCGTTGTCCACCGCTTAGTTGGCGAGCTTTTTGGTAGATTTGTTCTTGCAATCCCATTTTTTGCAACAATTGCATAGCTACCCGCCGATCGCGTTGTGGAAAACCCCATAAACTCTGCCATGTATTGAGATCTCCAAGACATCCGCAGAGCACATTATCTAAACAGGAAAGCTGATCGACTAAGCCTCCGCCTTGAAAGAGAAAGCCGACATTTTTACGAACTTCATCGACTTGCTTTGGTTTTACTGAAGTCCCACAGATCTGGATTTCTCCTTGACTGATAGGAACTAATCCCACCAGCGATCGCAAAAGTGTTGATTTACCTGCTCCGTTCAGTCCAAGTAAAGCTACAAATTCCCCATGATTGATTTGGAGGTCAATTCCATTCAAGATCGGACGTTTTAACATAGGTTGATAAGCAGTGCGAACATTGTGACAGGCGATCGCAGGTGAATTATTTTCTGATCCAAGTTCCATAATTTAAAGTCTCTGATTTTTTTGAATAGTAGGTATCTAAGGTTATTTCTTGTAGAGAATCTCCCATCGCTTAGTCATAAGTCGTGCTTTACCCCCTTTAATTCCCCCTTGCAAAGGGGAAAGACCAGAAATCTTGTTCCCTCCCCTTGCAAAGGGGAGGGTTAGGGTGGGGTAAATTTTCTTTATTATGGTTTCAGCCCAGCCCGTTGAATTGCAGTACGCATCGTTGATAAATGTTGCTCATGATCAACTTTGACTAACTCAGTGGAGTTGTAAAGGCTGAGAAACAGGGCTTTATTCTCAGGCTCATTCAGCTTTAAAAAAGCCTTAATCAACTTTTCGCGTAGATCGGCTGGCACACTATCATCAATGACAACCCCATGTGCTGGAACGTTAGGGACTGAGTGTAGTACCCGCAACTTTTTACCTTCTTCAGCCGTAATCCAAGGTGGGAGCAGTGCATATTCAGAAACTACTGCAACATCAGCTTGATCGCGCAATAATGCTTGCAATGCACTACTGTAGCCATCCCCATAGGTAACCTTGCCAAAAAACTGTTCTAAGCGATCGGGGCCGTCCACAAACTTGAGTCCCACCAATTCACTGACAGGAAAAATAAATCCAGAACCAGAAGAACGAGAGGTAAACGCCATTCGTTTGCCACGCAACTGTTCTAGAGTTTGGGTAGGATCAGCCAAGGTTTTTAACGGGTTATCTTCAGGAACCACAAAGATCGAGTTGTAGGTCTTGCCACCCGAATAGTCAGCACGAACTTCGGCTAAGTACATTTTTGCTCCAGATAGTTGCTCGGCTTTGAGTGAAGCACGACCACTCAAAAAAGCAACATTGGCTCGATCAGCTTTTAAAGCTTCTACGGAAGCTGTTTCATCAGCGGTGATTCCCTTCACAGGCATACCAATTTCTTTTGACAAAATTGCTGTAACTTGATCGACTTTATTTTGCAAATCTTTTGTATCACGGCGAGTTGCAAAAGCGATCGTGACTTCCTTGAGCGGAGTCTGTGCTATTTCAGTAGGAGTAGGCTTTGTTGCTGGGGCTGTTTCCTTGGCTGGAGTGGGTGTCTGAGCTGTATTAGTCTGAGAGGGAGGCTGTGGAGTATTTCCTGTACAAGCGGTTAAACCTACCAAAGATATTAACCCTGTGACTACGGCAAGATTAATAGGCAAACACGAAATTTTTTTCATTGATTTTTTGAAGACAGACAATATACTAATAAAGAATTACTTGCAATAACTAATAAATATAGCTTAAGCTTACTTGAGAATTAAAGTCAATAACTTACAGCTTTTTTTCAAGTTTTTAGCGATCGCCTATTTCCCTAAGCTACAAAAATGATTTGATAATTACGAATTATGTTTTTATAATTCGTAATTCGTAATTCGTAATTGATACGCAGTGAAATCGCTATGACCGAAGATCAAATCCCCGAAGGCTTAGAACGCGAAGTTAAAACTATGGGAGGTGCAGCAATCGACGGTGCACCGATCGCTTATATTATTGTCCTCGCTGCCGTTGCTACTGTTTTAGCATTTATACCTTTTTCGATCGTACTTGGCTCAGGCAAAGGTATTCCCCTCAGTCAGAGTATTTATCCTCTGCTTGGTTGGTTACTTGGGCCTCTAGCAGGTGCATTAGCTAGTGGCATTGGTACATTAATTGGCGTATTTCTAGCACCCTATACCGCAGGAGTTCCCGCGATCGCAATTTGGGGAGCAGTGATCTCTAGCTTTACGGCAGGCTCGATGGTGACTGGACAAAAGCGCAAATATTGGTATTTGGGATTAACGGTTCTATTTGCGATCGAGCTTGCAGCTTATGCCTATTTAGCAATTATACGTAATGGGATTCCTGTAAATACTTTTGTGGCGGGAGCCTTTATCGACTGGTCAGCCGTAATATTATTTGTGCTGCCAACGCGCACGTTATTTTCCCGTCTGATTAGTAGCAGTAATTTTGTAAAAGTAGCGATCGGAATTTTTGGTGGTACTTGGACAATCTGCGGACTGGCGCATCTTAGTCAAGTTCCATTTACTTACTATCTATTCAACTGGCCAGAACCAATTTGGAATATGTTAATTCCCATCATTCCTGTCGAGAATGCCTTGCGAGGTTTATCTGGTGCTGTGATTGGTACGGGAGTGATTTCGGGCTTGAGAGCGATTAATTTGGTAAAACCAAAGGAATCAATTTATTAGCTCAAAAAAAACAAGAAGGGAAGAGCAACGCTTTGTGCCGCTCTTCCCTTCTTGTTTTTTGTAAGGAGACTAAACAGGATGTTCTTGCTCCACTAGAGCCGATTCCTCAGATCTAGGCAATAGCCAACTAAGCAGAATTGCGGTCAAACCACCTGTAGAGATAGAAGAACCAAATAGATTACTGAAAATTGCTGGTTTTCCAACAAAAATCTCGGGAGCAAATATTACACCTAAGCCTAAACCTAAGGACACAGCAACAATAATTATGGAGCGGCGATCCAGTCCTGCTGATACAACGATGTTTAATCCCGCCACTGCGATCGAGCCAAATAAAACTAAAGTTGCACCACCCAAAACTGGCTGTGGAATTGATTGGAATATCCCGCCCACGAAAGGCAATAAACCTAATATTACAAAGATACCAGCTACATAGAAACCAACGTAACGGCTGCCCACGCCTGTCATTTGGATAACACCATTGTTTTGACTAAAGGTCGTATTTGGGAAAGTATTTAGGACTGCGGCAATCAATGAGTTTATTCCATCTCCTAATACTCCTCCTTGAATGCGACGAACATATACACCACCACTTACTGGTTCGCCTGACACAGCCGAAGTTGCTGTCAAATCGCCAACGGTTTCAATTGCTGTCAATATATATATCAAAATGAATGGCAAGAAAGCTCCAAAATCAAAACTAATTCCATAACGAAAAGGCACTGGAAGCCTAAAGAATGGCATTTGGCTAAAAGTTCTGCAATTGACTATCCCAAGGAATAGTGAGGCAATAAAGCCAACTGCTAAGCCGATCGCGATCGCACCCATTCTCAAATAGCGATTAGGCGAAAGTGTTAGCACAACGACAATAAATAGAACTGCGCCACCCAGAGCAAGGTTCTGGAAACTACCAAAGGAACCATCATTTTTGGCTAGAGCCACAGCCCCACCAGCAAGACTGATCATTCCCGTTTTAATCAAGCCTAATCCAATAATCATTACAACCGTACCAGAGACAACGGGCGTAATAATTTTGTCGAAGAGATGGATAAATTGACTCAAAACAATTATCACGAATGAGCCAAATAAACAAACTCCAAAAATCAAAGCTAGAGCTTGTTCTGGGGAATCACCTCTCTGTAAAGAAGCTGTACCTACGCCTAAAATTGGTGCAAGAAAAGCAAAACTAGTCCCTTGTAGACTGAGCAAACCCGAACCGATTGGACCAATCTTTTTACATTGAATGTAAGTGCAAATTCCAGACGTAAAGAGCGACATACTAATTAGATAACTAGTATTTGCGGCATCTAATCCCAAACTGGTACAGATAATAATTGGAGGAGTAATAATCCCAACAAAAGCAGCAAGAACATGCTGGAAAGCCACGAAAATAGCTTCGATAACAGGCGGTTTATCATTCAGTCCATAAATTAATCCAGACTTAGTGATCACTGGAGTCTCAGCAATATCTTCTCTTAGCTCTTCGACTAGGTTCAGTTCTTGATCTGCCATAATTGCTTGCTTAAGCTGTGTAAAACATTAGTGTGTATACTGTATACAGCTATTCAAAAAATTTCCGCTAGAATCACTACAAAATCAGAAATCAAAAAAAAAGCGGCGCGAAGCGCCGCTTTTTTTTGTAAACTTTACTACTTGGTCGCTTCTGGATTGATATACTCGCAAAAGATGTTGATACCGACTTTGAGGATATATTGCAGTTTTCAGATGAATACGGTACGGGCTTCAGTCTCAAGGAAATAGCCAAGAAGGTCTTTCTGCTGAAGAGAAGCAATGAAAGTAGAAACAGCAACATCTAAATCCGCTCTAGTTCTAGGCTTAAGTTTG
>JADBWK010000006.1 GCA_020404895.1 Pseudanabaena sp. M085S1SP2A07QC | reverse complement strand
GGAAAACCCTTTTTAACTTTAATTCTTTTTCTTGGCATTTTCCTAGTAGACAGTCAAAGTATTATCCCCTTCCTCTTTACCCACTACTTTCCGCGTAGTCCCTTTTTCAGCAAGCCCTATGTAGGATTCGTAGGGGCAATTCATGAATTGCCCCTACGAATCGTGGTTAATGCATAAAGAAAAGGGCGTGCTTTGCACGCCCTTTTCTTTATGCATTAGCTAGCCCTTGCTGGCGGGCTACGGCATGGACTGCGGCAGCAACTGCATGGGAAACGCGGGGATCAAATACAGAAGGAATAATAAAATCAGGAGCAAGATCGCTGCTGCTAACTAAAGAGGCGATCGCTTGGGCAGCACCTAAATTCATTTGGGTCGTGATTTTGGTAACCCTTGCATCAAGCGCTCCTCGGAAAATCCCTGGGAAGGCAAGAACATTGTTGATTTGATTGGCATAGTCACTGCGACCTGTGGCAATGACTGCGACATCATTTTCCACAAGTTCGGGTTGAATTTCAGGATTAGGATTTGCCATTGCAAAGACAATCGGTGCAGGAGCCATACTCCTTACCATCTCAGGAGTAAGCGCTCCTTTGACACTTAGCCCGACAAACATATCAGCTCCCTTGATCACATCTGCAAGAGATCCAGACATGTCACTGGCAAATTCTAGCTTTTCAGCGGTCAGATCAGGGCGATCTTTGCTAATGCAGCCTTGAGAGTCGCACATGGTAATTAGCTTCACACCTGCTTCACGCAGGAGGCGAGCAACCGCAATTCCCGAAGCACCAGCACCATTCATGACAATACGGACAGTATCAATCGGTTTGCTGACAACCTTAAGGGCATTAATTGTCGCGGCAACGACAACGACAGCAGTTCCATGTTGGTCATCGTGATAAACAGGAATATCTAATTCTTCTTTGAGTCGTTTTTCGATTTCAAAACAGCGCGGGGCACTAATATCTTCAAGGTTTATACCGCCGAATGTTGGAGAAATGCGTTTTACGGTTTCCACGATTTCATCGACATCTTTCGTATTCAGACAAATCGGGAATGCATCTAATCCCGCAAATTGCTTGAAAAGCATGGCTTTACCTTCCATGACAGGCATGGCAGCTTCAGGTCCAATATCACCTAGTCCCAAAACAGCCGTGCCATCAGTAACTACCGCGATCGTATTGCATTTGATCGTGTAGTCATAAACTTTGCGTTTGTCTTCAGCGATCGCCATACATACGCGCCCCACCCCAGGGGTATAGACCATCGCGAGGTCATCTTGTCCTTTGACAGCAACTTTAGCTTCGAGATGGATTTTGCCACCTTTATGAACTTGGAAAGTGCGATCGTAAACTTCAAGAACGCGAATTTCGGGGACTGCCTTCACAACGGCAATCAATTTGTCCATATGCTCAGTACTGTAAGCATTCACCGTGATATCGCGCACTGAAATTTTGCGAGTTTGTTGGATGAGGTCAATCTGTCCCAGATTCCCTCCTGCTTCAGCTAGAACGCCAATGACTGAGGATAGCATTCCTGCGCGGTTAAGGAGTTGCACGCGGATGGTTAAGCTAAAGCTGGGATTAGGTGTTAGTTGTTGCATCGTGAGGAGTAATTAATTGCATAGAGTCAAGCCTAGCCTGACTCTATGCAATGTTACCTGATTGTTTGTTTGTGTTGCGTTACAAATCACACATCCATAAAGAAAATGGTGCTTAGTAACACTTTCTTTATGCTTCGACTAATTGGCGAGCAATGTACCAAGCGAGAAGACCTGTAGCGATCGCGATCGCACTTAGCGCAAAAATCACCTTTTGCAATCCGAAATAGGATTCGGCGATTCCTGCTACTGATAAAGGCAAACTGAGGGCGATATTCACGGCATTATTTTGTAACCCAAATACCTTACCGCGCATATCTTCAGGTGTTTCTTCTTGGATCACTGTCTGCATAGGAATTACGCATAATCCAGCAAAAATTCCCGTACCAGCGATCGCGATTAATCCTAAGCCAAAGCGATCGCTAAATATTGCCAACATCCCCAAAAATGCTGACATCCCAAGTGAGCCAATTAAAGAAAGCATTTGCCGACTACAGCGATCGCCCAGTTTTGCGACAATTCCCGCACCGATCGCCATCCCCAAACTTGCTACGGCTAACAAAAATCCAAACTGTTCTGATTTAATTTCAGGCATTACCTCGGCTAAACGTACGGCAAGGACAGTCAGTGCGGCAATGATCGAAAAAGTGCAAATTAATTGGATCAGGGCTGATAGAGAAGTCTTTTTATGGTTGAGATATTGCAAACCTTCTTTGATATCATTCCAAAGGTGAAAACTATCGCGGTGCAAGTCTTCCTTAGTTTCGCCTGTTTTCAACAGAATTAAGATAATCCCAGCGAGTAAATAACTGCCACCCACAAGGATTTCTTGACCGACGTTATGCCAGAGATGATCGGATAGGGCTAAAAGTGGTTCACCAAGGGCAAATCCTAAAATCAGCGCCCCCATGATTGTGGTTGTGTAGAGCGAATTTGCCGACAATAACTTGGGTTTCTCAACCACGAGTGTAATCGCTGATTGTTCAGCAGGGGTGAAAAACTGCGTAAAGGTAGAGACCAGAAAAGTAATGCACAGTAAGCCCCAAAAGCCAGTCGGTGCGCCCCAAGGTAACACACTATTCTTGGTAACCCAGAGTAGCAGGGGGATGCTGAGAACCAAGACTCCGCGCAGAATATTAGAGCTAACTAAAACTGTTTTTTTATTCCAACGATCCACATATACGCCAGCGATCGATCCAAACAAAATCGCGGGAATTGTAAATGACACCATGACTGCGGAGACCCAACCGCTAATCGTTTCGCCCTCATGCTGAAATTGTGTAGAAACGATCGCAATCACAAGTACTAAAAAGATTTTATCCGCAATCTGCGAAAATACCTGCCCAGTCCAAAGTGACAAAAAGTTAGGGTTACGAAGAACAGATTTAGAATCAGCAGTCAAATCTGGAGCTATTGAGGGCTCAGGAGCACTGGCAAGAACGTCATCATGAGGCTTGGGCGGTTCTGGCAGATTGGGTGTGGGTGGATCGAATAAATGGGTCATATATTAAAAAAACAGTTATCAATCAGAGCCGAAGACTGGATTGGTCTATCAAAATGATACTGTGCATAGGCTCGTAACAATCTTTCAACTGCAAGCCAATCTGTTGTATTCGTTTCTAAAATATTATCTGCTAAATCAGTTTGCGCAAGTTCTTGCATAGCCAGAAGTTCAGCGGCTGTTAGGTAGTGACTAATACGATTATGCATGGCCTCACTCATGCTTGATTCAGCACCTTCATCGTTCGGATTACCGTCACTAGGGTGATCGGTTATTTCAAGGTTGATGACTCCGCCGCCGACAATGCTAAAACCTGCTTTCCATTTTTGTTGTTCGCGATTGGCTATAACTGGGCTTTGACTAATGCAACAGCTATGTACTTGGGGCGCAAATCCTGCGATCGCCAGCAAATGGTATGTCCCATGATTCAAATGCGCCAAAACATTTTGATTTTCAGCATCCTGAATACGATTTAGATGCTCAACTAGCACTAAAAATAGTTCTTCTTGAGGCTGGGCTGATAATGCTTGCATCAGAGCCAATTCTGATAAATATTGAGCGGCAGTAAGCTTAGCTAGAGTATTCCCCAAGCCCACAAAAGATTGCAAAACTTCTGCATTTTTAATGCGATCCATATTGCGCCCTACGGAAATTTGCAAATCATTGATCACAAACAAGCCCGATCGCCCTGCCATTGCCGAGCGATGTTTTCGCGCTCCTGCGGCGACAGCTCTAATCAAGCCATGCTCTTTGGTGAGAATGGTTAATAGGCGATCGTTTTCGCCCAAGGGCATCCCCTTAAGATTTATTCCTGTGGCTCGATATTCTTTAGGCAATTTGGGACTCGTGGCTAGATAATTAGACTAAGATAGCGATATCAAATAATCGATGATTGTTTGATATCGAATCACTCACTGATTTGTTTTTTTACCCGTCTTACAGCAATTATCGATCAAGCGAACCATAAGAATTTTTTTAAAATTGTTGCTTTGCAACAATTTTAAAAAAATTCTTATGGTTCGGGTTTGAGCGCAAAGCGCTGTAAATACAGATTTAACCATTTCTATTGCCATAATGAATCCTGTCAATCGCGATTTGAGTGCCGTTTTAAGTCGCATCACCAATAAGTTACAACAAGATCAAATTGTTAGTGACGCGCTGCATAGGTTAAGAGAGCAGCTTGATGTTGATCGCGTAGTTTTATATTATTTTTACAAACAATGGAAAGGACAAGTCACTTTTGAATCTATAAGTGAAAAGAAGTATTCAATTATTGGTTCAACAGGAGCTGATGACTGCTTCAATTTTGATTATGCTACACTTTATTTGGAGGGACGTATAAAGGCTACTGATGACATTGAGAAAGCGACTATTAGTGATTGTCATCAGGAGTTTTTGAGAAGTATGCAAGTGCGATCAAATCTAGTTGCACCAGTTTTAACTCATGGAAAGCTCTGGGGTTTATTAGTTGCTCATCATTGTCAAAATTTAAGATTTTGGGAAGCGTCAGATATTGACTCAATCCGAGAATATTCTTACTATCTAGCCTCTGCTCCTTCAATCATCGATTCATGATTTCAGAATGGACAGCGCGGAGCGCTGTCCATTCTGAAATCATGAATCGAAATGCAAGCTCACAACAAATTGCTGCTAAAATCAAATTCTGCAAGATTAGCCTGAAAGTATGAGATTTATTAGTCCAAAAACTGATTTTGCATTCAAGAAAATCTTTGGCTCTGAACAAAGCCATGATGTCTTGATCAGTTTTTTGAATGCGCTGCTTTACAACGGCGATCGCAGAATTTCGCAATTAGAAATTCTAAATCCTTATTTAACTCCGCGCATCCGAGGTGTTAAGGATACCTATCTCGATGTCAAAGCCAAGCTGGATAATGGCACAAGCGTAATTATCGAGATGCAGGTCTTGAATATCGAAGGATTTGAAAAGCGAATTCTCTATAATGCTGCAAAAGCCTATTCTATTCAACTCGGTATTGGGCAATCCTATTCGCTCCTAAATCCTGTGATTGCACTGACAATTACTGATTTTGTGATGTTTCCCGAAATAAATCAATTGACTTCTCGGTTTATTTTAAAAGAGAAAGATTTTTTGATTGACTATCCCATTTATGATCTTGAGTTGGTGTTTGTTGAGTTACCAAAGTTTGACAAAGCGATCACTGATCTAGAAACCTTAGCGGACAAGTGGTTATATTTCCTCAAACATGCGATCGATTTAGATGTTGTGCCAGAGAGTATGAATCTTGTGCCAGAAATTAAGCAAGCTTTTGACTTTGCCAGAGAAGGAAATCTATCGCCTGAAGAGTTAGACGAGTTAGAACATCAGGAGTTCTTTATCCAAGATCAACATAATGCGATCATCAAAGCTTTGAAGCAAGGAGAAAAGAAAGGCTTGGAGCAAGGTTTAGAGCAAGGCTTGGAGCAAGGTAAAACTGAGGCAACGCTAGCAATGGCAACAAAATTGCTGGATCTTCTTGATGACGCTGCGGTTAGCCATGCGACTGGGTTGAGTTTGCCAGAAATAGCAAAATTAAGAAGTATGAGATCGCAACATCAATAAGACAGTAAATCTGTAGCGATCTCATGTCGTCACTTTACAGCAATCACCAGATTTTCCAATCACTCCAATTGAGATTAAAAATAGAAGTGTCGGGAAATGCGATCGCATTATTATTCTTTACTAACATTTGCTGTAATTGCGTAAGTTGTGGACTTATCCTTGGCAAATCCTCAACTAGTTGATAAGGGAGAATTCCTTCAGACAAAGCAAAATTAGCAGTTGTACCTGCGGCGGCTCCAACAGACCATTCATAGGAATGGACGCGATAGCCTGCGGCGACGATATAGCTAAAGGCGATGTTTTTGCCAGACACGATCAGATTATCAATTTTTTGAGGAATTAGCGATCGCAATGGAATTTGTCCTGGGAATGCTGGCCCGTGACCATTGCGGACTCCAGCCCGTTCGGTATTTCCTGCTTTCTCAACTGGATATTCACTCAAGCAAGGATGGAAGTCTAGATAATATTGAGCAATGCCGATCGCATCAGGATAAATCGTCGAACGGGTACGACGCGGAATTTTGTTTGGATCAGTATTATTTCTAATAGTGCTAGCTGCGTCTAATCCTGACAAGGCTTTCCATAAACTGCGGTAGGTTGATTCTGAAAGTTTATTTCGATAAAGTTCAGTACTAAAATCAACCTGTGAGACATCAATTTCCGACATACTAAATCCTTCAGGATAGCCATAGGAAGGACGACCGATGATCCGTCTAGATTCACGAATGTACGGATATTTGGACAAACCATGCAAAGTCCCCATTGGCGAGTCAAAGCCTGTGAGTAAACGGTGATTAGGAAATGGCTTCTTCCAATCAGTTTTTTGTTGCGAATCCGTTGTTCCTGCGACTAGCCAATAATAGAAGCCAAGCGCTATTTCTTCCCCACTTTTAAGGGTTTCTGTGCGTAAGCCACCCATCCATCCATTTGGCTCTAGTTGTCCCATGCGTTGCAATTGCGCTTGAGAGTAAATGAGATTATCCTTGTCTGTTCCTGGACGATAGTCATTACCCCATACCCAGTTCTGCATGGAGATATCACCTGCTTTCATGACGGAAACGCCAAAGGCATTCTTCTTAGAATTTTCTGATTCAGCACTCCAGATCCGTCGATAGGTAAAGATCGTGTCAAAGTTGGCAAGATTTGGCTTCGGGTCAGAACCGTAATAGGGTAAATAACGATCATAAGATTCAGGCTTCTTCTGTGGCTGGGCTTCCTTGGTTTGCTCCATGGCAAAGGTGTAGGTAAAACCCTGAGTGCAGTAGGCATCATTGGTCGTTACAGGTGAAGATGGGTTGAGATGCGATCGCGGATCGATGCCCAAGCGATAGGGAACATCGGCTAATGCAATAATTTCCCCTGTTTCGGTGGAGTCAATCACAAACCAATCACTTGGGCGCTTTTGCTTCTGAGTCTTGTCATTAACTAAAGGCACAAAGCGAATAATTTGTTTTTGTAAGCGTGGTGAGTTTTCGTAGCGATATGCGTCTTCAATAATTTGTGAAAGCGGCTCAGTATTTAATGGTGGAGTATTTGGCGCAGGGCTATGTTGGATAGCAATCGCGCGATCGATCAGTTTCCCATCTGCACTCATTTCCAACTTTTTAATTACGGTATTCGGAAACCATTTCAACTTGCCATTTCCTTTTTGGGCTGCTTCTTGCAACATACTCACCAGTATTTGCTGCGCGGTATTGGGAATAAAACAAGACACACTTACCCAACAATCTCCTGCATTCAACTTGCCATAATTCTGTTCAATGCGCTTCCGAAATTCTGTGTATCCTTTAGGGAAAAGCCACAGATTGCGCTGTTTCTTAGCTTCATCTAATGCTGAAGTGCCTTGAGAGGTAATCTGTCCACCCACCCAATCTGTAATTTCTGTCATACAGACAGTGCGTCCTGCTAGTAGACCTTCGTAGGCAGTTGCTGTACCTGCCACACCACCACCCACGATCAAGATTTCACAATCTTCAGTGCGTACTGATGCTTTAGCAAGAGAATTCTGAGCGATCGCGAGATCGGCAATTCCTATAAATCCAAAGGATATAGCAGATATAGCAATCCCATAGGTTGAAAACCAAGTCTTAGAACTGAGCTTTTTCAATGATTTTGACATTAGGGTAAATTTTTTAGATTGCAACATATCCTAACCATAAGTTTACCTTGCCTTAAACTCATGACGCTAGAGTTAGAGGCATTGACAAACTCTCTCTTGAGCTTGGCTACAGCCATAGCATCAGGAAATTATTAAAAACATGACCATTAATCGCAGAGATTTCCTAACTTTTATTGGTGGAATTAGTGGCGCGGTGCTGCTTGGTGCATCTCCCCGCGATCGCCAAATCCTCAAATTTTCCATGCCTTTTATGGATTATGAGACAGGCAATGAGGCTTTTGCAGCAACATCCTCAAAGCTGAGCTTCAAGCCTACTAAGGGCGTAATGCCCTTGCTCACGGACATGATCGATCCATCAAAACAGAGTCAGGCTTACAAAAATGCTGAAGTAATTGACAATCTAGTTCTTCCTGAAGGATTTGTCTATGATGTGATCGCAACATGGGGTGATCCCGTTGGAGACTCGCGATTTGGCTATAACAATGATTATTTATCGCTGGTTGAAACCAGTAAAAATGAAGGTTATCTAACCGTCAATTTTGAATACATCAGCAGCATTCCTTGGGAACAATCTTTCTCCCAAGTCATTGGTAAGTCTTTGCCATTTGCTGAAGTAGCTGATCAACTCAAAGCTATGGGTAGCAAAGATATTGATGCTTGGTCATTAGCGGACAGTAATCCACTCAAAGACAAAATTAAATTGATCTCCAAAGAAGCCTTGATCGATCTTGGTATTGGCGTAATTTCGGTAAAGCGTAATGACGATGGCAAATGGGAGCGCACTAATTCTAAAGCTGACCGTCGTATAACTGGGATCTCAGGGTTAGAAGATGGGCGATACCTCAAGTCAACAGGTGCAGCAGTGGAAATTTTCCGTAAGGTTAAGGGTTTAGGCTATACCGATAAACTTGGCGATCGCATTATCGGCACATTTAATAACTGTGCTGGCGGGACTACTCCTTGGGGAACTGTATTCAGCGCTGAAGAGAACTATCAATATTTTGTACCAGAGGAGGTAATGCCCGATGGAACTTCCCTCTCACCTAGCAAAAAGAAGTTTACCAAATACGACAATGAACTAGTTGGCATTGCTAATGTATTTGGGCTAGCGGGTAATAAGTATGGCTGGATTGTGGAGATCGATCCAGCCAATCCTGATGATTTTGGTACTAAGCATACTTGGTTAGGACGCTATCGCCATGAAGCTGTGGGTATTCGTGCCGAAGCGGGTAAGCCTTTAGTATTTTATTCTGGCTGCGATCGCCGTGGTGGACATCTCTATAAATTTGTCAGTAAAGGGCTTGTTTCAGACCCTAAAGACAAGGCAAATTCTAAACTTTTGGAATCGGGAATGCTTTATGCAGCCAAGTTTAATGCCGATGGGACTGGTAGCTGGATTGGTCTAAATCCTCTAACCCCTATCAATCCTCACAAAATCGATGTCCTCGCAGGAAAAATGTTGCCTCTGCCTAAACGTCCTGAAGGTGGAATTTTTAATGCAACTAAAGAAGAGGAGATTGCGGAGTTTAGATCCAAATTCAAAACTTTAGGGGATCTATATGTTGGTAGTGATCGTGAGAAGCAAGGCGCAATTTTGATCGATGCCCACTATGCAGCTAATGCCGTTGGAGCAACCTGTACAGCGCGTCCTGAAGACACTGAAGTGGCTACAGATGGGACATTATTTATTGCCTTTACTTCAGGTTCAGCTAGTGCCAGTGATGGTAGCCCAGATTTACGCATCTTTAAGGGTAAAGATGGCAAGGCGTACGAATATGGCTGGATCATGCGTTTAAATGAAGAAAGCAATAAGCCTGAGGCGATGAACTTCAAATGGTCGATGATTGCCACAGGTGGTGAACCTGCCGAAGGGGGGCTTGGTTTTACCAATCCTGACAACCTAGTAATTGATCGTGGCGGACATCTTTGGATGGTAACTGATACGTCCAGTGACAAGTACAATCGCGCTGTTCCTAGTCGCCAAGACAAAGATGGAAAACCTGTTAGTCAATCAAATTTACGCGGACTTTACGGCAACAGTTCGATTTGGTTTGTACCAACCTCTGGTGCAGATACGGGCAAAGCATTTCTATTTGGATTTGGTCCAATGGAATCCGAAACCACAGGTCCTTTTTTCTCCAGCGATCAACAGACGCTTTTCTTAGCAGTGCAGCACCCAGGGGAAATCAATGGTACGCGCAATAATATGGCATTTGAATCCCGTAAATTTGCGATGAGAACCACTAATGGCAAAGAGTTTACGCAAACCCGTAAGGTTCCCATTGGTTCCAATTGGCCAACACTAAAGCTAAATGATCCCCCTAAGCCTGCGGTAGTTGCCATTCGTAAGATTGATAACAGTTCTATTTAAACTTCCAGCCCCTATAAAAAAGGAATGACGGTGCTTTGCGCCGCCATTCCTTTTTTTGGTTTTGCGTCCTAGTCAAAATTTGCACGCAGTAACATAGAGAACAAAAAGAGCTAGGGCGTTAAACGCCCTAGCTCTTTTTGTTTTACGATCTATATTTTTAGCTTAAAAGCATTGCTCTTAAGTTAAAGCTTCTAAAGATTTAGAAAGGAAATGTTAAGGTGTCAGGGAATAATCGGTTAGCTTCGATCAATACACCGGCGGTGATTGTGAGCCATACAGCAGCCAAGACAGGAGCAGAAGATAAAAAGCCGTTCAATGGAGTTCTCCTTTTAGATAGTTTTGATTTTTTCCCAGAGTGCTAAAACACCTGTCGCAACACTCAGGAAAAGTTAGCAAAGCGATCGCTAGATTTATAAACTAGCGAGGCGAAACGGTAACTTCATTTTCAGGAGCCAACAGTTCGCCAGTGCCAAACTCTTTGAGCGCGGCAAGGGGCCATGCAAAGCCAGTCAACATACATTTAATAGCAAGAGGAAGATCGATGATGATTTCCTTTTGAGTCGCAGTTGCTGGATCTTTACGAATTGCAATCAGATAAGCACGACCAACCCAGCCGATCCAACCAGTGATGAATAGAAACATCAAGGCGGGAATGGTGAATTCGCCAGCATGACTCCAACGACCATCGCTGATCAAGTGAGGTAAGCCATCTTCGCCGCAAAGTAAGCCAGAGTTAGCATATTTTGCAAAACGAGCTTCAGTTTGGGCAACTTTACCTTTGAGGTATTCAGCAGGACCGCTACCAGCTTTGAAGTTAGCTAGACGGGCTGTATAACCATCAACTTCAGTTTGCAAGCGATCTTGAAACGCAGAGGAGGTTGCACAGGGAGTCAACGCATTGAATGAGAATTCTGCGTATGCAGCAGGGGTTGCAGCAAGGCTAACGCCAAACCACAGGCTAATAACTAGAATGAGAGCAAAAAGTCTTTTCATGGACTGACCTTAATTTACCTTTGATAAGATAGGCAAAAATAACGAGATTTTCGTTTGAGAACTTAGCCTCAGATCCTATATCAGCGATCGCGCCTTGGTAAAGCAATCTTCACATCCTGTAAAGTAAATTATCAATTAAGATGATCTAACTGCCGCATCGCGGCAGTTAGATCATCTTAAATTTTGTTTAGTAATGCCAACTATTCTTGCGATCGAATCTAGCTGTGATGAAACTGCGGCGGCAGTTGTATGCGATCGCCAAATTCTTAGTAGCGTAGTTTCATCGCAAATTTTAACCCATGCGCTTTATGGCGGCGTTGTGCCTGAGATTGCAGCACGGCAACATGTGGAGACGATTAATCCTGCGATCGCACTTGCCTATCGCGAATCAGGAAAAACATGGGCTGAGATTGACGGGATTGCGGTGACGACTGCCCCTGGGCTAATTGGTTCGCTGATGATCGGCGTGACTGCTGCAAAAACCTTGGCGATGTTGCACAAAAAGCCTCTGATAGCGGTGCATCACCTTGAGGGCCATATCTGTTCAGCTTTATTGGCTGATCCAACTTTAGAGCCACCATTTTTATGTCTATTAGTTTCAGGTGGACATAGCAGCATTATTTTAGTCAAGGACTATACCGACTATCAGGTAATGGGCAAAACTCGCGATGATGCTGCTGGTGAAGCATTTGATAAAGTTGCGCGTTTGCTAGGTTTGGGCTATCCAGGGGGGCCAGCAATTGACAAGATTGCGATCACGGGAGATCCCAAGACATACAAATTACCGCAAGGACGCATTCCTGATTTCCCCTATGACTCTAGCTTTAGCGGTTTAAAAACCGCAGTATTGCGCTTAACCCAAAAACTTAGTCCCAATGGCGAAGAGTTACCGATCGCGGATATTGCTGCCAGTTTTCAAGAAACAGTCGCTACAGCTCTAGTAACTCGCACGGTTAAATGTGCAGTTGAACACAACTTATCGACAATCGTGGCAGTTGGCGGTGTGGCGGCAAATAGTGCATTGCGATCGCGACTTGTGACCAATGCCACAGAGCATGGCATTCGGGCAGTTTTTCCGCCTTTGAGCTTATGTACGGACAATGCCGCGATGATTGGCTGTGCAGGAGCTATTCATCTCGCTCGTGGCGAAACTTCGTCAATGAATATTGCAACGCGATCGCGCCTCAATCTCGAAGATTGTCAAAGTCTGTATACGTAAATAAAAAACTCTAAGAGATCCCCCTCAATCCCCCTTGTAAAGGGGGAAGAATAAAAATTCTCCCCCCTTTACAAGGGGGGCTGGGGGGGGATCTAGCTAAATGCTTAAAAGTGGTTTGTTTTACATTACTGATGGCACGACCAAATCTTTCATCGCACGATGTATATCCTCAGTAAGTTTGCGGGTGCATTCCTTGGAGGCGGCGCGACTAGATTGATATTCGGCTAGACGATCTGACACTGATAAGGGTTCGGCAACTGAGATCGTTAATTTGCGATCGCCAAAATTAGGAGTTTCTTTAAAAGCAGAATCTTGATTTCGCTCAGTGACGCGCTGTAACACGCTCCACATTAATTTCAAAACTTCAATATAGCGACTAGGACTAGGATGTTGGCGGACATAGTCACTGGTGACACCGATGATACTTTCAGCGATTCGCATATGCCAGTTGCTATAGCTCGCTTCGAGCGCTAATTGATCAGCAAAGCCACGCTCCACCCCAGATAATTTTTCAATATCCTGAATGTCATTACGAAAGATCCGATCCCAACCAGCTTGTTCAAGACGACGGCAGCGATCGATCGGTGAACCCTTTGCCTTGATCCCAAAACTCATTTCCGCAACACTCAAAATGCGATCTGCTAGTTCCTCCAAATTTGCGGCTAAATTATCGCGATTGGTATTTTCGCTGTTAATTTTGGCATAGTTGCCGTAGAAAGATTTGTAATAATCGCTAACCCATTTCACTAGATAACTACCCAAATCGTAAAGTCTTTGATAGCGGTTATCAGGCGTAATCGCGGGTTTAATAATTCCACATTCTTTTTCAATCGTGATGATTGTTTGATCAATTTTCCCCCAAGCCTGAGTCGAATATTCGTATTGAATCCCCACAGGAATGATTAACATTTCCTCTGTCCGCCCTTCTTTGTGCAAATCCTCGGCAGCCCAAAATCCAATCTGAGCGATCCCTGGTTCTAGTTCGGCAACTGTTTCACTTTTGCCATTTGTGCCACCTTCAGGAGCCATCGAAAGAGGTACATCACCATGCGTAATTTGTTTGCGCATCCAACTTAGTGCGAAGCGATCGAGCTTACCGCGAAAAATAGAAATCCCTCCTAATGCTGGAAATAACCAATTGACGTAATCTCCAGCCCATAGAGAAATGCCGCGATCGTACACAAACCCGCTATGGGGCAATGTCGTTAACTTGATGCCCATATCTCTTGCCTCTTCTGGCACAGCGTAGGCAAGCAGATACAACATCGCAAAGGGATCATCCGTGGTGGGATGCCGAAAAGCAAGCATATAACGAGCTTTGCCATCCTGAAACTTTTTTGTGGATTCAACAAGGCGATCAATATAGCGGGTTTCAATCTGCTTGATGCCACATTGCCACCGCAGCCAAAATGGCGTTAATATTCGTATGATTTTTAATATGAATTGATTGGCTTTGGGCGGATAAACTTTGAGAGGTGGTTGAACGCGAGTCAGATCTACTGCCATGATTTCCTTTGTGTGTACAGCAATACGAATTAAAACACGCAAAGCGTATCTCCGCGATTTTAGCTTTTTTTACAAACTAAATAATCATTTCAGCCAAAGAGCTATTGATGTTTGAAGAATGGCGATCTCCTATCGATGAATACCAAAGCACAAAATGGCGTAGCAATTTTGTGCATTTAAAACCCTTACAGGGTTTGGGTTTTAATTCACAGAAATGTTGCCACACTTTTGGGAATTGTTATAAAACTAGGCTTTCAGTTGACGCGATCGATGTGGTGCACAATTGCTCAAGTTTGATAATTTAAAAGCCTTGCTTAGCAAGGCTTTTAAATTATGATTTGGTTTTAGCTAGAGCGCAAACCGCTATACACTAAACAATAAGCAATAAATTGCTGCATCCTACGTCAACACTGGTATATGAGAAAGCTACTAAAGGGTTTACACAAGTTTCAATCGTCCTATTTCCCTGCTAATCAAGAGATTTTTGAACAACTTGCCGAAGGACAAAAACCGCGAGTATTGTTTATCACTTGCTCCGATTCGCGAATTGTGCCGCATCTCATTACTCAGTCAGGTGTTGGCGAACTGTTTGTAATTCGTAATGCAGGGAATTTAGTACCGCCCTTTGGGGCAGCTAATGGCGGCGAAGGCGCTGCGATCGAATATGCGATCCATGTGCTGGGCATTGAGCAAGTAATTATTTGCGGACATTCTAACTGTGGTGCGATGAAAGGCTTGCTCAAGCTAGAAAAGCTGAGAACCGAAATGCCACTGGTCTATGAATGGCTACAACATGCTGAGTCAACGCGCCGCTTAATCCAAGAAAATTATGCTGATATTAAAGGTGAAGAGCTTTTAGCAATTACGATGGCGGAGAATGTCGTCACTCAAATTGAAAACCTGAAAACCTATCCCGTAATTCGCTCGAAATTGCATCAAAATAAGATGTCCATTTATGGCTGGATCTATGACATTGAGACTGGTGAAGTACTTGCCTACAATCCTGAAACTGATGATTTTGAGGTTCCGCAAACCTTATTAGCTAATCCCAACGGCTCGTCAAGCGAAAACTTTGCCCATACTGATGCCCCTCCCATTCCATCGGCATATCAGAATGGTTCACAGCAAGTAGAGCCTAAAAATGTTGGAGATTTACCTTCATGGATGTCTCCAGAGCAAGCACATCGCATCTATCGCGGTTCAGCCTAGATTAAAGGCGGCGCAAAGCGCCGCCTTTAATCTAGGCTGCAACGCTAATCTTTGAGCGGGAAAGGAGTATTTATCCAGCAATCAATTAAAACCTCCACAAAGTGGAGGTTTTAATTGATTGCATCCAAAATAGAATTTAGTAAATTGGGAAACCTTGCATCTAAATCCTCTCGACGTAGAGAATTATAATGTTGAGTGCCTTCTAATCGCGTATACATAAGCCCTGTATCTCGCAAAACCTTATAGTGGTGAGACTGAGTAGATTTGCTCATTTCCAAACAAAATTCGCCGCAGGTAATCTCTTTTTTTGTTGCCAACATTTTGACAATTTGTAAGCGAGTTGGATCGCTGAGTCCGTAGAGAACATCAGTTAAAGAAATATTGTCGCGATCGGGATGATGATATTGACGCATTACAAAAAGCCGAGAAAATTAAGACAATCAAAATAGCTCTGCTATTTTGATTGTCTTAATTTTCTCATAATGTTGTGTAAATTTCTATTGTTCGCATATAATCGAACAATAGAAATTTACACAACCTCCCATTATTCCTATGAGCGCTCCTCTTCTCTCTTCGGTTAAGCTCGGTCGTTATACATTGCCCAATCGGATTGTGATGGCTCCTTTAACTCGCAATCGTGCTGCTGATGGTAACGTCCCCACAGCTTTAAATGCCTTGCATTATCAGCAAAGGGCTTCAGCAGGATTGCTAATCACCGAAGCGACGCAGGTTTGTCCACAGGGTCAAGGATATCTAAATACTCCAGGGATTTATTCTGATGAACAAGTCTCAGGCTGGCGACTGGTGACCGAAGCAGTGCATGCAAAGGGTGGAAAAATCTTTTTACAGCTTTGGCATGTAGGCCGGGTCTCGCATCCAGATTTCCAACCTAATGGAGAATTGCCCGTTGCTCCATCAGCGATCGCACCCGAAGGAGAAGTCTTTACCTATACAGGCATGAAGCCCTATGTCACACCTCGCGCTTTGGAATTAGAAGAGATTCCTCAAATCATCGAACAATATCGCCTCGGTGCAAAGAATGCTCTAGAAGCTGGCTTTGATGGAGTAGAAATTCATAGTGCTAATGGATATCTATTAGATCAATTCTTGCAAGATAATACCAATCAGCGCACCGATATTTATGGTGGTTCAGTTGAGAATCGCGCCCGTCTATTATTGGAAGTAACAGAAGCGGTTGTAAGTGTATGGGGTAGCGATCGCGTAGGTGTAAGACTTTCTCCTAGTGGCACATTTGGTAGCGTGTATGATTCCAATCGCGCTGTGACTTTTGGATATGCAGTTAAGGAACTAAACCGCTTTAATCTTGCCTATTTACATTTAGTTGCGCCGAGAGTTGAAGGATTTGGGCCGGCTGAAGATCAACCCGATCTTGGTGCTGACTTCTTCCGTCCGATTTTTAATAGCACGATTATTACTGCGGGTGGTTATACGCTTGCGACTGGAAACGCTGCGATCGCATCTGGAGCGGCAGATCTGGTTGCCTTTGGTCGTCTCTACATAGCCAACCCTGATCTTGTAGAGCGTTTTGCAGCCAATGCACCTTTGAATACACCCGATCGCAATACTTTCTATGGTGGCGATGAGAAAGGTTACACCGACTATCCAAGTCTTTGACACTCCCCGCACTGAAGTGACGGGGATTCCTGATTCAGCGAGACAACTTACCAGATAGACCTACAGCGCTTTGCGCTCAAACCCAAACCAAGATAGATTTTGAAAGCGTTGATTTGCAGCGCTTTCAAAATTTATCTTGTGGCTCGTTTGATCGGTAATTGCTGTAGATCTAATTTGACAACAAACCCTCCGTCAAAGAACCTTGGACAAAGGAAGTCTGGATCTATGACTACCGTACCAATGTCCAACATACCCTCAAGAAAAATCCCCTCAAACTATCAGATCTCCAGCCTTTTATTGATTGCTACAGTCCCACCAATCGCCATCACCGCAGCGAAACATGGTCAGAATCTCAATCCGAAGGACGTTGGCGCAAATTTAGCTATGACAAAATCATGGCGCGAGACAAAACCAACCTCGATATCTTCTGGCTCAAAGACAAGAGCCTCGCCGATCTCGATAATCTGCCAGATCCTGACATTCTCGCCAATGAAATCATCGAAAACATCGAAGCAGGGCTAGCCAGTTTTTGCGAAATTATGGACACAATCAATGCGATCACTCTAGATGCTGCATAATACAGCGCTTTGCGACCAAGAACAACCCAAGATATTTTTGAACGTGTTGCAAAGCAATACTTTCAAAAATATCTTGGGTTGGGTTTGAGAAGTACCTATCTAGCGTAAATTTCTGTTTTATCCTCCCTTAATCCCCACTTGCAAAGCTACCATGTACACACAAGGCAGATTGAACTAGGATAAAAGTATAGCAAGGGTTACAGATGCAATTAAATCCGATAGTAATCCATAGAACGAAATGTAGTGGCAATTCATGAATTGCCACTACATTTCGTTCTTTTGTATAAGTCCTAAGGGTTTAATGTTGAGAGGACATTTGCCCCTGTGACTATAACAGTTTGAGATTCGAGATTTGCCACAGCGCGATCGCCTCTCACATTGAGATTTTTATCGGGCTGTTGATAGACGATATTGCCATTAGCCGTAATCATTTTCGTAGGGATAAGCCATTCCACCTTGTCGGCATTAACAACACCCTGAGTAGAACTAAAACTTGCCGATACTTCTCCTATGAGATTAATCTGCTCTCTCTCTACTTGGGCTTCACCCTTCTGAGCCTTAACGACAATACCCCGACTCTTACTCGTTCCTGTAAAAGGCACTGGCAGAGTTACCAGCTTTTTCTCAAGGTTCCAAACTGCCTGAGCAGCTTCAATATCAACATCTAGTTTCGGATCTTTGGCTTTGATATCACCCGTGAAAGTAACTTCCTTTTTCTGAATATCCCAGTTACCTTTTTTCGCAGTCAGTTGCAATTTATCCTTGACTTGGATTACAGAAATAGGGACATCAGTAAACACGCGATCGCGCTTTGCGTCCCAAGTAACTTTCTCGCTCTTCATTTCTAGCGGTGGCTCTACCGCGATCACAACTACTTGCTTCTCCATGCTATACACATTGACACTAGGTTTAGCCGTTAATTCTTTGCCCGTCATGGTCAGCTTATCCTCAGGCTTATCAATTTGAATATTGCCTGTCGCCTTGAGCAGATCTTCCTCTGATTGCCAAACCATGCGATCGGCTTTCATATTGATCTTTTCTTGAACTGCGATCGCCTTAATATTTCCCTCTAGCGAAATTGCTTTACTGGCTTGATCAATCGTTCCTTTATTACCAGTCACCTCCATGAGCGGTTCACCATCACGGTAAAATTTCCCCTTCACATCTTCGACATCAGCGATTTTGCGATCTTCTCGATAGGTAGCGCGTTTAGCTTGAATTTCCCAAAGTAGCTTCCCATTAGAATCAAATTCAGTAAGGGTAATATTCTGAAGGTTAGAACCAGCCGTTTGAGCAGTTTTATTGAGACTTGTGACAGAGGGGCGCAGAAATATAAACCATCCCAGCGCAAACATCAGCACTGTTGCCACAAAGATGGTGATAAACAGGCGCAAATTACGACGGCTAAATATTTGTTGCATGATGCTTCTTGATAAAGTTAGGTGATTTGCGCCGTGCTTTGCACAGTGAGAATCAAGAATTATTTTTTGTGAGGTGGCAAAGCCGCCTCACAAAAAATAATTCTTGAGTTTTATTATTGCTTCATGGCGATCATTTCTGCCATATCTTCAGGTGAAATCGCCTGAAACTTACCTTGAGAATTAGCAATTTGCGCGATCGCAGCATCAAGACAATCAAAGCCATCCTGCACCGACTCAATCCGACAAAGGCGATCGCGCAGAGCCGCCGCCCCCATAAAACCCTTGGCATACCAAGTCATATGTTTACGGGATTGACGAATACCACGGATACCTTTGTAATCCCAAAGCCCCTGTAAATGCTCTTTTGCTACTTCCAAGCATTGAATAGGTGATGGTTTCGGCAAATATTCGCCCGTTTTCAAAAAATGATCAACCTCGCCCACCAAAAATGGATATCCCAGAGTCCCCCGCGAACACATCACCCCATCCGCACCCGTCTGTTCTAAACACGTGATCGCCGCCTCCACCGAAAAAATATCACCATTGGCAATTACAGGAATCGTCAGCACCTCCTTAACCTTACGAATCCATTCCCACTTGGCATTACCGGTATATCCCTGCGATCGCGTCCTCGCATGAACAGTGATCATCTTTGCGCCTGCATCCTCCATCCGCTTCGCAAAGTCCAAAATCGTAATTTCGGCATCGTCCCAACCGATGCGGGTTTTCACTGTGACAGGAATATCGACAGCATCGACCACCGATCTCACAATTTGTGCGGCAAGTTCAGGCTGACGCAACAGAGACGAGCCGCCGCCTTTTTTAGTAATTTTATTGACTGGGCAACCCATATTAATGTCTACGGTGTCTGCACCCTCGATAACTGCCATTTGGGCTGCCTCTGCTAAGAAGTCAGGACGACAATCAAAAAGCTGAATACTGATCGGGGTTTCATCGCGATTGATTTCCATTAATTTGGGCAAAGCTGACCTGTGATGCAAATCTGTAGCACTGATCATCTCGGTATAGAGCATCGAGTCAGGAGCATAGCGCCTTACTAACCGTCGAAACACCAAATCCGTCACCCCTGACAATGGCGATTGCAGCACCCGACTTTTGAGGATGACATTGCCAATAGTTAAAGGTTCAGCGAATTTTTGCGGTAATTTTGATAGACCAGAAATCATGTCTGCAAATTTTTCTCTAAATTTTGCTTTCTTGGGCGCTATATACAAAGGTATAGTAGTTTTAAGATTTTTTGTGACCCAATTAAGAATTAGGCTAGATCCCCCCCAGCCCCCCTTAAAAAGGGGGGAGAATTTAAATTCTTCCCCCTTTTTAAGGGGGATTGAGGGGGATCTCTTCGAGTCTTTATAAATAAAATAAAATTAAGGAGAAAAAATTTGTCTAAAAAACATCCAGTTATTTCTGTTACAGGCTCATCTGGCGCTGGGACTAGTACCGTCAAACGTGCTTTTGAACATATCTTTTTGATGGAAAATATCAAGGCAGCGATCGTCGAAGGCGATAGCTATCACAAATATAACCGTTTAGAGATGCGTGAAATGATGAAGAAAGCTTCGGCTGAAGGTCGTAACATGAGTCACTTCGGCTTAGATGCAAACGTATTAGATAAACTAGAAGCACTCTTCAAAGAATATGGCGAGACAGGAAATGGGCAAAGACGCTACTACCTGCACAGTACAGAAGAAGCTGAGCATCACAATGGTCGCTTAGGTACTGACGCTAAACCAGGGGAATTCACTCCTTGGGAAAGCATTGAATCTGACACAGATATGCTTTTTTATGAAGGTTTGCATGGCGGTATCGTTGCTAAGGATATTGACGTTGCTCAGCATGTTGACTTACTAGTGGGTGTGGTTCCCATTGTGAATTTGGAATGGATTCAAAAAATCCACCGTGATAATGCTGAACGGGGCTATAGCGCGGAGGCGATCGTCGATACAATTTTGCGTCGGATGCCAGATTATGTAAACTACATTGCACCTCAATTCTCGAAAACACATATCAACTTCCAACGTGTTGCTACTGTTGATACTTCCAATCCTTTCATTTGTCGCGATATTCCGACGCTTGATGAAAGTCTTGTTGTTATCCACACCAATCGTTGCTTCCGTGAGAAGTTTAATATTGACTTCCCTTACTTGCTCGATATGATCCATGATTCTTTCATGTCTCGTCATACCACTTTGGTTGTCCCTGGTGGCAAGATGGGCTTTGCGATGGAGTTGATTCTTCAGCCGCTCATCGATTCGATGCTGATTGAGTCGAAAAAGCTGCAATCATAAGCAAGAAGGGGCGCTAAGCGCCCCTTTTTTTGTGCGTATTTTAACAAGCAATCTTTAGGTAAGTCTTTGTGATGACATTACAAGAACTACAAAAACAAGCCTTGCTATTGCCGATTAGCGATCGCTGGCAGTTAGTGCAAACTCTCCTAGGGAAAATTGATTTCTATCAATTAAGCCATTACTACTTCTTTAACTTGATCGCGTACTTGAAACTCTCGCAGGAATTTAAAAAACATTTCAAAGCCTGTCTTTTCATCGTGACAGGAGAGCATGATTAGCTTTGCCCATGAGGTAACGGATCTTACGCCTAGTTTTTGCTGTAGCCAAGGCTGAAACTCATTATAAAAGTCTTCTTCTTCTTGGGTGAGTTCTTCATTTATCTGACTTCGCGCAAATTCATATCCAGCAAGAAACATAAATAGATCGCTAACTGATTGACGACCTAAATACATTCCTGAGTTCTTCTCAATTTTTTGCAAAAGCTCAAATAATCCAATCATTTTGCACCTCAACAGTAAAAATTGTCACGAATAAGCTAATGGATTAATCACAATAGGCTTGGTATATTTAGAAAATCACTATATTTTTTTTGAAAATGACTATTTCATCAGGTGGTGGATCTGCTACAAATTCAGGTATAGATTATCAGCAAAGAGTAGCATCTTTGTTCCTAGCACACTTGCTGTTAGATATAGACGTATCCTATATTCTGGAGATTCATGACTCTGCAAAGATAGCAGAGGTATCCTTTGAAACTGCTAGTTGCATTGATGATATCGAAATTAAACTTATTGATGGTATTCGAGTTTTAATTCAGGCTAAACGAAAAATCAGTTTTTCATCCTCAAAAAATTCACAATTCTGTTCGGCTATTGAACAGTTTGTAAATGAGTATGCACTAAACACTGATACAAAAAATTTTTATATACTTGCGACTTCTAATCAAACCTCTTCAAAAATCACCTATGAACTAAGAAAGATATTAGAAAGCATTAGAATAAATGATTCAGGATTTATCAACAATCCACTTAATAAATCTGAACAGAGAACATTTACAGATTATTTATCTATTACAAGGAATTGTTTTCGTAAAAGTTTAAAAAGAAATGTAACAGATGAGGAAATTTATAAATTCTCCAAAAGAGTAAAAGTCTTAGTTCTTGATGTTGAACAGAGTATGGGGCTTGAAAAAGCAATACTGACACTTCTAGCTGATAGAACGCAGGTAAATCCAAACCTAATCTGGGCAGCACTGATTAGTAATTCAATATATTTTTCTTCAAAGCGGCTTTCAATTAATAAAGAAGGTTTGCTATCTAAATTCGGGAATTATTTGAGTAAAGATACTGAGACTGAAAATAATAAAAGTAACAAAGAGGAGTTAATTAAATGGGAAATTAAATTAATTGACAAAGTGGCTTCAGCTAGAGAAATACTTCTAATAGAATCTTTTGTCGAGCAAGCTGACTATTTAATGGTTGAGCTTATTAGATTTAATAAAGACTGTTCTAGGAGATTTACTTTTAAGAAAAATCATTGTCTTCTTCCCAATGGATCTTCGTGGACTGTAATCTATAGATGTTCAACTTATGCAGGAATGGAACGGATACTTGAAGAAAAACAAGATCATTTTTTGAAAGACAAAAAAATTATTGTCATACCAGCAAATTTAAATAAAGGCGAAGATGTTGAAAATAGTTTATGTTCCACTATACATTCAGAACTTTGTGATACGCTTTTGTCTAAAAATAAAGAGCCATTAAGTTGTTTGCACTGTGGTAAATCTATTTCTGGTGTTGCTTCTGTGGCAGTTGAGATAGATGAAATTGATGTAGAGTCTATCTTAGGAAGTGTTCATTTAAGCTGTCTCCAACCAGTTGATCGAGTGATTGGGATAATTGATTCACAATTTTCTAAAGATTATAGATGTCTTAAAAAGTTCGATTTTCAGCTATGGGCAAAACAACTTTGGCGCGGACAGTACCGCTTTGCTTCATTTAGAGATACAAGCATAGTTCAGCAAAACATCCCAAGAATAGTTTGGCAATCTGACTATACATACAATTCGACGTATAGTTTTTGTGTGAAGATTAATCTTGAAAATGGTACTGCTAGATATATTTCCCAAAGAGGTAAGCTTGATAGAATGAATCTTGTTGAAGCCGAAAAAACAGCTTCAGACTTTAATAATAGCTTTGAAGCATCTAAAGATACCGATCCATTTTGCTACACATCAAAGACTTACACTTATGGATCATATTCCCAGTTGTTAAGAATAAAAGGATCTGACGAGAGGTGTATTAAATGCGTCTCAGCAGAAGTTGCAAAGTACAATCGTGTACTAGAGAAAACTTATAATCAGTGTGATAATTTTTATGCCCCAGTATTCATTATTCTTGATGAGATTACGGAATTACCTCTGCAAATCCAGAAGAGAGTGGCTATGATGACAGATCCTCTTGATTTCGAGAACTATATAGAAAACTGGAAAAATGCAGGGATAAATATAGTGAACTACGAAATTAAGATAATTGAAAGTGATTGGGAATTTGATATGTTTGTGGCTTCAGTTTTTCAGTCAAAGACTGGCTTAGTTGTCGATCCAATAATTGATCAGAATCAGGATTTTATCAAAGCGATTTTCATTGAAGATGGAAATAGATTACTTAAACGTGCAGGTAATATAGAACTTTGAAGTGATTGCATTCTTCAATCTCTGATTTTGTTAATGCAGATTATGCAAAAGATGATCGGTTTAGATTTGCAAGCTAAAGCGATCGCAAGTCTAAACTAAACTCAAGTAAGACATCCTCACCAGATAACACATCAGGATTATTGAGAACTTCCACTGCTTGATTTGAACGATAAATCTCGACATTATTCGCTCTGCGATCTAGCAACCAAACTAACCTTGCGCCATTTTCGATATATTCCTGCATTTTCGATTGAGTCTCCTTGCGCGTATCCGTTGGCGACATCAACTCCAAAACAAAATCAGGCGTAATTGGTGGAAACTTTTCCTTTTGAGAAACTGTTAATGCATTCCATCTCTCCAGACTAATCCACGACACATCAGGCGATCGGTTAGCATTATTAGGTAACTTAAAACAAGTCGATGAATCAAATACCTTGCCAAGTTTAAAGCGATTATTCCAAATCCAAAACTGAGCAATCAAACCCGCATTATAAATTCCCGTTTCTCCACCCGTCGGAGCCAAAATAATTACCTCTCCTCTAGAATTACGCTCAAACTTGACATCAGGATTGGCTAGACATAGATCGTAAAACTGATCGTCAGCTAATTTCGAGATTGGCGCAAGATTTAAAGTTACCGTATTCATAATTTTAGTTTGAAGATACAGTATTAAAATCTTAGCACTTGCAACCGTTTTTCATCTCCCATTAACGTATCTATGCAATATCCAGACCCCAAGAATCCGCATCCAATGGCAGGATTTCCCCAAGTTTGCTTTATTCAAAACACCGTTACTAATCCGAATATCATCATTGGGGAGTACACCTATTACGACGATCCCGAAGACTCCGAAAACTTTGAACGTAATGTCCTGTATCACTTTGACTTCATTGGTGACAAACTGATTATTGGTAAATTTTGCGCGATCGCTCGTGGTGTAAAATTCATCATGAACGGCGCAAATCATAGTATGTCGGGCATCTCCACCTATCCCTTTCAAATCTTTTGGAACGAATGGAAACCGCAAAATTTGGAATTTCCCTACAAAGGTGATACCGTAATTGGGAATGATGTCTGGATTGGTTATGAGGCAGTGATTATGGCGGGAGTGAAGATTGGTGATGGCGCGATTATTGCTTCCAAATCTGTAGTTACTAAAGATGTGCCAGCCTATGCGATCGCAGGTGGTAATCCTGCTAAAGTAATTCGACAGAGATTTGACGATCAGGCGATCTCAAATTTACTCAAAATCGCGTGGTGGAATTGGGATATGGAGAAGATCACCAGAAATCTCGATCGAATAGTAAGTGCGGATATCAAGGCTTTGCAAAATTGTACTTAAGTTAGGAATTACTAAGATTAGCGATCGCGCAACCAAAATCAAAAAATCTAATTTGACTATTGACACTAAACCGTCTGGACGGTATAGTTATTTTTAAGACAAGTCAATTGTCTTAAATTTTTAGTATTCGGACAGAAAGTTATGGCAGAGGCTTTAGAGATAGGCAAGCGATCGCGATCGGCGACGCGAGAATCACTGCTCAATGCAGCAGGTGAAGTCGTTTTGCGCTTTGGGGCTGACGCTTTGACCCTTGATGCAGTTGCTAAAGAAGCAGGTGTAAGTAAAGGCGGATTGCTCTATCATTTCCCTAATAAAGAAGCTCTACTGACGAGCATGGTCGCAAACCTGATCGTCGAGTTCGAGCAATTATTAGAGATAGAACTCGTTCGCGAAGGCGATCTTACGATCAAGGGAGCTTGGTTACGGGCTTATATCAGGGCTGGAGATACATTCGATCGCCAGAATGCCGCAATTCAGTCTGGATTATTAGCAGCAGTCGCTAAAGATAGTAAACTCCTCCAACCATTCCAAGAAGCTTTAATAAGTTGCCATCAGCAAGCCTGCAATTGTGGGATTGCGCCGCTCAAGGCAGGGGTAATTCTCTTAGCTGCGGATGGACTTTCTTGGAATCAGTTACTAGGACTGAACTGCATTTCTGATGAGGAGCGATCGCAAGTAATTGCCGAACTAATTCGCATGACCTATAGCGATGACTGAAGCTTGCTAAATTTCTTTGAAATGGATTAGTAAAATATGACATCTCACTCTTTTTTTAACTCCCGCCATCTTTGGCTTGGGGGAATTTTCCTAGCGACTCTAGCTACAGGAATTTCTATTTATAGCGTTGTCTCTTCGAGCAAGCCCAATATTACCAATAACACTTCAGCGATCGCTAGTGCGCCTCTGCCCGTAACGGCATTGGGGCGATTGGAACCAGAAGGAGAAGTCATGCGTTTAGCGGCTCCTGTTGCGCTAGATGGCGATCGCCTAAAGGAATTGCGCGTCCAAGTCGGCGATCGGGTGAAAGCAGGGCAGATTATCGCGGTACTAGATGCTAGCGCTCGCTTTGCTGATGAAGTGGCGCAAGCCAAGGCTCAATTGGAGATTGCTCAAGCGGAATTCGCAAGAGTTAGTGCTGGTGCGAAACAATCGGAAATTCAAGCCCAAGAAGCATCGATTTTACGATTGCAAGCAGATTTGCGCGGTAGTGAGGCTTCCCAATCGGCGACGATTTCCCGTTGGCAATCGGAAGTTCGTACTGCGGAGGCAGAGTTGGCTCGGTTTCAACAACTCTATGCCCAAGGTGCAATCTCTGCTTCAGTTTTGGATACTAAACGTCTTGCGGCTGAAACAACCCGTGCCCAATTGCAAGAAGCCCTAAGTACCCGCGATCGCTTTGCCAATACACTACAAGCTCAAATCCTTGAAGCAAGTAGCACTCGCGATCGCATTGCCGAAGTTCGTCCCGTAGATATTGTCACCAAAGCTAGAGAAGTAGACAGTGCGATCGCTGCTCTCAAACTTGCGGAAACCAATCTCGCCCAAGCCTATATTCGCGCTCCTAGAGATGGGCAAATCCTCAAAATCCGCACGCGATTAGGCGAAAAGGTTAGCAATGATGGCATTGTTGAACTAGGAGCAACCGATCGTATGGTGGTGGTGCTAGAAGTCTATCAAACGGAGATTGATCGCGTCAAAGTCGGACAATCCGCCACGATTTCAGGACAATCATTTCAAGGCGAAGTAAAAGGTATTGTTTCGCAAGTTGGTTTGCAAGTTGAACGTCAACGACAAGCAACCAATCAAGCAGGAGAAAATCTCGATCGTCGCGTGATTGAAGTCAAAGTGCGTTTAAGCCCAGAAGATAGCCGCCGTGTTGCTGCTTTTACAAATTTACAAGTTCAAGGCAAGATTCAGACTACATCCACAAATTAATATCATCAGGAGAGCTATTTATGACTATTCTCAACGATAAAATGACTGTTAGGAATGAAGAGCCGCAAATCCTTTCTCTTCAACAATCTCATATTTCTATTGCTGCCAAAATGATGGCAGACACATTCTTTGTTGACCCTCTATCTTGCTATCTCATTCCCAATGAACGTTATCGCTTAGAAAGCCTCGAAAAAGCTTGGCGTAAAACGATAAATCATGACTTTCCTTTAGGACATGTCTATTGCAGTGAGCAGAGCGATCGCAATACTTCTACGGCGCTCGATAGCTCGCAAATTTTAGGAATTGCTAGTTGGTTGCCTCCTAATGCTAAGTCACCCTCATTGCTAGGATCACTGCCTTTGATTTTGGAAATATTCCTTCAGAACGGGGCTATTTCCACCAAGCGCATACTCAACACGCTGACAAAAACGGAAGCCTATCGCTTGCGTGACTGTCCGACCCCACACTGGTATCTAGAAGGATTGGGCGTATCGTCAAAGGCTCAAGGCAAAGGGATAGGCAGTTTGCTATTACAACCTGTCTTGCAGCAAGCCGATCGCCAAGGTGAGATTTGCTATCTCTTCACTTCCACCGATCGCGCTGTCAAGTTTTATCAACGACATGGATTTGTGGTGCGAGAGGAACTGCGAGTTTTTAATGATGCACCTCCATTATGGATAATGATGCGATCGCCTCAAGCTTAATCTCAGGAGATAAAAAATGTCATACACCTTTTTGTTAGGGCAATTGCCCATTGTCGTCTCAGTTCTAGAAGATGCGATCGCTGAATTTGAATATTACGCCGCTTACGAGCCAGATGTCATCAATTGCGCGATCGCCTTTGCGATATTCAAACCGTTAGAAACGACCTTCACTTACGGAATAGAACGTCTATCTGCTTTTTTTAATGGCGGTAAACTCATTCAAAAAGCCAGCTAAAAGTTTATCGCCAATCGCTAAAAGCCCATACCACCCACATTACTGAGAACCTATGCTCCGTAAACTACTACGAAAGACACCTCTTGCTTGGCTCCAACTGACTCGTAATAAAGTTCGCTTTATTGTGGCACTATCGGGTATTGCCTTTGCCGATATCTTGATGTTCGTGCAGATGGGATTTGAAGGAGCGCTCTATGATTCAGCGATGAAACCCTATCGCGAACTGATTCAGGCGGATTTAGCGATCGCTAGTACACAATTTCAAACTCTCATCTCTACTCCTAATTTTCAACGCGATCGCCTTTATCAAACCCTTGCTCACCCTCAAGTTAAATCCGTTTCTCCGCTCTACATTTCCGTTGCGGGTCAATGGCGCAATCCTGAAACTCGCCAAAATCGCGCCATTCTTATCTGGGGAGTCGATGCGGGTAATCCTAGCGTTAGGCTGCCCGATCCCGCTCAGCAAATCCCGCAGATTCAACAACTCGATCGCGTTCTCTTCGATCGTGCTGGTCGTCCAGAATATGGTGATGTGGCGAATATGTTTATGCAAAAGGGGGAATTGGAAGCTCAACTAAACAATAAATTAGTACAGGTAAGTGGACTATTTGAAGTTGGTTCTTCCTTTGCTGCTGATGGCAATATCATCACCAGTGACGCAACTTTTTTACGTTTATTTCCAGACCGACGCAGCGATCGCATTGAGATGGGATTAATTCATCTGAAGGAGGGATCTGACGTTCAGCAAGTTAAAAGGGAACTCGCTAGCTTGTTATCTGATGATATGCGCGTTCTGACTACTGAAGAATGGGCAGGTGTCGAAAAAAGCTATTGGGAAACGGGAACGAGTATCGGCTTCATCTTTGGATTAGGCGTAGCTATGGGCTTTATTGTCGGCATCGTGATTGTCTATCAAATTCTCTATTCCGATGTCTCCGATCACCTTGCGGAATATGCCACCCTCAAGGCGATGGGCTACAGCGATCGCTTTCTCTTGAGTATCCTTTTTCAAGAGGCTCTTTTGTTAGCTTGCTTAGGGTTTCTGCCCAGTTTCCTACTTTCTGTTGGACTATATCAAGTGACCTACGCCGCCACGATGTTACCCATAAAAATGACCCTAGAACGCGCTACTTTTGTCTTTGTGATGACTGTAATCATGTGCGGAATTTCAGGTGCGATCGCCATGCGAAAACTCCAAACTGCCGATCCTGCTGATATTTTTTAATTATTTTTTTTGAACTTTATGTCAGCCTTACTTCCATCGCTAATAGCGATCGCGGCAATCGATAGCCTTAATCCCTCGGCGATCGCCTTACAAGTCTATTTGCTAGGAACGCCAAAGCCGATTCCGCGATCAATCGCCTTTGTAATTGGCATATTTTTCGCCTATTGGACATCGGGATTATTGGCAGTATTGGGCTTAGATAGATTAATTCAGACCGTGATTGTAAACTCTGGATTCTCTTTGTCTACGCCATTATTTTATATAATTCAATTCCTGACTGGCATAATTTTATTAATAGTAGGCATTGTTCTCCGAATTCCTACTCAATCTGAACCAGCAAAAGCACCGAAAAAATTAAACTTGGCAAGAACTTTCCTGTTAGGAATGTCTGTAACGATTTTAGAACTTCCCACCGCTTTACCATATTTCGCAGCGATCGAGCAGATCGTCCGCGCTAACCTAGATCTCCTATCAAATATGAGTATCTTGGCACTGTATAACCTAATTTTTGTCCTGCCACCGATCGCTCTAGTAGTTATATATCTTTTCTTTCATCGTCAGAGCTTTGCCCTGTCTCTAATTCAGAGCATTAACCGCTCCATTGCCATCTATTCTCCTCACATCATCCGTTTCCTAATCTTGGGTTTGGGCATATTTTTTATTGCCGATAGCCTCGTCTATTGCATTGCCAACGCCTTTGGAAATCCATTAATCAAACTTCTATAGTTATGAATTCCCCACTTGCCATTGCTCCATCTACACCCGTAATCTCTGCCCAAAATCTCAATCATTATTTTGGTGAAGGCGACTTACGCAAACAGGCGCTTTTTGATATCAATCTCGATATCCATGCTGGCGAAATCATCATCATGACGGGACCATCTGGCTCAGGCAAGACTACGCTTCTGACGCTTATGGGTGGATTGCGATCGGCTCAGGAAGGCAGCTTAAAAATTTTAGATCAAGAAATTCGTGGTGCTGATAAAAACTCTCTCATACAAATCCGCCGCAATATTGGCTATATCTTTCAAGCCCATAATTTGATGACATTTCTTACTGCCAAACAAAATGTACGCATGTCTTTAGAACTTCACGATGAGGATGGAACTTCTGATCTAGACGGCGCTGCTACCGCTATGCTCGAAGCAGTCGGACTGGGACATCGCCTTGATTATTTTCCCGATAGTCTCTCTGGTGGTCAAAAACAACGGGTAGCGATCGCCCGTGCGCTAGTTTCTCAACCCAAAATCGTCCTAGCCGATGAACCTACGGCAGCTCTTGATAAGAAATCGGGTCGCGAAGTTGTGGAACTCATGCAAACCCTCGCCAAACAAAAAGGCTGTACGATTCTCCTCATTACCCACGACAATCGCATTCTCGACATCGCCGATCGCATTGTCTATATGGAAGATGGTAAGCTCGTTCCTAATATTGAAGTTGGTCATTAATTAATGGCGATCGCATAAAACGAAAAACTTACGTTAATTGCGATCTCTCTGATAATGATGTCTCTTGCCACCAGACATCATCGCTAGACTGGAATTATGCTAACCTAAACATACTTTGGATTCAGGAATGATAAACAACATGTCCACCAATAGCCCAATCATAATTTGCGGAAGAATTAGCCAATGAGCTAGATAAAATCCCTGAACAATATTGGTCAAATCTCTTCCAAATCATTATGGTATAGAGAGTTTAAGTTTGTCTTTACTGATGGCTTACATTTTAGAGACAATACAAAAAGAATATTGGGTGATTGAGCATTTTACTTTATGAACATTTTACTTTATAAAAAGGTTGTTGAGTTTATGCACCTTGAGAGATTTCTTAGCCTTTTAACTTTTGAAAACTTACTCATTCTCGCTACATCATTGCTTATCATCTTGTATAGAGTGATTAAACAGATTGGAGTTTGGGATAAATTAGTCGGTAGAGATAAAGCATTAGAGGGACTAAAAAGATTAAGGAGTACTGCGGGCTATCCAGTCAGCTGTATTTATAATAATCAGCAAGACATTAAAGTCTTTGAAGCATTATTACAGCGTATGAGAAAACATTGTAAAGAGTCGAAAATCAGGGACGTTTTAGATGGCGAATTTAGTCCCTACCTAATTGCAACTGTGGGAGAACCCATTGAAATAAGAGGTGTTCCATCAGATTGGTCTCAAGAAGCAAGATTCTTTTACCCAGATAATCAGCCAGTTTTGATGGCATTCAAAACTCCAGATATTTTAGATGGAACAGATAAACAGAATAATAAAGGTGATAAGGTATGCACTTTAGGAGAGCTAAATACTTGGCTAAGTGAGGAAAAAGATCAGCTAGATTTTTATATCGGAGTAGTTCTGTTTGGATCTGCATCAATTTTCATTACATTTATCCGTTTTTTTATCAGTTCGTCTAACGCCTAACCCTGATCGCCTTTATAAAGATGAATGTTGGGGTGATCGCCTAGAAATCATAACTTACGGTAATAGCGCACGCCTTTAGGAGATAGATTGTTGGTGCGATCGCCTAGAAATTATGAATCATGGTAATAGCGATCGCTTAGGCGCAATTACAACAAGTAAATAGCACCTAAAAAATCCCTTTTAATCCACTAATTTAGACCATGGCAATGATCTATAAAAATCGGCGACTTTTTGAAACAACTCATCAAAGGCTGGAAGCTCACCCTCTATCTCATCTTCAAGTGTGTGATATTCTTTTTTAGCTCTGGATTTTAAATCTGGGTCTTCAAATGAATTTATATCTGGCGATATCTCTCTTGCTTTCGATTTAATAATTAAGGAATTCAAGATTTTGCTTCTTTCAAAATTATCAATATCCCCAAATCTTTCAACTAGTAAATTTAAGTCATAAACATCTTGTCTACGATTTCTTTTTCTAGAAACTTGCTGTAATAATGAGCGATATTTTTCGGCTATTAAGTCTGTTAATGAATAAGTCAAAATGCCTTCTTCAAGATTTAGCTTTAAATCCTCAATATTAGGAGTTGCTTCATTCAAACTATAATCAATTGATACGATATCTGGCGATTTCCAAGATAATAGTAGCTTATGCTTAGGTGTCCCTTTATATGCATATCCTACTTTCATCTTAATTGATGGATATGTAGGTTTACGATCTTTTGGCTTTGGCTGTAATTTACTACTTTGTACACGACAATCTAAATCATAATCTAATTCCTCAACCATATGGGCTAGACTACTATCCAAAGACTCTCGAACGCCATCCTCAGTAATCTCTCCACCGTGTGGTTTCTCCGTAGAAAAGTCGATATCTTTTGTATAGCGATGACTTTTATATCTTATCGCTAACAAAATTCCTCCTTTCAAAATCATGTTTGCTTTTAAATTACTATCTGAAGCAATTGCCGACAAGATAGTATGTACAGCCTGACGAAACTCTTTGTTACTTGTAGTTGATGCGTCTTCAACCCAGTCTTTGATATCATATTCCTCGATTTTACTCATCAATCACTATTCCTGAAAATATTCAAAGAAATTTTCCATTTATCTGACCATTCGGGAGAGTATTCTGCACTTGAATCAAGCTTTCTCGATCCACCCCTTTGAGCAAATGAAGACCAGCCATTAATAATCTCATTATTAATACCTAAACGCTCATTCAAAATATAGCCTGCCCTAACCTTATCAATAGGCTCTCCATATTTATCAATATCGTCAGTTATTAATCTGAGATATTTCTTTCCATATTCATCAAATACATCTAGTATATGATTGATCCCCCCGCATAGCTCAGGATTTCTCAACATATCGAGGAATGTTCTTCCTATAGTCGAAACTCTAAGAGATCTCCCCCTAACATTCTTATATGCTCCTAAATGCATAGAATTTAGACAATGCAGGTCTGTCTTATCTATCTTATTCATGTTCGGTCTAACCAGTTTGGGCAAACCATGCTCACAATAACTTTCAAAATCATTGCCCAGATCTTTCTGCATTTTCTCTTTCGCTAAAGATTGCCAAATCTTAGTTGGATGAGAAGATATAAATAGTTTTTTTGGTATTCGATCTGTTAGACCATGATACGACATGGCACTTAGATGAGACATATAGCAAAAAGGGTCAACTGTACAGGCTATATCCTCAGGATCGCCATCAGATCGACCAAGAAGAGTAAAAATATTGGAGAGAGTCTTATGAGGAAACAAAACTCCTTCATCTAGTAATAATTTTAAGTATTTAGCTATGTCGGCGGTTTTCGCAAAGTCCTTGTGGAATTCTACAGGTTCACCGCTATAAACCTTGCTTCGGCATATTTTGTTTACAGTTAATCCAAACTGATATTTAGAGATGACGGGCTGATCTAAATTACCAAGTGATAAGGTGATGGCTTTCTCAACTTTCATAATTAACTGGCACTTAAAAAACCACAAAGCCACACTATAATGTTAGGATTACATCCTCAGGATGTAATCCTAACATTATAGTGTGGCTTTGTCAAGCAGGTGATCGGTGGAACTAAGTCTAACACTACATTGGAGCTGACTTTGATTTAATTCTGTGGGATCGGAAATAAATCATTTAAAGCGATCGCCTAGAAATCATGACTCACGGTAATAGCGATTGGCTTTAGAAGATAGATTGTTGATGCGATCGCCTAGAAATTAAGACTGACGATAATAGCGATCGCCTTGAGGAGATAGATTTTTAATGCGATCACCCATAAACCACGAGTCACAGTAATAGCGATCGCCACTTTACAAAAATCAAACAGGGATCGCATTATTTCAGAACTGGGGTTTGATGTGAGTGTTCCATACTTCACGCAAGTTATCAGCATCTTCTTGAGATAGCTGCCCTAATTTGGTAATTAGTAAAGACTTCTCTAAGCAATCAAGTCGTGATAAACGCACAGTTGAGGCAACTCGTAAACCACTGGTTGACCAGTCTCTTAGCAAAACATCGGTTTGTGTTCTCGGCTGCGCGGATGTCACTGCTGCTAATACAACATCATCTCTATCTAGCCAAAGAATTAATACGGGTCTCTTTTTTGAAGATACGCCATTTGTAAAAGGAATTGCTGCAACCCAGATTTCTCCTGCCTTAATAGTCGTCATATAATCCTTCATCTTCTGAGGAATAACTTTTTAAAAAGGCATCATGGGCGCGATCGCCTGTTTCTGATTTTGGCTGAATAGTAATGAGCCATTTACCTTTGCCGATTCCTTCTATTATGGAGCTAGGTATTGTAAATTTTTCTCCGTCTTGAAGCTCTATTTCAAAAGCTAATTGTAATAACTGGCTTTTCATATTGTGTAGATACTAAAAATATTTAAAATCCTAACATAGAGTTCGGTTGGGGGGTTAGAGCGATCGCCCCCAAAACATCCCGATCGCCTAAAAATCATGACTCACGGTAATAGCGATCGCCTTTAGGAGATAGATTGTTGATGCGATCGCCTAGAAATCATGACTCATGGTAATAGCGATCGCATTGTTTATATGGAAGATGGTAAACTTGTTCCAAATATTGACGCTGGTCATTAATAGCGATCACCTAAAATCGCAATTCTTTCGGACTATAGATTAGCAATATTTTTATAGCGATCGCAGGAATTTGACTAGCTCCCTAAATGATGGGCAATACTTAGAGCATTCAACCATATCCAGCTTTTTAGCTAATTCAGCATTTCTATTAGTCCCATAACTTGGCTTTCCATTTTTCCCAATTGATAACTTCTTAAGAGCCTCTTTTGGACTTTTAATTTGGTGAGGGTTTGGATTTGCTTTGCATTTTTCGCCACCAATCTCTTTGATAATCTTTGAATCAGACCAAAACCAAGCCTCTAATTCTTCAATGGGAATACAGATATGTTTGCTAAAGCTATTCACCACAGAAAATAATGGTTCTAACTCTGATCGTAATGTTGCCTCATCTTTAAGGGAACCATTTGGAGAACGATCCAAATCCTGAACAACAATAAAAACATTACAACCTTTGTTAAAAAGAACTTTAAGCTCCCTTGAAAGTTTCTTTTTGGCAACAGATCCCCCAGATGTCCACTTTTTTATTGTTACATTTGAGTCAAGCACACGATGAATAATTTCTCGAACTGCATCCCAGTCCGTATCATCTTCGGTAATTAAACCTATTTTAATGTTACTCATCGAGAATACCACTGTAAATCCATTCCCCTAAGTTACCTTCTTCAGAAAGGTATTCAATAATGCTGTGAATATCGTCTTCAGCTAATTTACGAACAAATGTCTGTCCGTCCTTGCGGTGCACTAGATTAATTTTTTCTGGGCTAGCCCATGCGACTACCTGTGGCGAATGAGTTGAAATAATTAAATTTTGACCGTAAGTGTAAGTCTCGATCTCATTGAGTAACTTGGCTAACATTGCTGGATGAATCTGTGCTTCGGGTTCCTCAATGATTATTGTTTTGCCCTGATTTGACGCAATTATTTCGGTGAGAATTGACAGAACTCGAAGAGTTCCGTCTGAGAGTAATCCAATATCTACGCCATCTAGTTTTACTGAAAAGAAATATTCTCCTTCTTCTTGAAATGACTTTAGCTCGGTGATTTTGCCAAGTCCAATTCTTTGACAAACACTTTTTAGTTCGTCAAAGTTTTCTGTCTCCCGAAGAATCAATATTTGGCGGAGTATTGCTCTTGGAAGGTCATTATATTTAAGAGGAAAAGTTTTTTGCGTTACATTGAGTAACTCCTTTTCACGTCTTGTCCCTCTTCTAACAAGAGAATTGTTGAGTATATTAATGCCCTGCAATGCTGCACGAATCCATAGGATCTCTTCATGTAATTTTGGCGATTTAGTTCCTGTAATGCGAAATCTTCCAAACAAACTGGTACTTACAAAACTAGTTGAAATACCATCGTTGATTATAGTTGTTTCTCCATTCTTCGTAGTCCATAGAATTTCTTTTTGTTTGTCAGCATATTGACAACAATCATTCCAAGAAAACAAATTTTCTTCTGTCTTATCAATCGTAGAATAATTTAATTCGCTACCCTTATCAGAAGGAGATATAATTATAAGCTCATAGATATACTTGAGCCAACGATTGTTCGGTGTCAAAAGCTCAATTTCTAATATCTTGGGAATATAGTTGATATCATTTTGTGGAACTTGGTTAAACTTACCCAGAGCAAATGATGATATAGCTTCAAAGCCTTCAATAATTGCTGATTTCCCAGATCCATTGCGACCAACTAATACTGCAACACCATCGTGTAAAGACACAGTAACTCGACCACCCAAAACAGACCAACCGTCAAGGGTAAATGATAAAAGGCGAGGCTGATTTGTGCTGGAATCTAGGTTAGACAAAATAAAGATCCTTTTCCAATACTAATCGTCTTAATAAATTCTAGTCGAATATGTCTAAGTCTGCCACAAACAAAACAACAGCACCAGCGATCGCCCCAATTCTACAACTGAGAGTATCAAAGAGATCACCTAAAATCATCACTCACAGTAATAGCGATCGCTTTTAGGAGATGGATGTTGATGCGATCACCTAGAAATCATGACTCATGGTAATAGCGATCGCCTTTAGGAAATAGATTATTAGTGCGATCGCTTAGAACTAACGACTCATAGTAATAGCGATCGCCTTTATGCCTTTATCGGTGAAGAAAGTGCTTGTTTTTCCGTATCCCATAGGATACAATTTAATTCATGATTGAAATTCGCGAAACCGAAATCTATTCGCGGTGGTTTAAATCACTGCGCGATCGTGAAGCTAGAGCGCGGATAGACATTCGTATTCGGCGGTTGTCTATGGGCAATGCTGGTGACGTGAAACCGATAGGAAAAGGTGTATTAGAACTTCGCATTGATTATGGTGCAGGATATCGAGTGTATTTCATCCAACGAGGGGATACATTCATCCTGTTGCTTGCGGGAGGCGATAAACGTACCCAAGATAGGGACATCAAAACAGCCATAGATTTATCACAAAACCTATAGGAGATCTCATGAACAAAGTTCCAACTACTCTTTGGGATGTAGCAGAACATCTAGAAACCAAAGAAGATATGGCAGCCTATCTTGAAGCGGCTCTTGAAGATGGCGATCCTAATTTGGTGGTAGCCGCATTAGGGGATATTGCGCGATCCAAGGGAATGACAAATATTGCGCGTGAAACAGGCTTAGGAAGAGAAAGCCTCTATAAAGCTTTGTCACTCGAAGGTAATCCAGAATTTGCCACTGTTCTAAAAGTTATACAGTCACTCGGTATCCGATTACGAGCTACTCCCACATAGCCTAACTGCGTTGGAGGACTTCATCAAAAGCGATCGCCTACAGCAAACCTTAGAAAATATATCGTTAAAGCGATCGCCTAAAAATCTCGACTCACAGTAATAGCGATCAGCTTTAAGAGATAGATTTTTTGGGGCGATCGCTTAGAAATCATGGCTCATGGTAATAGCGATCGCCTTTAGGAGACGGATTGTTGATGCCGCCTGTTTCTTTATCTTTTTTCTTTTGCATTTCTTGCATATTTTAGTAAGAGAGAAAGTTTTTCATTTGTACCAAAACTGATGAAATTACTTAGGAACTAGGTAAGCTATGGAGAGCGCTTTACATTTGTCTGATAGACTTTTAAGTACCCTACGTTTTTTTAGACAAACTACACAAGCAATTCTGAAACGGTACTATAGGAGATTTTATGTACGGCTTAGTTAACAAAGCAATTCATGACATGGTATGTAGTCGGTTCGGTGAAGAAACTTGGAAGGAGATTCAGCATAAAGCTGAAATTGGAGTTGATACTTTTATCAGTATGGAGTCTTACCCAGATGATGTAACCCATAACCTTGTAAAGGCTGCAAGTCTTGTTTTGGGTCTACCTGCCTCAGAAATCATGAAAGCCTTTGGAGAATTCTGGGTGCAATACACATCTCAAGAAGGGTATGGGGAACTAATGGCAATGAGCGGTGATACGCTTCCCGAATTTTTGCAGAACCTAGATGATCTTCATACCCGTGTCGGAATAAGTTTTCCCAAACTCCAGCCGCCATCTTTTGACTGTGAGGAAGTTGAAGAACAAACCATACACCTTCACTATCATTCCCATCGAGAAGGCTTAGCACCAATGGTAGTGGGATTGGTGAAAGGCTTGGGTACGCACTTAAATACGGATGTTGAAGTTAGCCAGACTCAAAGCAAGTCTGACGGTGCAGACCATGATGAATTTACCATCCAGTATAAACCCAACTGAACTTTTCATGCATCCCCAATTCACTCTACCACCCCACTTACTTGCGAAAGCATTTCCTTTTCATTTTGTGTTTAAGGGTGATCTCACAATCATCCAAGCTGGAGAAGTTTTGCAGCGGCTTATTCCTGACATCATCGAGTCACAGTTTACCAAGTGCTTCCAGATTAACCGCCCTATTATTCAAACTACTAATTTTGCAGCCATTAGTAAGAAATCTAACAGTATATTTATTTTGAAATCGCTCCATAGCGAAATGATTCTGAAAGGGCAGATGCTAACTGTTGATGATTCCGAGATCATTTTTTTTCTGGGTTCGCCAATCGTTACAGAGATTAAACAGCTTAACCAAATTGGAATCAAATTAAAAGACTTTGCAGTTCACGATTCTGTTGCTGACTTTCTCTTGCTTTTGCAAACGAAGAGTCGGCTTATGGATGAGTTAGTAGAACGGGAGATGAAACTAAGAGATACCTTGAGAGACAAGGAGGAGATTTCCATCCTTGCAGAGGCAAGAGCCAGAGACTTAGAATTGGCGCTCGAAAACTTACAGAGAGCTAGGGACTTAGAACTGGCTTTCAAAGACTTACAGAGAAATAGCACACAGTTGATTCAGTCTGAAAAAATGGCTGGGTTAGGGCAAATGGTGGCTGGAATTGCTCATGAACTTAATAATCCAATTAACTTTGTTAACGGCAATCTCACTTACATTGATCAGTATATTCAGGATCTAATAACCCTTATTAAACTTTATCAACAGCACTTTCCCAAAGCCTCTTCTGAAATCATTGATTACATGGAGGAGATTGACCTGAATTTTTTATTGATTGACCTACCGCGTATAATTGCATCAATACGAACAGGAACAGATCGGGTTATAAATCTTGTTGTGTCATTACGCAACTTTTCTAGATTGGATGAAGCAGACCAAAAAGATGTGGACTTACATGAAGGAATTGATAGCACATTACTGATTCTTAGCCACAAGCTGAAGCAAGGTATTGAGGTGCTTAGGGAGTATGGAGATTTGCCAAAAGTTTTGTGTTATCCATCTCAGTTAAATCAAGTATTTATGAATATTATTTCTAATGCTGCTGATGCATTATTTGAGACTAATATAAAGTCGAAGCAAATTACGATCAAAACCAGTTTAGATGACTCTAAACTGGTTTGTATTAGTGTTAAAGATAATGGAAATGGGATTCCTACTGAAATTAAAGAGAGAATTTTCAATCCATTCTTTACGACAAAGCCTGTCGGTAAAGGGACGGGATTGGGATTATCAATCAGCTATCAAATTATCGAAAAGCATCGGGGTATAATTGATGTAATCTCTGAGTTGGGAAAAGGAACTGAATTTATTATTAAAATTCCAACTGCCTAATTGCCGTAGTTTTCTTTAGATCAAGAGATAAAGTTCCTAATCAATTGCCATGAGCCCAACATTGCGTTATACCAATTCACAAAACTGTTGACACACTTTCGTGAATTAAAAACCAAACCCAGAAAGGGTTTTTAAAACTCAAAACGGCGTAGCCATTTTGAGTTTTGGTATAAGCCAGTATTACAGTAGCTCTTGAATTGCATTGGTGCAATAATCTCGCCATATCATCAACCACTAATCATGCTCAATCTCTCGGTGCGATGTCCTAACTTGGTGGCGTGAAATCTCTCGGATTTGTGGCAGTATCCATAGGGATAATCAATCGTATTATCAATACCTGCTTCATCAAAGTTTACTTTAGATTATATAGCAATGTAAGCTTTGCTTAGGACATAAAACCCAAAAGATGGCAGAGCTTCGCTCTGCCATCTTTTG
>JADBWK010000059.1 GCA_020404895.1 Pseudanabaena sp. M085S1SP2A07QC | reverse complement strand
GATTTAAGTAACCTGATGTAATTATAATAACCCAAGTTGCTACCTATTCATTCAAAACTAAAATCAAAATAAAAAATGTTAGATTTTTATACAAAAAAAGCGTTGTTTAGCACTTAGATAGGCTGTTTTTAACTTGTTTTGAGACGGTTTTTAATAGATAGCAACTTGGGTTATATTACCTAACGTAAAGTAATATAACATTCTGCAAGGTTTTTACAATAAATTACTGCACTACACACTACATACCAACAGCTATATTACTTACTGTATCTTGAGCTGAGGTGCAATGTAAATTCTTTTTAGATTGGACATAATGTTTCGATTTCTTGATCGATTAGTGGTCGATATGACCCGACCTTAAGAGTTTCAAGTGAAATAGTCGCGATCGCCACGCGATGTAACGATAAGACAGGATGACCTAACTGCTCGGCAACCCGACGAATTTGGCGGTTGCGCCCTTCAGACAAAACTATCTGCAATTGGGTACGTGGAGTTTGGTATTTACAGCGTTCAATTTGCCGAATATTTACAGACGCAGGCAGCGTAAGTTTGCCGTCAAGGATAACCCCATCTTGCCACTGTTTAATGACGCGATCGCTAGGTATATCTTTAACCCAAACCTCATAGGTCTTGGGAACATGATGACGGGGATGCATTAGGTAATTCGCAAAATCTCCATTATTAGTCAAGATCAACGCTCCACTACTGTTATAGTCCAGCCGTCCGACTGGATAAACATGTCGATACTGTGATGGCAGAATGTCTAAAACGGTCTTTCGACCTTGAGGATCATCACAGGTGCTCATTACGCCTATGGGCTTATTAAGTAATAGATAGACAAATTTTGGTGCATTGGTTTGGAGTAACTTGCCATCAATTTTAATGCGATCGCTTTCAGGATCGGCTTTCGTTCCTAATTCAGTAACTTTGTTCCCATTCACTGCAACCCGTCCCGCCAAAATCATCTGTTCTGCTTCTCGGCGCGAAGCAATTCCGTGTCTAGAGAGAATTTTTTGGAGGCGATCGGGCATAACATTTATGAGTAAGGCTATCAGTTTAGATGATTAGTAGGTAGTCCTCGATTATATGGTTGATGATAGGAGGCGTGTTGCTCTTTCTATCAATAATCTTGGTAACTTAGGTATATTATCTGAACTGCTTCAACAAAATTGACTGAAGTTATTTGACAGGGTGTATGCGAACTCAAGATCGATTATGGTGCGGGTTATCGGATTTATTTTGGACAAGTTGGCTCTGTGGTGGTGCTGTTGCTGTGTGGTGGTGATAAGAGTACGCAGGATCGAGATATTAAGTTAGCTAAAGAGTATTGGAGAGATTATGCAAAGCGTGAAGGTTCCGACTAGTAGAGATTATCAAGAGTATTTAGTTAATTCGCTCAAAGATCCTGATAGGGCGGCTGGCTATATTGCGGCAATTTTGGAGGAATCTGAGCCTGAGCCTGAGTTGTTGGCTTCGGCGATTGATGATGTGGCATCAGCTTTGGGTGGTGATGGCGATCGCCAATGGGTGAAAGATTTTGGCGCAAGTGATAAAAGCCAAGCGGTGTATGAGTTAGCGACGTGGTTAGATAAGTTGGGGCTAAAATTGACGGTAAGTGTCAGGCAATTGGATCAAGCATGAAATTTCAAGTTATTCTTGAGCCGAGTGAAGATCTAGGCTTTACGGTTTATGTGCCTTCTTTGCAAGGGTGTATCAGTGAAGGCGACTCTGTTGAGGAGGCTCTCGAAAATATTCATGAGGCGATCGCGCTTTATCTCGAACCTGTTGAGGATGATTTACTGATGTCTGAATAAGCACTGCTTCAGAAAGTTGAGCTATAGCAATGTAAGCTTTGCTTAGGACATAAAACCCAAAAGATGGCAGAGCGAAGCTCTGCCATCTTTTGGGTTTTGAATTGTCCTATCTATCTCTTACGTTGCTATATAGAGAATTTAAGCACTCAATATTATTTTTTGAGAAATTAGGGAACTTGTGAGATCGATCGCTTGGTCGTAGCGAGTAATCAGTTTTTGAATCATTTCTAGGTTTCGATCATTTAATTTCCTTAGGGTATTGCTTAGTCTAGTCCAGTTGAAGGAAACTTACAAAACACTAAATTTAAGTGCCTTAACTGTTCTAATACATCACTACTTATGGAACCACACCCTAGAAATATTCAACCGTATCAAGATGCTAACGGTAATTACCCTTTTGAAAATTGGCTTACCAGATTAAGAGATCGCACTGCTAGAGTAAAAATTCAAGCTCGACTAGATCGTTTATCACTAGGAAATTTTGGGGATTCTAAGTTTGTGGGTGATGGGGTATATGAGTTGAGAATCAATTATGGCGCTGGCTATCGTATATATTTTGGACAAGTTGGTTCAAGGGTTATACTGTTGTTGTGTGCTGGCGATAAAGGTTCTCAAGAACGCGATATTCAATTGGCTAAGTCTTATTGGAGGGACTATGCAAAGCGTAAAGGTACAGGTTAAATCTCACGAAGATTTTTTAATTGAGTCTCTAAAAGATCCTGAAGAAGCGGCGGCTTATGTGTCTGCTATTTTAGAAGAAGAAAAGCCTGAGCCTGAGTTATTGCCTTTATGTTTAGATCATGTGGCGGCAGCGCTGGGTAATGAGAGCGATCGCCAATGGGTGAAAGATTTTGGCGCAAGTGATAAAAGTCAAGCGGTGTATGAGTTAGCGGCGTGGTTAGATAGGTTGGGACTAAAGCTAACGGTGGACGTACAGTATAGCGAGAAATTTATGGCGGATTTCCGAGAGGCACAGCAGGATATTGAGAATGGTGATGTTGTGCCTCTATCAAGTATTCGCCGTGATGTTTGAAGACTTAGGAGATATCGGGTTTCATGCAGTCAATTTCATGGTTGATAGCATATTGGAACCAGTGAGATCGATCGCTTGATCGTAGCGAGTAATCAGTTTTTGAATGATTTCTAGATTTCGGTGAATCGTTCCTGTTTCATCGCCTTGGAGGTCGGGATAGGCAACTTTGAGATTGGGAATGGTGGCACTGAGGATGTTGTGACTGCCGACATAGGCGAACTGGCGATCGCAGACAAAGTATTTGCTATGTCCGCCTGTGAGTTTGAGGTGGAGGCGATCGCTGTAGCGTTTTTGGAGTTGGAAGAGTTTGGACATGGCGCTATAGCGATATTGTCCTTCGGTGGTGAAGGTGAGGTTGCCGTGATGGTCTTTTTTGATGATCGTACCGAGGTCGTATTGGTAGCCCCAGCCGAGGTCGATTTGTACGCCTTGGTCGAGGGCATAGTTCAGCCGTAGCATGAGGTCGTTGTCGATCGCGCGATCGCTTGCCCAAGGACATTTGATCACGACTCGTTCTTTGGCTTCTTCGAGTGCTTTGAAGAGATGGAACCGTCCGCCAGTTTTCTCAAAGACGATTTCGGTTTCGGGTTGAGTTTGCAGAAGTCCTAATTGTTGGAGAAATGGCTGTGCGGGGAGATTGTATTTGTCGATCATGATTTGAGCTTGCTTGAGAAGTTGGGAGGCGGCTCTGAGGTCTTTGGAGTTTTGCATAGGTCTATTTTCTGGCTTTGCGTTTGCTGTCGAAGTTCCAATAGGTAGTGAGGATTTGCAGGTTTTGGAAGTCCTGTAAACAGATGACTTGCAAGCCTCTGAGTGTGTCAGTAAATTTGGCATAGGGACTGGTTTTGAGTTGGCGATCGCTTAATGTGTAGACGATCGCGCCATGTCGATCGCTGCGTTGTTGTCCGTAGGCGATGGCGACGCGGATCATGTCGTTGCTGATGGCGCGTTGTTGTTGGCGGCGTTGGAGGTGGTTGAGGTCTTTGGGTTTGCGGATGGGGGTAAGGGTGATCGCTTGATCGAGGAGTTCGTCAGTTGCGGCGATTTGTTGGATTTGTTTGTGTGTGTTCATTGCCTAGTGAAATAATTTGAACACTTGCAGATTAGCTAGAATATTTCTGTCTTACCAGTTCAGATTAGTTCAGTAGTTAGTGACCTTTTATGACCTTTTAAATTCCTGTTAGCTTTTTTAAGCTTGTATTTGTAACTGCTAAAGTATTAACAACCTCATCACTAAAGGCTATGAGCAGCGTAAAACCATCATCAGAAGGCATTCAAAAAGTTAAGCTGCTTATGGCTGAAATGATAAGACCAGATAAACCTGACCAAAAAGGTTGGACACAAGCGAACTTAGCAGAAAGATCTGGTGCTGATTTAAGTACGGTAAAACGATTCTTGAAGGGGGAATCAGTTAAGTTTGATTCACTAGTTTGGATTACTGGGGCTGTGGGTTTAAAGCCTGAAGATGTAATTGATGCGCCTTTAAATGAAACAGAGGCAAACATAGTAAATTGGATCGCGATTTGTGGGGAAATGTTGGCTAAACAAAAAGAGGCTCGGCAATTGCGGAAAGAGGCGACTGCTATTGGTGCGGAGGTGAATGTTTATGTGCCACTCGATCTTTTGGAACACAAAGAACAGACTCGTAGTAAGCAAGAAAAAGCAGATTCAGATCAACGCAATCAATATCAAGAACGAAAGGTAGTAAAAACTTACGAGCATAATGATTTTTTAAAATCGCTGACTGATCGGCAGAGTAAAAATAAGCATATTACCATCGTGGGTGAAGCGGGGGCTGGCAAAACTACTTTGTTAGCAAGAATTGCTGATGAGTTGGATAAAAATCAGAAGTTACAAATTTTTGTGAGCTTGGCTGATTTACGAGAGCGAACGCTAGAAGAGCATATCTATGGGAAATGGCTATCTGAGGCGCTAGGTGTGCAAAAAGATTCTGTAAATGCAGAGCAAAAAAACGATCTATTTCAACAGTTTCAATCGGGTGAGATTTGGTTGCTGTTGGATGGTTTGGATGAAATGAGGGCTAAGTCTTCGGCGGATGCGTTAGAGAAGATTAATCGCGAAATTAGAGAGGTGATTGGTCAATCGCGAGTGGTGTTAACTTCTCGTTTAAATGTTTGGGATGCTTATCTGAACAGGTTGTCAGGTTTTGATACGTTCAGAATGAGAGATTTTTCGCCTGAGCAAGTGGATAAATTCATCAGAGATTGGTTTGTTAGTGCTGAGAAGCCTGAGAGTGCGCCAATTTTGCAAGCTAAGCTCAAGGAACCTAATCGCGATCGCATTCGGGATATGGTAAGGAATCCTTTGCGGTTGGCTTTGTTGTGTCAGGCTTTTTATCGCGATTTGAATACGGAACTTCCTGAAACGAAAGCGGGATTATATGATCTATTTGTTCGTTATTTTTATGAATGGAAGCCTAATATTGTTGATGAGGATTTAACTCAGGACACATTACGAGAAGAATTGCATCTTGCATTAGGGAAACTAGCGATCGCTGGTATTGATAGTGATGCAGGTTTTCGGCTGTCGCGTAGTTTAGCGGTTAAGGAGATGGGCGATCGCTTGTTTAAGTTGGCTAGTGGTGTCGGTTGGTTAACTTTGATCGAGCGTGATGAACAAGATCAAAAAGTTTATGCTTTTTATCATGCGTCTTTTCAAGAGTATTTTGCTGCTTTAGCTGTTCAAGCTTTAGATAGTGAATATTTTCTTCCAACAGAATGTGACTCAAATAATTTTGACTCAACAAAGCCTAAAAAATATCGTGTTTTTTGCCAAGAATGGAAAGATGTAATTCTGTTTTGGATAGGTAGAATGGATATTGATGAGAAGTCCATGAAAAAAACACTCATTTATAAACTAATGCTCTTTCAAGATAACTGTGGAGATTTTTATAGATTTAGAGCTTTATGTATAGCTACAGAATGTCTATCAGAATTTAGTCAAATTGAATATGTAAATTTACTTATCTCTTGGATAACTTCTTACGCATTTATACATGGTTTGGATGAATATCCTTGTCGCTTATACAATACTAACTATAGCAAAGGAGTAAAATCTATACTCAAAAAAACTAAGGTCAAGGAACTAATTGTAAATCTTGAAAAGCGTATTTTTCAATATGTAAATAGAGAAGAAAATGAGAGTTCAATAAATAATTTCTATTTAGAAGACTTTGAATTAGCCAAGATCTTAGCTTTTATTGATCCAAGCAATCAATTAGCTGAAAATAAAATCATAGATTTGCTTGAGAATAATAAAAGATATAATTTTAATAATCAAGACTTAGACGATATATGTCAATTATATTTGATATCTCCTACCATATTTAAAAACACGCCCAAATTCCTTATAGACCTACTAAAAAAACATGAATATCTTGCTAAGAAAGTTTTCAGGACATTAGCATTAATTCTTAACACAGAAAATCAGCAATTTTTAATAAGTAGTATTTTAGAAATAGCAAGAAATAAAATATCAGATAATGACTTGGAAGATATTATTGATATAATAGAACAACTGCTTTTATTAGCTAACAATCAAGAAGCAAAAATAGATATTATCACAAAATTGATTCCTGAATTAGAAAATTTACTACTAAAACTTAACAATCAATTTGATATAAATAAGAAGCAATTATTTATAATTGCAGAATGTCTAATTATTTTAGATCCAGTCAATTTAAAAGGTATCAATTTTTTCTTTGACTGCCTCGAAGTGCCTCAAGATTATATCAGCTTAGAGGCTATATGTAAAAATCTAGTTAGAATTAGTAAGGCTCGTGAAGATATCAAGAATTATTTGTTTGATTTACTAGTAGTCCAAACGGAAGGAGTTTATAAATTTTGGATTGCCAATACTCTAATAAATATTGATTCTAGTGAAGAAAATGAGGCTGCTAAAGTACTAGTTGAACTTCTTGAAACAAATACAACAGATCAAAACTCTTGGATTATAGAGGAGTCTGCAAAACTGCTTTTAAAGCATAATCTGTTTTCAAATCTAGCTATTAAGTCTCTAGAAAAACTAGCACAATCAGGTGACTTCAGTGCAGCTTATTTTTTAGGACTTTGGTCTCCTAAAAATTTTATTGCAATAGATGCTTTGCTAACAATATTAGGTTCTGAACCTAAATATGCTTTTCTAATAAGCTCTAATTTTAAAAAAATAGATTTAGGTGAACACAAAAATAATGTTATTGCCAAACTAGAGGATATTATTACTTTATATGAACACGATTACTTTAAGGATAAGTTCTATGAACAAGATACATATTCTTATGAATTAGATGGATCTGAGATACAAGAATGTATTTCTGATCTACCAACTATTGCTAAAAATATACTTTTGATTGACAGTAAAAATATAATAGCGACAAGTTTTCTTTTGCGCTTAATAGAAACACTAGTGTCTGAACTAAAAATTGATAAAGAAAATAATTCTATTGAAGTAGATGATCCAAAATCCAAAGCACACAAATGGCATATTCAGAATAAAGAACATCTGCTAGATTACATTTGTGAATCCATAGAGGAATCTGATCTATGTAATCAAATCATTCCAATGCTTAAGTTTTTGGTGCAGCCTAATTTAAAAGATAAAAGCTATGTAGCATATAGAGAATGTCATAAAATTCTGTGGTACTTTGCTCAAAATATGAGTTATCCAGACTTTTATGAAGCATGGCATTCTCAACCCACATCTACTCATCCCGAAATTACAGATACCATCCCTTCAAACAACACAAACAAAATTCAAACCTTAGAAAGTCAACTTGTAGACTGTGAAGCAATCCAAAAAGAACTTGATCGCAATACTGACCACCCCAAAATACGCTGTTTAGTTGTCGATATTCGCCATCTCGAACAAGAGAGCGATCCTAATGTAATTGCTAAGAAATTAACCAACAAAATTTTTAACTCTATCAGTCGCAGGATTCCAGTAGTTCAAGATGTCTCTTGTTTAGAGCGTGAATTACTTAATCTAAAGTTCGATCTTGGTGTCGAGAAATTAGCGATCGCCCTTTATGGCAAAAGTGCTAATGAGGCGATTCATCAACTCTGCCAAAGCCTAACAGAGTCAATCCCAATACGCCCATTCACAGGAGAAAAAAGCACCCAAGAACTCGTCACTCAAATCAATGCTTGGCTATCTGAAATGTAAAATAAGAGAGGAATCATGAAAGACTATCACATCAACATTTTTTACAGCGAAGATGATGAAGCCTATATTGCCGATATCCCTGACTTAAAATATGTGAGTGCGATCGGTGAAACTCCACAACAAGCACTCAACGAAGTAATTCTCGCAAAAACTGCATGGTTAGAAGCCGCCCAAGCAGAAAATAAAACAATTCCAAAACCACGTTATCGTCCCGTAATTTATCAAATCGTTGCTTAGAGAATTCTACATAATGAAACCTTTAACTATAGAAATTCCTGAATCATTGCAACACAAGCTGATTGAAATCGCCAATCAAAGCAATGTCACCGTTGAAAGCTTCATTTTAGGCGTTCTAGATCGTGCTGCGGAAGTACCTAATCATTCCATAGGCACACCACTCAAAACTCTAATTGATATCCAAAACATACTCACTGAGCTAAAACCCGAACTAACAGATAAATATCACGTTAGCCAACTAGGAATCTTTGGTTCCTACGCCAGAGGCGATTACAACTCAGCCAGTGATATAGATATCATAGTGGAATATTCTCAGAAACCAAGCTTATTTGGCTTAATTGAACTGCAAGACTATTTAAGCGATCGCCTCCAAATGAAAGTCGATTTAGTCACAAAAGACGGACTAAAACCCCAAATCAAAGAAAAAATCTTAGCAGAGGTCATCTACCTATGACCGACCGACCACTTGATGATTTCTTGCAAGATATACTCCGAGAAATTGAGAGAATAGAACGTTTTATAGTTGACGTAACAAGTTTTCAGCAATTTGAGAAGGATGAAAAAACTACCTATGCAGTAATTAGATCCCTTGAACTAATTGGCGAAGCAGTCAAAAAAATTCCCCAATCTGCAAGGATGCAAAATCCTGAAATCCCTTGGAAAGCGATCGCAGGAATGCGCGATATTCTAATACATCATTATTGGGATGCAGACCTAGAGACAGTTTGGGATGTCACACAACAACATCTTGAACCACTAAAATCAATAATCTTAAAACTTTTAAACAATTCAGATTAAATTAAAAAAGGCTTATGGCAGAAGTAAAAGTCTACTACGACAAACTTGGAAACACGCTCACATTCTGGTTTGGTGAACCTAATGAAGAATATATCTGCGAAGAAACAGGTGATGAGGTGATCCTGATGAAAAACAAATCTGGTGTAGTAATTGGTTTTGAGAAACTTAATTACAGCCTTCAAGAATCGTCTAATCTCAGATTTTCCTTTGAAACTATAGCAGCATAAGTATCTCAGCCTAATCAATCAATTGGTATATAATCAATTGATTGATATCAATCAATTGATTATTGCAAAAGAACACTATGGATTACTTACTACTTCAAGATGCCACAGCCAACTTTAATAAGTTAATCAATCAAGTCAGCGCAAACCATAAACCAGTCATGATTAAAGGCTCAGAAAATGACGTGGTTGTGATTTCCAAAGAAGACTGGGCAGTGATTGAAAAGACAATCTGTCTTAGCCCTATACATGAATCTATCAACCCTCCCGAAATTTTGGGAATATATCCACATTACGAATAAGTTCTAATAGCAACGATCCGAAACCCTTACTAGCGAGTTAAGATAACCTTCTATTAATATTCATGGTTTATGATTAAGCTTTTGGCGAAATTATTAGATTGAGAAAGTGAATAAAGAATGCGATCGCTTGCACCCCTCATCAAAACTTGCTTACTTGACCTAGAAATCAAAGTAAATGTCACAGTCAGGCAAAAGCGCAAAGAATTACATATTCTGCTAGAGTCCACAAATTTTGGCGATCGCCAATTGTTAGTAGATGCGATCGCCAAATGTTGCTATGACTATGAAGACCGAAATTTTAAGGCGGCGCGAATTTATGCATTCTGGTTTGGACAGCCATTACCACAATGGATCGAAAGAATTGAGTTCGAGCAAGAGAAAGCATCAGAAGAAATTACGGAGAAAGAGCAACAAAAGACAACTATAAATTTAGGCTCAGATCATGAAAGCATCTGCGATCGCTTTATCGTTTGTGGCTTGGGCAGCCTCGGACAGCATTCCGTATTCAACTTAAAAAAGTTTACCTATCGCGAATATGAAGTAAAAATCTGTGCGATCAATCGAGTCCAACCAGAGATCATGGAATTCGATCGCTTCTCAGAATTGCTCGATCAACCCATAATTGTCGGAGATTGTCGGCGCTCTGAAGTATTACTCAAGGCTGGAATCGATAGCTGTCGCGGAATTTTGCTAGTTACTAGCAACGAGAATGTAAATATTGAAACAGCGATCGCCGCCCGCCGCCTTAACCCCAATGTGCATATTGTCGTGCGCTCCTCTCGTCAAAATCTCAATCAATTACTAAAAGATCAGCTAGGAAATTTTGTCGCCCTCGATCCTGTAGATTTACCTGCCGCAGCCTTTGCAGTAGCAGGCTTAGGCGAAGGCACATTAGGACTATTTCAATTAGGCGATCGCAAATTACGGGTAGTAGAACGCTCTATAGAGTCAGATGACTATCGTTTTTTGAGAACTCCTGCATATCTGTTACACAAAAAAAATGCTCGGCTTTTGAGTATTGCCGATCCTAATTCCGAGCGTCTATTCTTTCAATGGGAACCTGATACCATTGTCCAAGTTGGCGATAAAATAGCCTTCATTGAATTTGTTGAAAATGATTTCTCCACGACGAGCCGCCAATATTCAGAGCTAACGGAGCATTCTTTACATAAGGGTTCTTCCTCTTTTCAGAAAATCAATCAGCTAATCCAAAAAATTACAGGTTCCGTATTTTGGAAGACTAAATGGCATCAGCTTGTCGCTTGGTTTCAAGCAGTGCGATCGCGCCGCCTAATTCTATGGGGAATTATTACCGCAATTGTACTTTGGGGCATTAGCTCCATAGTTTTATTCTTGAATGTGCCGAATATTTCATGGCAAAAGGCGATTTCTGCAAGCATGATTTTGTTGCTAGGCGGATTTGGAGATGTCTTTGGTGGACTTGGCGAAGACCAAGTACCTCTGTGGGTGGTGATATTTTGCTTGTCGATTACTTTGATCAGCTTACTCTTCGTTTTGGGTGTAGTCGGATTGATAGCCGATAGCATACTCAGTGCCAAGTTTGAATTTTTTAAGCGATCGCTACCTTTGCCGACCCGCGATCATATTGTCCTGATCGGGTTTGGGAGACTAGGACAGAGAATTGCCGATCTTCTATTCAAATTACAAATTCCATTTGTGATCGTCAGTGAGAACCCTCACGACTGTGATCTTGCGGATAAAGTGCCTTGGTTCACTGGCAATATCATCGAAGAATTATCGAAAACCAATCTTGCCAAAGCAAAAAGTATTCTCTCCGTCACCGACGATCAAATGCTCAATCTCGAAGCAGCTCTATTAGCTCGTGATGCAGCCAAAAAAATCAATCGACAAATGAACCTCGCAATTCGCACCTACGATCGCTACTTCAGCGAAAACTTAGCCGAACTTTTGCCAAGTTCGCAATCTTTTTGCGCCTATGCTCTTTCTGCTGAAGCTTTTGCAGGAGCAGCTTTTGGCGAGAATATGTTGAGTCTGTTTCGGCTCAATCAGCGCACTGTCTTAGTTGCTGAATATACCATTGTGGAGAATGACACCTTGATCGGCAAAAATCTTTCGCAAATCGCCTATGGCTATACTGTTGTGCCAGTTTATCTCAAGACGAGCGCCTCTAAAGCCGATGGACATCGTGAGTTTTATATGCCTTCCGATGATGAGGTGATGAAAGTAGGCGATCGCTTGACGCTATTAGCTTCTATCTCAGGACTAAGGCGCATCGAGTTAGGCAATCTCCATTTGCCAAAACGTTGGCAGTTACGAGCCAAGCCTCCTCTCAATTCTAGTGTGTTGCTTGATGCTGGAAATAAGCTAAAAAATATTTCAGGTTGCGATCTAGAGCTGGCTCGTCGCTTTATGCAAAGTCTCCCTGCTGCGATCGAGCTGCCAATGTATGACACTCAAGCCTATCGCTTAGGACAAGAACTGATGCGACTACTCCCAATTAAAATCTATCCTTTGTAAAACCAAAAAGAGGAATTGCGGCGCGAAGCGCCGCAATTCCTCTTTTTGGTTTTATATATGTCTGGCGATAGCCATATTAGGGATTTAGGGAAATAGCAATCTGCTGCTTTTCCTCGTTTGGGGATTGTAAATTAGGTAGTGGAATCGCTTGAGAATTTTCAGCGATCGCAGGAATATCATTCTTGGTTGGTAAGGTCATTTCCGTAGAAGGATATAGCCACCAAGAAAACAACCTTGTCATCTGGGGCATCAGCAGATAGGTCATCGTTGGCACTGCGATCTCGGTCACGACTGCCACCCGCAACACTAAAGGCAACATCCCCAAAAACCGTTGAAAAACCGCAGAAATCATCGTGATTAAAGGGAATACAGCCAGCCAAGCAACGATGCTGCAAAAATCCTATAACAATTTTCAATCAATCAAACCACAACAAAAAATTTAGAAGTGTTGCAAAGCAACACTTCTAAATTTTTTGTTGTTTCGGGTTGGAGCGCAAAGCACTGTTATTTTTCTATGACTTCAATTTCAATTGTTCTAGATTCCACAATGCTCCCGTCACGCCAGTGCTCCCAGCTAATGCCGATGGTTGGGCATTCTCAACGCGATCGCGTACAGCAACCAAATACAGAGGCATCGTTAAATGGATTAATGGTAATTGCTCCTGAACTAATTGTTGATATTCGGCATAGATAGCCTTGCGCTTAGTTTCATCTAGTTCCTGTGCACCTTGGATCATTAAAGAGTGAATTTTCTTTTCCCAATCAGCAACTTCACGCCCTGGGAAAGGTTGCTCATCCCCAACTGGTCCCTTATTAAACATATGGGAATCACCATCCGTTGCCCAAAGATTAATCGCGCTATTCGGTTCAGCGCCTCCAGTAAAGCCAAGAATCGTCGCATCCCATTGCTTGGAGTTGTCGAGCTTGTCGGAGATAATCCGAAAATCAACGGGAGTGAAGTCAATCTTCATGCCAATTTTTTCTAAATCGCTTTTAATTTGTGCTCCCATCGCAACCCTACCACCCGCAGGAGCCAGCAAAGTAAAGCGCACCAAATTACCTTGAGCATCGAGAAGTTGTTGTTCAGAATTATATTTATATCCTGCTTGCAAAAGGATCTCTTTAGACTTTTCAGGCTGATAATCATAAACTTTAAGTCCTTTTTCGGGAGGGAAGAAATAGGGGCTAGGGATAGAAACTGGTGAATTTTGGGTTTGGGCTAAGCCTCGCGACAGATTGGTAATTATTGCTTCACGATTGATTGCATAAGCGACAGCGCGACGGAAGATAACATCGTTAAACCATTTTGATTTTTTCGGATCAACAAAGGGTTCATTAGTTTTAGGATTTTTGCCCTTATTGAGGTTGAACATAATGAAAGCCTGACCTGTGGCGGGACCAGCATTATAGATTTTGTAGCGATCGCGCTGTTCAAAACGCTTTAGTAGTTGATAGTCTTCACCGCGTAAGCGATACATGTCAAGGTCTTGGGATCTAAAGCGAAGCAGCGCAGTATCTGGAGATTCCACAATCTGCATGACAAATTGTTTGATATAGGGCAATCCATTTTTCCAATAGTAGGGATTAGGCTTATAGATGATGCGTTCCGAAGGTCGATATTCTTGGATTACATAGGGTCCATTGCCAACTAGTTGATTGACAGGTGTTGTAAGAGTCCATGTTTCTAAAAACTTTAATTTTTGATTAGGAACTTTCGGATCTTCCTTGAGAGTGGGTTCAAAAACATGTTTAGGTAAAATACTAATCCCACCGATGGTGCGTAAAGCTGGTGCAAAGGGTTCGCTAAGGAAGAAGGAAATACGGCGAGCGTCGAGCTTCTCAACTTTGGGAAGAGTTTGTGATTGTCCAACTCGCAAGACATCACGAGTGCCCGTGGGAATTTTCTCATTGAAGATCACATTTTGATAGGTAAATAAAACATCATCAACGGTGAGAGGTTGACCATCTGACCATTTCAAATCAGGGCGCATCGTGAAAATCAGTTGTTTACCTTCCTGTTGAAATTCCCATTTCTCGGCTAATTCAGGTTCAACCTCTTTGGTAAGTGGATTCTCAGTAAGCATCCCAGTAAGTGTATAGCCGATCGCAATGCCGCTATAAGCTTCCTGAATTAAGACTGGATTAAAGGTTTTGATGTCGCCATCAAGGGGCACGACTAAGCGATTTTTTATAGTTTCTGGCTCGATCGCACAACCCCAAAGTAGCAGCGAACACATGCCAATAAGCAACAGTAATACAACTGCTTTCCACTGTTTAACCTTAGTTCGTTTCTGCATACTTCTTTTCACGATCGCTCTTTTCCTTAAAAGATAAATTTTAAAATAAACATGATTAACAAGAGCCAATAAGCTCTTGGTTTTTAGCTTTTAGCTTTTTACTAATAAAACTACTGCATGAACGGCGATCGCTTCTTTTTGTCCGATCGCATCCATACCCTCATTTGTGGTTGCCTTGACGCTGACACAATCAATCGGCAAATTCATTGCTTGGGCTAGGCGATCGCGCATTGCTTTGATATGTGGCTTGAGCTTCGGTGCTTCGGCAATCACCATGGAGTCAAGATTATTTACGCGCCAACCCTGTGCCCCGATAAGTTCCTGTACTTGCTGCAATAGCATAATGCTATCGGCTCCCGCCCATTTGGGGTCTGTGGGTGGGAAATAATGTCCAATATCGCCAAGGGCAAGCGCTCCCAGCATGGCATCCATGATCGCATGGGTCAGCACATCGGCATCGCTATGTCCTAGCAGTCCTTTTTCGTAAGGAATTTCGACACCACCGAGGATCAGCTTGCGATCGCTAACGAGTCGGTGCAGGTCATAACCATTGCCAATGCGGATATTCATAGATGAGTAGCTGAGTTTAACTATTCATAATATAAACCCAATTTCATGCGGTGTTAGTTTTGTCTTCAGAGGAATAATTAATGTTGCGCGGCGAAGCCGCGCAACATTAATTATTCCTTTTTTGTATCTTGGCGCACTTTAAGCAAAGTCTATTCGTTAATTAATTAATTTATATCAGCCTGTCAATTTGTTACTCCAGCCGAGAGATTTCCGTGACTCAACAGGTAAACCCTATTTCCGTAGAAAATTTTACATTCACCCTTAACGGTGCAACTTCTCGTGTTAAAGATATTTCACCCACAACCACTCTGCTGCACTATTTACGTCAAAATGGCTATGTGGGAACCAAAGAAGGCTGTGGCGATGGCGACTGCGGTGCTTGCACGGTCACTATCATTGGTAAAGATAGTCATGGTCAGCCGCAATATCAAGCCGTCAATAGTTGCTTAGTTCCTATCGGTGCGATCGCAGGACGTGAGGTGATTACTGCCGAGGGTATCGCCAATGGGCAACTGCACCCAGTCCAAGCCGCGATGGTAGAAACGGCAGGATCGCAATGTGGCTATTGCACTCCTGGCTTCATCATGAGTATGTTTGCCGCTTACTACAATGGCAGCTTGAGCAATGACATCTGCATTGAGGGAAATCTTTGTCGTTGTACAGGCTATGTACCGATCCGCAAAGCAGCTCAGCAATTAGCGGCAACAATTCCCGATGACCATTTCAGTAATGAGCTAGCTCAAAAAACTTCCGATTTGGCTGCGATCGCCTATACAAATGCGCAGCAGCAATTTTATCGCCCCACAGAGCTGTCAGAAGCACTGCAACTACTTCAGCAATATCCCGAAGCGACCTTAGTAGCTGGTGCAACGGATTTGGGCTTAGAAATGAGTTGGCATCGGCGGACTTATCCAGTTCTTATTTCCTTGGAAGCAATTGCAGATCTAAAGCAGATTCTCCAAACCGATGACTATGTGGAGATTGGTGCGGCAGTTCCCCTTAGTCATATTGAAGATTTGCTGCATGGTATTTTCCCTAGCCTTGATGAGATGTTGCATTGGTTTGCGGCAAGGCAGATCCGCAATCGGGCGACCTTAGGCGGCAATATTGGCACGGCTTCTCCCATTGGCGATTTGCCACCTGTGTTGTTAGCCCTTGATGCGACCTTGAAGTTAGTTAGTACCGAAGGCGATCGCAGTTTGCCATTAGCTGATTTCTTTAAAGGCTATCGGCAAACAGAACTGAAGCAAGGCGAAATTATCCATTCCGTGACAATTCCCAAAGCGATCGCCTCTGGCGCAACAAAGCGCCTTAGTCAGTCCTATAAAATTGGCAAACGCGGCACTGACGATATCAGTATCGTGGCAGCAGCTTTTGTCATCGATCTAGATGCTGACCAAAAAATTCTCCATGCCCGTCTTGCCTATGGTGGGGTCGCAGCAACTCCGATTCGAGCGATCGCAGTCGAATTGATGCTAGTCGGTCAGCCTTGGACAATGGAAACTGTGAGATCGGTGAAGCCTGCTTTGCGTGAAGTATTTACACCTCTTAGCGATCTGCGCGGAAGTGCTGACTATCGCAAGATGCTAGTAGGGAATCTATTTGAGAAGTTTTTTGTTGAACATAGTTGAAGATACCAGTTGCGGCTTTACTTCAACTGGTATGTGATGGATTTTCTGTAGATATGGAAGGAATACAAAATGACGATTACAGTTCAAAAAGTCAGCAACAAAAAAAGCCACGAAAGCGCCACAGGTCATGTTAGCGGCAGCGCAGTCTATACGGACGATCAACGTCTCCCCGCAGGAATGCTTTCCCTTTATCCTGTGCTGTCACCCCATGCCCATGCCAAAATCACCAAGCTTGACGGCACCGCAGCCTATGAAGTTGCAGGTTTGGTGACGATCCTGACGGCGGATGATGTAATAGGTGAAAACAATACAGGTGTAATCATTCACGATGAAGTATTGCTGCCCACCGATGAGGTGAGCTATTGGGGACAGGTGGTAGTTTGGGCAGTAGGTGAGACTGAAGATGCGGCTCGTCAAGCTGCTGCCAAAGTAATTGTGGAATATGAGCCTCTGCCAGCCATTGTTACTATTCAAGAAGCGATCGCTGCGGAGAGTTACCAGCTTAAAAAACAGGCGATTAAACGGGGTGAACCTGATACGGCTATTCAAAATTGCGATCGCACCCTTGAAGGCGAACTAGAAGTCGGCGGACAGGATCATTTCTATTTGGAAACCCATACCAGTTGGGCTGTTCCTGATGGAGAGAATGGCTACAAAGTCTATAGCTCAACCCAACATCCCAGTGAGACTCAAGTAATCGTAGCGCGGGTATTAGGATTGCCCAGTAGTCATGTTGTCGTCACCTGTTTGCGGATGGGTGGCGCATTTGGCGGTAAAGAGTCTCAGGCTAATCCCTTTGCAGCCGCAGCAGCTTTAGCAGCCTATAAAACGGGTTGTCCTGCCAGAGTCAGTTTACGCCGACATCAAGACATGATTGTTACAGGCAAGCGGCATAACTTTTTAGGCAAATATAAAGTTGGCTTTACCAATGATGGGCTAATTACGGCGCTCAAAGCTGAGTTATATGCAGATGGAGGTTGGAGCCTTGACCTGTCACCACCGATCATCATGCGAGCGATGATGCATATCGATAACGCCTACTACATTCCCAATTTGGAAGTACAAGGATGGATTGCAAAGACGCATCGGGTATCAAATACCGCCTATCGCGGTTTTGGTGGACCACAGGGCATGGTAGTTTGCGAGGAAGTAATCGATCGCATCGCGCGTAACCTTGGTTTGTCACCCGAAGTCGTGCGCGAACGGAACTTCTATCATGGTACTGGCGAAACTAGAACCACTCACTATGGACAGGATATAGTTGATAACCGCATCGATCTGGTATGGGCTGAGGCTAAGGAAAAATCGAATTTTAGCGATCGGCAAGCCCAAATTGCGCAATTCAATCAAACTAGTCCCTACAAAAAACGTGGCATTGCAATTACACCTGTGAAGTTCGGGATTTCCTTCACCAAAACAGAGTACAACCAAGCAGGTGCACTAGTTCTCATCTATACCGATGGCAGTATTCAGGTAAATCATGGTGGTACAGAAATGGGGCAAGGGCTGCATACTAAAATGATCCAAGTCGCCGCCAAGTCCCTTGGGGTCAAACTAGATCGCTTTCGGATTATGCCCACAAGTACCGATAAAGTCCCAAACACTTCCGCAACAGCGGCTTCTAGTGGCTCCGATCTCAATGGTCAAGCAGTTAAAGATGCCTGTGAAATCCTACGGAAACGCATGTCAACCGTAGCTGTAAAAATGCTTAATCTTGATGCCCCCGAAGATCTTGTTTTCGAGGATGATTGGATCTATTGCCGCACCTATCCCAGCGCAAGAATCGCGTTTGAAGAAGTCGTAAAGCAAACCTACAACGAGCGGATTAGCCTCTCGGCAAATGGCTTCTATCGCACGCCAAATATTTTTTGGGATGCCAAGCTGAATAAGGGTCGTCCATTCTATTATTTCTCTTACGGTGCGGCGGTGAGTGAAGTGGAAGTAGATGGATTTACGGGGACATTTAAACTGCGACAGGTCGATCTTGTCCAAGATGCTGGCGAATCGATTAATCCATTAATTGATAAAGGTCAGATCGAAGGAGGATTTGTACAGGGTATGGGTTGGCTAACGATGGAAGAACTAGTCTGGGATAAAATCGGTCGATTGCTGACCTATGCGCCAAGTACATACAAAATCCCTACCGTTAGCGAAATCCCCGAACAGTTTAATGTCAATCTATTAGAACGCGCCGCTCAAGATGGGGTGATTTTTGGCAGTAAAGCGATCGGAGAGCCTCCATTTATGCTGGCGATATCTGTCAGAGAAGCAATTCGCAATGCTGTCGCTGCTTTTGGTAATGCTGACTATGTGCCCTTGGCGCTTCCTGCTACACCTGAAGCAACTCTCTGGGCGATCGAGTCGGTGAAGGCTGCTTCTCTATCGGCTCTGCAAGTATGATCTACGATGAGCTTCGATCATTACTTAGTCAAGGCGCTGTGGTCGTGGCAACGGTAATTAGCAATAAGGGTTCGGTTCCTCGAGAGCTGGGTGCGAAAATGCTAATTACCTGCGATCGCTGCATTGATACGATCGGTGGTGGTGCTGGCGAGGCAAAGGTCATCGTTCAAGCAAGGGAAGTTTTACAAACTGGAGAAAAAAGGCGCATAGAAATCGACCTCACTGGATCTCCCAAGCGTCAGACTGAGGGAGTTTGCGGTGGTTGGATGGAGATACTTTTGGATCGGTGGCATGGCGAGGCAGCGATCGCGATCGCGCAGCAGATACTGACAGAATTAAAATTAGGGCGATCAGTTACTTTGGTTATGCCTTTTGATGAGGCAAATCCCTACTTGATTAAGGGAAAAGGAGAAAGGAGAAAGGAAAAAGATTCGGAGGCTTTTATTGAGGTTTTGGAGCCTGCGCCGACGTTGCTAATCGTTGGTGCGGGGCATGTGGGTGAACAGCTTGCTAAGGTGGCGCATTTAATCGGTTTTCAGATTGCGATTCAGGATGATCGTCCTGAATGGGCTAACCTTGTAAGATATCCTCAAGCTACTTTTATCTATTCCCACATCGATCAAGCTTTGGAGGAACTCTCAAATCACCCGAATCTCCATGTAGCGCTAGTCACACGTGGCTATCGTTTTGATTTGGATGCTTTAACGGCTTTACTAAATCGCGATTTACCCTGTGCTTATATTGGCATGATTGGCAGCGAGAGGAGGGTGATGCAGGTGTACGAGCAAACCAAACAAATGGGAATCTCTGCCGATAAACTTAAATCTATCTATGCGCCGATTGGTTTAGATATCGGTGCTTTAACTCCTGCGGAGATCGCGATTAGCATTGGTGCAGAGTTAATCATGCTGAGGCGTGGCGGTACTGGGCGATCGTTATCTATATAAGGAATAAAAAGAACGACATGGTAAACTTAAAATATACTCCCTTCCCAGTGAAAAATTAGATGTTGCGGCGCTTCGCGCCGCAACATCTAATTCTTGGTTTTATATGGCTATTTCTTTGGTAGGAAGGGAGTAGTTAATTTAGAATAGTAAAAATGCAAGGCAATGGTCAGTTAAATCGTGAGGGAGAGAAAACCCCGTAGTGAAAGCAACTCCAGCATGGAAAGCAGTCGATGATATAGCCAGATCGCCATAACTGGAGTCTTATTTTTTCCTAAACCCACATGAGGTCTTATCCATTTGTTAACTAATCTTTGCACAGTGACGGCTCGTTGTAATCCTTCGGTATTCTTCGCATACAGGTTTTGTCTACGGCGATAAGCGCTACACCTCCTGCTCAAAGCACTGTTGTTTGCTTCATTGTGATTGGCATGAACTTCACTCTTATCGCTAATAGCCGTATAGGGATGCTCTGGTTTGAGCCATTCGACACGCCGATTGCCCTGTGAACTTTTAATTTTGATAGCAACTTCTAATCCATGTCGCCATACTTTCCGATGTCCATACTCACGACTTACTTCGGTGGATTTGAGGCGCACACTTGCCATTTGCCATAGTTGTTGGGCATAGCGTCTTTCACCATTAACTCAGTGGTTTTGAGTCCTGCCTTGGCAACAATCCAATAGCGACTCCTACGTTCGATGAATGTCACTGTCCATCCTTATTGCTTGATAGGCGATCGCAGTTTATGGCAGATTGCGATCGCGATCGCCTATAGGACTGAAAAGGACGATATATGGCAATATAGGGATTAACGACAATCAGCCTAACTTGTGCCGCTTGATATAAACCGATTACAACAAGCCTTGAGCATCGAGGCAGAGAAAGGCTTTTCCAATTTGCAGGGAAAGCAATTTTTGTTTGCAGATTTTTTAAATGTGAGCTTGCAAGAGATCCCAGAAGACTGGGAAATGAGCGATCGCCTTCAAGCCAACACCCTTGCCAATCAATATGCCCAATACAGCGATTTAACCCTATCCCGCAGACAACATTTAGTCGCTGAAACTCGCCGTCTACTCTACGAAGTGCGTCGTCGTGAAATCGCACAAACTAGCGCCGCCCCAAAAACAAAGAAACCTAAGACCGAAGCGATCGCAGCGACTGAACCCAAAGCCACCAAGAAAATAACACCCGATACGGAATTAAAAAGCGTAGAAGGCGTTGGTTCATTTATGGCAACCAAATTTAAGCTGCTCGATTTGCATACAGTGCGTGACGTGCTTAATTACTATCCTCGCGATCATATTGACTATGCGAGGCAAATCCCCATCCGTGACCTTAAAGATGGCGATACGGTTACAGTCATCGGCACGATTAAAAGATTTGGATGTTTTACTAGCCCAAAAAATACTAACCTCACGATTGTCGAAATTATTCTGCGCGACTATACAGGGCAGATTAAACTTAGTCGCTTCTGGACAGGCAAACGCTACGCCAATCGCGGTTGGCAAGAATCACAGAAAAAGCTCTATCCACAAGGCTGCACCGTAGCGGCTTCAGGTGTGGTCAAACAGAGCAAATATGGTTTGACATTAGAGAATTATGAAGTGGAAGTACTTGAACATACTCAAGATACAATCCAGTCCAAAACCGTCGGGCGAGTCGTACCAGTTTATCCACTTACCGAAGGAATTTCCCCCGAAGCAATTCGTCGCCTTGTCGCCCAATGTTTACCCGCAGCTTCTCAAATTCACGATCCGATGCCCGATCGCTTTTTGAATGACTATAAAATGATGCGATTACCCGATGCGATTGCCCAAGTTCATTATCCCGACACCAGCGAAACCCTAGAGCAAGCCGTAATTCGGCTCACATTTGATAAATATTTCTATCGTCGCCTCGTTTCCCTCTACCGCCGCCATCAACAAAAAGCAATTCAGTTTGTCCCCCAAAGCCAAGCGATCGCCAAATTAGAAAAGCTACTTCCCTTTGAATTAACTAATGCCCAAAAGCGAGTTGTCGCGGAAATTCGTGCCGATCTGCAAGGACAAACGCCGATGAATCGTCTCGTCCAAGGTGATGTCGGCTCAGGTAAAACCATTGTGGCAGTGTATGCACTGCTAACTGCGATCGAGGCAGGCTATCAAACCGCGCTAATGGCTCCGACCGAAGTTCTCACGGAGCAGCATTATCGCAAGATTGTCGAGTGGTTTATGCAGCTAAATTTGCCCGTAGAAATTTTAACTGGCTCCACAAAAACAGCAAAACGGCGCGAAACTTTGCGGCAATTGGAAACAGGCGAATTGCCTTTAGTAATTGGTACTCACGCCTTAATTCAAGATGGTGTAAACTTTGCGCGGCTAGGACTAGCGGTAATCGATGAGCAACATCGTTTTGGCAGAGATCAGCGATCGCGACTTTTGCAAAAAGGGAATGATCCGCATGTATTAATCATGACTGCTACACCAATTCCACGTACTCTCTATCTAACTAATTCCGAAATCGAAGTTAGCATTATCGATGAACTTCCACCAGGACGCAAACCAATTCAAACTGTTTTGCTAAAACCTTCTCAAAGAAAAGATGCTTTCGATTTAATTCGTCGTGAAATTGCTCAAGATCGACAAGCATATATTGTCTTTCCTCTAGTAGAAGAATCCGAGAAAATGGAAGATATTAAGGCGGCAACCCAAGAGCGTGAGCATTTGCAAAATGTAGTTTTCCCTAACTTCCAAATTGGCTTACTTCACGGTCAAATGTCTTCCGCCGAAAAAGATGAAGCGATTAATACTTTCCGCAGAGGTGAGACTCAAATCCTTGTAGCGACAACGGTGATCGAAGTGGGTGTAGATATTCCTAATGCATCGGTAATGCTGATCGAACATGCTGATCGCTTTGGGCTTGCTCAGCTTCACCAATTACGTGGCAGAGTTGGACGTGGTGCAGCGCAGTCCTATTGCCTATTATTAAGTAGCTCTAAATCCCAAACTTCTCAAGAGCGTTTACAAGTTCTCGAACAGTCTCAGGATGGTTTTTTTATCGCTGAGCGAGATTTTCAAATGCGCGGTAAAGGCAAAGACGAAGGCACTGAGCAATCAGGTCATGCAGGCTTCTCAATTGAGGATCGTTTGCCTGATGAAGCGGCGCGTCAAGAGATATTCCAAATTGCCCGTGAAGCTGCCGAACGAATCATCAAAAAAGATGCCACCTTAGAAAATTTCCCCGCCTTAAAAGCTGAATTTGAGCTGCATTATCAACGTTTGCAAGGCGGCGCAATTTTCACGTAATGAACTTCTTGTAGTGCGGCGAAGCCGCGCTACAAGAAGTTCATTATTAAAGCGCTGCGATTTAGGCTTTATTGTGGCTAAAATCGTTGTAAGTTTAATTATGCCCACCTACTTATAGCAATCTTTTAGATGAGTATCGAGAATGTATTCCTAAATAATATTTGGTACTATGCACTCTTAGGAGAGCAACTCAAGCGCGGAAAAGTGCTTGCAAAAACAATACTCAATGAGCCAATCTTGTTTGGGCGTACTCTTGATGGCGAAGTCTTTGCACTACGTGACATTTGTCCTCATCGAGCCATTCCCCTAAGCTGTGGACGCTTTGATGGACATGAAGTCGAATGTAGTTATCATGGCTGGCATTTTGACAGGGTTGGACAATGCACCAAAATCCCCTCGCTCACCGATGACCAAACTCTCAACTTAGACCTCTTTCGGGTGAAGTCATATCCAGTTCGAGAAATCCAAGGCAATATTTGGATCTACATGCCAGTAAATAGCTCAACTTACAGCGAACTCGAAACTAGAGCCGCTGAACTCGATATTCCAGAGATTCTAGGATTTGACAAATTTGCTACGCCACAAGCGATCCAAATCATGAGTTTCCCTTGTCATATCGATCATGCTGTCGTCGGTTTGATGGACCCCGCCCATGTTCCCTTTGTGCACCGAGCATGGTGGTGGCGTGCCGACCCTAACTTATCAGAAGAAGTCAAGGCTTTCGATCCATCTCCCTACGGCTTTACAATGCGGCGACATCAACTTTTGCGATCGACTTTTTTCTATGATCTAATCGGTGGTAACCCCGAAGTCGAGATTTCTTTCCGTTTGCCAGGAGTCAGAATTGAAACAATTACAACTAAACAGCATACCGTTTGCAATATGACTGTAATCACGCCAGTATCCGAAAACCAAACCGAGGTAACGACTCTTTTTTACACTACTCTCCCTTGGGTAAAGGTGCTCAAACCGATACTGCTACCCTTTGTTCGCACTTTTCTCAATCAAGATCGCGATATGGTAGTTAAGCAGCAAATTGGATTAAAATCCGATCCATCTTTGATGCTAATTAAGGATGCTGACACTCAAGCTCGTTGGTACTATCAACTCAAAGCCGAATTTACCCGCGCCAACAATGAAAATCGTCCTTTTGAGAATCCTGTCAAAGAGCGCATCTTACGCTGGCGCAGTTGAATGAGTAACGGCGAATGGGGTAAATCCGACTTTGCAATGGGAGATCTAGACCATTCTTAAAGGTCGCTTAGACTTTGGTCAACCAGTGATGATAATCGGGTAGAAGTCCTTGGACAGCCTTGCTGTATAGGTCGCGGAGCTTTTTTGTGATCTCACCGATAGTTCCATCACCAACGGGGCGATGATCGAAGCTGGTGATTGGCGCGAGTTCAGTTGCAGTGCCGACAAAAAACGCTTCATCGGCAATATATAACTCGGTGCGATCGATCGTACGCGATACAGTCTCTATTCCTAGTTCTTTTGCCGCTAACTCCATTACCGAACTACGAGTGATACCTTCGAGAATATTGTCAGTAATAGAACTAGTGATTAGTTTTCCATCTCTTACCAAAAAGAGATTCATTGCACTTCCTTCAGCAACATGACCTTCATTAGTTAAAACCACAACATCATCAAAGCCAGAAGCATAACCATCAGTTTTAGCCAGAGCTGTATTTACATAAGCTCCATTCACTTTTGCCCTAGCAGGGATAGCATTGTCATCTAAACGTCGCCATGAAGACACACCCACTTTGATACCATTGCTAGTATCAAGGTATCCATCCATTGGCACAGAGAACAGGCAGAAATCATCATGGGTATGAGGCACTTTAAGAATTGGTCCAATCCGAAGGTCAGCTTTGTAGATAATCGGACGAATATACGTAGCTGAGTTGCATTGATTACGCTGAATTAACTCAGAAGTGAGATGAATCATCGTCTCAACATCGAGAGGATGTTGTAAGCCAATAATGCGGCAACTTTGGATCAGTCGTTGGTAATGCTCTTTAAGGCGAAAAGCCGCCATACGGTTTTCTTCTGGTAGCCAATACGCCTTGATACCTTCAAAAACAGCCGTGCCGTATAGAAATGCGTGGGTGCGGATATTAATAGTGGCATCTTCGAGAGGGACGAATGTTCCGCGTATATAGGCGTACTGTAAGGTCATGGTTTAACACATCTTGATCAATTATTTTTCTATCATATAACTAGGATTAATTAAAACTCAGAAAATTAGCGGCAGCAATTCGCGCCGTGCCTGAAAAAACAGAGATTAATCGTGGTTTAAAACGCCACAATTACTTGCCGCAATGCACACCACAAGGACGTAAATCTGTGAATACTGTTGACTACCTTCGCATCAGTTTGATCGATCGCTGCAATTTTCGTTGCACCTACTGTATGCCTGAAGGCGCAGAAGTTGATTATATTCAAGCGCAGGAAAGCCTCACCAATGATGAATTAATCGCGTTATTAGAAGAGGTATTTATTCCCCTTGGCTTTAAGAATTTTCGACTAACTGGTGGTGAACCTTTACTGCGGCGAGATTTGGTGAGCTTGGTAGAGGCGATCGCAAATTTACAGGGTGTCGAAGATCTGTCGATGACCACTAATGGTTTTATGCTAGGCGAATTAGCGAAACCTTTGTACGAAGCAGGTTTACGGCGAATTAACATTAGTCTTGATTCCCTCGATCGCGATGTATTTCGGCAGATCACAGGGCGCAATCTTTGGGAGAAAGTATGGGCGGGAATTTTAGCGGCTCACGAAGTGGGTTTTGATCCACTTAAATTAAATGTGGTGGTTGTGCCAGATGTGAACGATCGCGAAATACTAGATTTAGCGGCTTTGAGTATCGATCGCAATTGGCATATTCGGTTTATTGAATTTATGCCGATCGGTAATGACAGCCTTTTTACCCATAAAGGTTGGGTAGACTCGGCAACCTTGCGCCAACAAATAGGCGATCGCTATGGCTTAAATGCTGGTAATTGCAAAGGCAATGGGCCAGCCGATATATTTCAAATTCCTAATGCGAAGGGGACTTTGGGCTTTATTAGTCAAATGTCTGAATGTTTTTGCGATCGCTGTAATCGGATGCGTCTCTCTGCGGATGGCTTATTGCGCCCATGTTTATTAAATGAAACTGGACAAATTGATCTCAAAACGGCATTACGACGGGGTCAAGATTTTACTGAGTTGCGAATTGCGGTGCGTGATTTGCTGAATCTCAAGGATGAAATCAATTTTAAAGAACGCGATCGGGGGACTGGCGAACAAAAAAGTTATTTTCGCACCATGTCTCAAATTGGCGGATAAGCCAAAAATCTCGCTTTGCGAGATTTTATACCAAACCATAAAATGGCGTAGCTATTTTGTGGTTTTAAAACCCTTCCTGTTTTTGGTTTTTAATTCACAAAAGTGTCGTCACACTTTTGTGAATTAAAAACCAAAAACAAAAAAGGCTCGCATCGCGAACCTTTTTTGTTTATTCAGTTGTAGGATTACAAAATATCCCTTCGGCATCAGTAGCCACCATACCGTATGTGTAGCGGATAGCTTTAGGTCTACTAATTTGCGCTTACCCCTTTCGGAAGTAATTGCCATTTCGGGGATACTAGACCCACACGGGGGGGAATAGGATGGGTCTATTAGTAATCTATCCTATTGTCTAATTATTTGCAATACTTTGCGGCAAATTTTTTGGACGTTATAGCGCTTTACACTGAAATAAAACCAAATATTTTTGTAAGAATGCTGCTTTGCAGCATTCTTACAAAAATATTTGGTTGCGCAAAGATAAGTGGCGACGCTTCGCGTCGCCACTTATCTTTGGAATTTTAACGATCGCAACAATTATCAAGAGACGATAACTTTTGTAAGGGTTTACCGCATAAACCATTAGGTATGATTGAAGATTGGCAGCTTTGCAATTGTTTGGCAATTTTTGGTGGCTGCCATTATGGATGTGACCAAAAATTGCATTTCCCTCAAATTATTTATTTTATTTATGACTGCCCAACTGAATTATCTGATGTGTGCCCCCGATCACTACGACGTAGACTATGTGATCAATCCTTGGATGGAGGGCAATGTTCACAAATCTAGCCGCGATCGCGCTGTAGTGCAATGGCAAAAACTTTATGGAGTCCTTAAGGGTTTAGTCAATGTTGAACTAGTGACACCCGAAAAAGGCTGGCCAGATATGGTATTCACCGCCAATGCTGGATTGGTATTAGGTGACAAGGCGGTATTGAGTCGTTTTTTACACAAAGAGCGTCAAGGCGAAGAACCTTATTTCAAAGCATGGTTTGAGTCTAAGGGCTTTACAGTGTTTGAACTACCCAAGGATTTACCTTTTGAAGGTGCAGGTGATGCCTTGTTTGATCGCAAGGGTGGTTGGCTCTGGGCTGGCTACGGCTTCCGCTCAGAACTAGATGCACATCCCTATTTGGCAAAATGGCTAGATGTCGAAGTTCTTTCACTACGTTTAATTGACAATCGCTTTTATCACCTCGATACCTGCTTTTGTCCATTAACGGGTGGATATTTGCTGTATTACCCCCCCGCCTTTGATTCCTATTCCAATCGTTTAATTGAAATGCGGGTTCCTGCTGATAAGCGGATTGTAATCGAAGAAGCTGATGCTGTTAACTTTGCTTGCAATGCGGTTAATGTTGATCGCAATGTGGTGATGAACAAAATCAGCGATGGCTTAAAACAACGCATTACCAATGCTGGGTTTACAGTGATCGAAACGCCTCTTACCGAGTTTCTAAAAGCAGGTGGAGCCGCTAAATGCTTAACTTTACGAACCATTGAAGTTCCGATCAGTAGCGAATTGGAGGCATCTGAGCCAAGTGGTGTAGAAGCTCGTATTGTCGAGTTAACAGGACATTTACTCGACTCAGGCATTATTAATCGTGCTCTTGATTTAGTAACCGATAATGGTGGCAGTTTCCAAGTATTAGAGTTCAATCTTGGTGAACAGAGACAAAGTACGTCTCTAGCACGGATTCGTATCTCCGCCCCATCTCATGATCTTATGGAAACGATCATGGGTGAACTGATTGAAATCGGTGCAGTATTGCAAGATCGCGATACATGCGCTGCAAATCTTGAGCCTGTTTTACAAGATGGAGTTGCTCCTGATGACTTCTATGTCAGCACAATTTATCCAACAGAAGCCTGTGTAGATGGCGTATGGGTTCGTTGTAATAATCAGCGGATGGATGCAGCGATCGCAATTAGTGCCGATGGCTCTGCAAACTGTAAGCTTTTGCGTGATCTCGTGGTCGGCGATCGCGTGGTCGTTGGTTATGATGGCGTGCGAACTATCCGTAAACCTGAAGCTAGAGATACTGCTAAGAAGGAAGAGTTTTCCTTCATGGGTGCGGGTGTGTCCAGCGAACGTCGCGTCGAACTTATTGTCGAACAGATCGCATGGGAACTTCGCCAAATTCGCGATCGCGGTGGTAAGTTGGTGGTCTCCTGTGGTCCCGTAGTGGTACATACTGGCGGCGCTCCTCACCTTGCTTACTTAATCCGTGAAGGCTATGTACAATCAATGCTTGGCGGTAATGCGATCGCGGTTCATGACATGGAGCAATCGTCTATGGGTACTTCCCTCGGCGTTGATCTCAAGCGTGGTATCAGCGTCAAAGGAGGACATCGCCATCACCTGAAAGTGATTAACTCAGTCCGCCGCTATGGCAGCATCCATAAGGCTGTAGAAGCTGGTTTTGTGAAAACTGGCGTGATGTACGAATGCGTTACTAATAATATTCCTTTTGTCCTTGCTGGTTCCATTCGTGATGACGGGCCTTTGCCTGATACCGTGATGGATTTGCTCGAAGCACAACGTTTGTATAGTGAGCAGATTCGTGGTGCAGATATGATTTTGATGCTGTCATCAATGCTGCATTCCATCGGTGTGGGCAATATGACTCCTGCTGGCGTGAAGATGGTTTGTGTGGATATCAATCCTGCGGTTGTGACCAAACTCTCCGATCGCGGTTCGGTGGAGTCTGTTGGTGTGGTGACCGATGTTGGTCTATTTCTCAGCTTGCTGGTTCAGCAATTGAAGAAGATGGATAGCCCTGTGGCAGTTGGCGTTTAGAAGACTAAATTGGTGTAAGCCCAGAAAATGAGTAGAGGTGCTTTGCTCCTCTACTCATTTTTTGGGCTTTATTTTTCCACAGCATTTTATACCATTAGGACTTACGCAAAAGAACGAGCCGTAGGGGCAATTCATGAATTGCCCCTACGGCAAAGTGAGGCTTTCAGGGCATTTTTGCGTAAGTTCTAACCATCTGTAGTCTCTACTTTGTGCTTTGGTATCAATAAGTTTTTCAGCTCACCTCCTCGCTACAGGTAGGCTTTTTGCATTTTATAGCAATGTAATCTTTGCTTACTCCTTTCCCACCAAAGAAATAGCCATATAAAACCAAGAATTAGCGTTGCGGCGCGAAGCGCCGCAATGTCTAATTTTTCACTGGGAAGGGAGTAGGACATAAAACCTAAAAGATGAGTGGCAGAGCGAAGCTCTGCCACTCATCTTTTAGGTTTTATGTCCTATCTATCTCTTGCGTTGCTATATATCACGACCGCAGACCGTGACCAAAACAGTGACCACGTTATCCAAAAATAATGACCGACTGTGACCATTTTGGGCTATTCCACGCACAATAAAAAAGACCTCAATAGACTGAGGTCTTTGCTTACAAGGTATATGGTTTGAGGAACAGGGTTGACGAGGATCGAACTCATGACCTATCGCTTAGGAGGCGATCGCTCTATCCAACTGAGCTACAACCCCAAGAGAAAATGCAATTTTAACTAGTAGTTTTAACTAGGTATTACACTGCTAGTCTAGACATTATAGCAATTGCCATTCAAAAAAATAACAAAAACCCTAGAAGCCTGACGGAGAAACATCATTTCTTGCTAAACAGATTTGCTGTAGGGTGTGTTAGAATGCGCTAACTGCGCTCGTAGGGGCGTTACGCTATCGCTAACACACCCTACGAGCGCAATTTGGGGTTTCCCCGACAGGCTTCTAGAAATTATTCTCGGCTAGTAATCGATAGCCCTTCAACGATCATCGCTGAGCCAAATAGCGAACCATGCCACTGCCGATCGCTACCTACCGCAACAACATGATTGAGCGCATTATAGACATTCCCAGATAGCATCGTGTCCTTGACCCGTCCGATAATTTTGCCGTTTTTAACACGATATCCAAGATCAACATTAATCGAAAAATCTCCTGATACATCTATGTCATCACCTAGGACTTGATCGACAATTAAGCCATTTTTTAAAGTTGCCGCCAGTTCCAAAATATCGCCTTGGATGGTTTGACTAGCAGCGATCGCTAAATTAAATAGCCCAGGACTAGGATAGTTGCCCAAATCTCCGCGAAAGCCGTTACCTGTGGCAGCAATTCCCAATTCCTTACAAGTACGCATATCGCCGTAAAACCCCTGCAAAACTCCATGATCAATCCAAGTAGTTTCCTGCGTGGGTGTACCTTCATCATCAAAAGGTGAACTGTAAACCCCAAAGTCTGGATGTTGGGTAACGGTAAAAATATCAGAGATTACTGGTTGTCCAACTTTATCTAGCCAAGGTGTCGTTTTTTGCTGAACCTGTCTCCCGCTCATGGCGATCGCAACTACACCCCATAACAAATCTGCTGCCTTGCCCGTAAATATTACAGGTGATTTCCCCGATGGTGCAGGTGCATTTTTCTTTGCCCAATCAAGATATTGCAATACCTTTTTAGCGATCTCTTCAGGTGGCAAATTACCGCGATCCGATAGACCATACCAAACATTGAGAAAGTCGTCTCCCCGCGTTAACTCTGCACTTAGAGAAGCATCCACCGTAATATCTGTATAGCCACAGTCCAAACCTTTGCTATTGAGAATTCGTAACGTTTCTTGCCCACAATCCCAATCTGCACCACATACTGCCTCAGGATAATGATCAAGAACCTGTGAGATCGCCTGTTTACCACAATCAATCATCTGCTCAACACTAACTTCCTGTCCATAAAGTTTTGGATAGTCAGCCACAGTTGACGCTCTCAATAAAATCTCTTCAGGTTCATTCAAGGCACTCAAGGCGATCGCTTGCTGCACCAAGTCTTCTAGCTCTACCGAACCATAGGCGATCGCTAAGCCCACCCTGCCATCTTTCCAAATCCGTAAACCCACACCCTCTGAGTCAATACTCTCTAGCTGCTTCAGACGATTTGCTTCAAAAAATACTGGACGTGAAACTGAGCTTGATGCATACACTTCAGCGGCTTCAGTTCCAGATTTGAGTGCATGTTCTAATAATTGTTCGGGGTTAATTGTCATGGCGATCGCTAGCTTATAAAAGAAAGCGCTAAGCACTTTCTTTTATAAGCTTAGCAGGACAGCTATTCGACACCTTCATATCGCCATGCGACAGGATCGATTGCTTCACCATTCACATACAGCCCCCAATGCAAGTGTGGTCCAGTGACTGCTCCCGTCGCGCCAATTGCGCCAATTACTTGCCCCGCCTTCACAAAATCTCCTTCTTTTACATAGATTTCGCTGAGATGCAAAAAGATACTTGCCACGCCCTGTCCGTGATCCAAGCCGATGGTATTGCCATGCAACAGAAAACCCTGAGATACAGTCCCTACTAAGCGGATATATCCAGAGGCTGGGGCAATTACAGGTGAGCCTGTGCCTCCTGCATAGTCCACACCACGATGGTAATAGTCGTCAGCGAATACGCCGTTGTAATAACGCTGAATCCCAAAGCCTGTCGTGATTTCACCTTCATTAGGTCTGAGGAATGCCCCATTCCAGAATTTCTGAGGTGTCACTAATTTTTTAAAAGCCGAAACTTTGTCCCATTCATAATCCGTTGGTTCCGATCCACCGCCCGAATCATTAATCCAAATACTTTGAGTCGGAAATTTGCGATCGCCTAATTGCATCGGCAAAGTTTGCTGTAAACCATCAGCCGTCACCACTACTTGTCTTAGTCCAGCCTTATCGAGCGGAGTCGTGGGAATAAATGCTCGCCAACGATTTAGGGACATCGCGAACGCAGGAAACTGCTTATTATTCATCGATACAGTTGGTGGTGCTGCCGAGGATTTATCAGTCGCGATCCAGACTGATACGGTATCACCAAGTTTTGGAGTATTAGATCTGAGCATTGCTTGCAATGCATCGGCACGGGATACACCAAAGATTATGGCTGCGATCGCCGACAGTAAACTCAGACCAATTAGTAACGGTAATTTGAGATGACGAACAGCCATAGGTATTTATCAAAGTAAGGCGCAATACCTTCATTTTAAAGCTAAAATAAGTCTGATTGTGTAGTCAAACAGCCATGAGCCAACAACCCATCACAATAGAAGACATTTATGCTCTTTTTCGTGTATCACAAGAAGGGTTTCAAGAAGAGCTTCGCATATCGCGCGAGGAGTATGATCGCCGTAGCGCTGATGCAGATCATCGTGCTGCTGAAGCAGATCGCCGTTTTGCAGAATCTAAAGCCCAGAGCGATCGCAGTCTTGAACAATTAAAGCGATCAGTAGCTGAGGCAACTCGTGCAGTTAACGCGCTAACTACTCGCTGGGGTAGATTTGTTGAGGAATTAGTAGAACCTGCTGTAGTCAGACTTTTTCAGGAACGGGGAATAGATGTAAAGGAAAAGCACCCTAGAGTCAGTGTTACTCGACAAGATATTGCCATGGAGATCGATATCTTAGCAGTAGATACTACAGATGTAGTGTTAGTGGAATGTAAATCCAAACTCTCTAAAGATGATGTGGATGAATTTATTGGGAAACTTCAGAAATTTAAGATTGCTTTCCCAGCCTATAAGAACTATCAAGCCTATGGTGCTGTTGCGGGAATTGAGATTAATCAAGGTATAGATCGCTATGCTTATCAAAAGGGTTTATTTGTGATTCGTCCTTCGGGTGAGACAGTAGAGATTGTCAATGATCAAAAATTTCAGGCAAAGATTTGGTAAATATAGCGATCGGGGTGAATACGGCTACGAGCAAGAGCAGATTAAAAAAGCTGAGTTATACTAAAGTCGAATATTTAATTTTGTGAAAATCTTAAATCTAAATGCATTGTCTACTTAGTGAGTATTTAATTTAAATAATATTAAAAAAATAATTATGGTTGCCAAATACTTTAATCCTTATACCGATTTTGGGTTTAAAAAACTGTTTGGTGAAGAAGGCAGTAAAGATTTACTCATCGATTTTCTTAATCAACTGCTACCGATACATCATCAAATTCAACAATTAGCCTTTAAAAATCCTGAAAATCTTGCTGATACCATATCAGAGCGTAAAGCCATTTTTGATATTTACTGCGAAAGCAAAACTGGCGATAAATTTATTGTGGAAATGCAAAAAGCAAAAATTAAATATTTCAAAGATCGAGCCTTGTTCTATTCCACATTTCCGATTAGAGAACAATCTGAAAAAGGCGATTGGAATTTTCATTTACTACCGATCTATTTTATTGCCATATTAGATTTCGAGTACGATGAACATACAACATCTAAATTTAGACGCGATGTCTGTTTGAAAGACCAAGATGGGGATATTTTCTTTGATAAATTAAACTTTAAATTTTTACAAATGCCGTTATTCAATAAACAAGAAAATGAATTAGTAACGCATTTTGATAAATGGCTCTACTTTTTAAAAAACTTAGAAAATTTTGATCACATACCCGCAATATTGAATGAACCAATCTTTCAGAAAGGTTTTGAAATCGCAGAAATATCCCACTTAAATGTGGAACAGTATGAACAATATAAAAAGAGTTTAGTCCAGTATCTAGAAGTAAAAAATGTATTTGATACAGCCTTTCAAGAGGGTGAAAGGGTTGGTATTGAAAAGGGTATTGAAAAGGGTATTGAAAAAGTTGCCAAAGCATTGAAAGAACAAAATATAGCTATAGAAATTATTGCGGAATCGACTGGTTTATCATATGAAGCTATTAAAGAAATTTAAGTGAACAAAGCCTCATCTCCGACAAAATTGAAAGCGATCGCTGTATCAAGGCTATTGAATGGCAAATTTCAAAGCTTGAGGAGTATATTATTGTTGATGAGTACAACCCAAGCAGCTATATAAAAAAAACTAAACTAGGGATCTTCTGTTCCACAAAAAAGCCAGAGCAAGCGATCGCGTGGTCTGGCTTTTTTAATTTGGGCGATGGAATTAAGTAACGACGGCTTAATTATTATTTAAATATGGGGACACCCTAGGGCTTAAAGAAGATACAAAAACGGCATTGGGATTAGAAGAAAATGCTGTATCGAGAGTGACAGGCTCACTAGCGGTTTTAAGAATCTGGGATGTAGTAGGCTGTAAAAGCTCAGTCAGTGGGACGTACATCACTAAGTTGGGAAACGGAGCTAACACCTTCAGCAGTCTTCTTAGTAGGATGGGAAATTAACTCTTGGTTAATTTGATTAATAATCGCCGATTCGCCTGTCTTGAGTTGCTGCACCTTTTGAGATGGAGCCACAATCATCGGATCATTGCCGATCGCCTGAATTAGGCTGGAATCACTCTTAGGATTTTGGTTGACAGACTGTGTTTCTGCATGAGCAACATTACTAATCAAAGCTGAAGAAGCAAACAATGAACTAATCAAAAGTAACTGAGAACTTTGTTTAGTTCGACGAAATTTTAGATTCACCGAGAAAACCTGACACTGAAGCCAGACAATAATGTACACCTTGATTTTTATCATTGTCTTTTTTTTTCTTTGTCAAGTGCTTTTTTGGCTTGTGATGTAATCGAAGGAATCAGAGGAATAGTGGCGCTGTGATGCTACTTTCGCTTCTCCACTAAATCTTGTCGCGATTTTGGCTAGGTTTACTGTCTTTACTCGCATTAGCGCAATTATAGCCTTAGCCACTTTTATCAAGACAAATCAAAACCCAAATAGTGAGAGGCGGAGCTTTGCTCCGCCTCTCACTATTTGGGTTTTATGTCCTAACAAGAATGGCGACAGCTATAGAATTGTGGATACAAATGCGAGTTTTGCTGCATTCCATTGCAGATGTTGCTGCAACATTTCTCGGAATAGGTTAATCTCTTCCATAGGGGTTTTACGAGTGATGTAGTTATCTTTTATAAAACCCCTTACTCTCTACTTTTGCAACTTTTTGTCCTGTACTAAGGATTGCTTGTTAAGTGCTAACTCTTGCGATCGCAAGAACTCCTTCTGCTTTTAACAGTTGAGCAACCCGAAAAGCTGAGGTGATCGCACCTTCATGCAATCCATCACCAAGATAGGCTCCTGCATAGTAAGTATGATTTTCACCATTAGTTGCTACCACTTCATCACGGTATCGAAAAGACTCCGTGGTATATAACGGCGTGTGATGCTTTTGGATATGAATGTAGCGATCGCGAGCAATCAACTCTTCCAATTGATACGACAGGAAGTAACGCTCTGGCGACGAGATATCACAAAGCTGATTTAGGCAACTGTTATAGCCCCAACGACTATCAGTTTGAAAAAAATCAAATTCTGATGCGTATTTAATCTCATAGCGATCGTACATGGAACTATCCCTATGAACAATACTATCTATATGATTAGCTTGCCAATGGGAAAATCGTTTGGTTTCCTGTTCTGTTGGGTCAGCTAACAGCGCCATCACTTGATCTGGCGGCGTAGCAAACACGACCTTATCAAACTCCTGAACTTTGCCTGTCGATCGCACAATTTTGACAGCATTCTCACTTCTATAAATATGGTCTATCTCCACATTTAGTAAAATCTCTCCCATGAATTTTGCCAAGATTTTTTCAATATAGGAATACACGCCACCTTTAACTCTGACCCATTTGACTGCAACATCGTCTCGTAAAACAGGCATCGCTAACTCTGCTGGGAAATCATCAATTGCTTCCAAGGGCATGGAGTAGCTATACATGACTAATAACTTTAACCAAGTATTGCGTGTGCAAGGACGTTTCAAATAATAGGAAAGAGGATGATTATAGAAATCTTTCATATCCGCAAATTTCATTCTCAGCCATAGTCCTGCGGAGCGAGCATAAAGCGTATCAAGACGTAAATATTCGATGAGACGACGGATACCTTTAAAGTTTTTCTGAATTGTGACTCCCGATAGATAGTGGCTGCCATTGTTGAAATACATTGCGGAACCGACACTGACGGGTTCTAGTTCTACTCCTAGTTCTTGCATAAGTGTGATGAAGCTGTGGAAAACTGTCGGAAATTCAATCACTCCACATTCAAGAATCTCTTGGCAATCGGATTGGTTCGGCTGCACATTTTTGTTTAATGTCCGAATATGTCCACCTAAAGTAGGTTGCCGCTCAAACACAGTGACCTGATGCCCCTGCTTATCGAGTAGGTATGCTGTGACTATGCCACTAGCGCCACCGCCAATAATTGCAATTCTCATGATTGACCTCCACCTAAAATTACATCACCTGATAATCTTTGATATAGCAATGCACCTGTCCAAATGGTGGGCGCAAAGCCTGGATAGCCAGAAGAGGCGTTACAAAAATAGAAATGATTGAGAGAAGTTTCGTGATTCAACCTTCCTAGCCCCATATTGCGCGGTGTTAAGCTGGAGCCATAGGAATTCCCATTGGGACACCAGCAAAAACGCTCATTAGTCGTGGGGCTACCCGTAATATGGAAAACCATATATTTCCTAAAATTTGGCACATACTTAGCTTCCACAACATCGAGAATCGAATTAAGAATCTCCTGTTTTCGATGGTTATAAGTCTTGCGATCGCTCTTTTCTAACTGATTAAAGTAGTCATAATTTGCCACGGTGAGAAATTCCACAATTTGGCAGTCCTCTGGGCTATCTTGACTTGCTTCTGTCAGCAATGTCGGCGTGGTGATCGCAAAACTTGGATTAGAGTAGTCATTGCGATCGTACATCTGCGCAAAGGCTTCATTCAGATTTTGATGACCAGTATGAAAGAGATTCCATTTACCAAAGCCATAGTCTCGAAGGTCGAGATCTTTAACGACGCAGTAAGCCATGTAGTTAGATACCGAATACTCATAGTCGAGCTTTTGGCGTACTGTTTTAGAAAATTGCGACTCTCCGATCATCTTCGCGGCTTTTTTGGGGTCAATATTGCAAATCACTGTGTCGCCTGTAAACTCATCGGTTTCATGGCTAATAAGATTCATTGCTTGAACTCCCATAACCGTTCTATTGACAACTTTAAAACTGGTAACTTCATAATTGAGCAACACTTTTCCCCCGTTAGATTCAATCACCTTAACTAAGGAGTTAATCACATGCTCAAAATGCTGAGTTGGGTAATAGGCTCCTGCTTGATAACCTCGGAATAGCACTACCCACGCATAGAATGAGAGTTGATTGGGCGGCAATAAAAAATCTGGCCATTGCAGTGCTAGTAGAGTTTGGGCAGCTTGGGGCAGTTGAAATTTGTCAAATACATCCTGAAGCGTACTATTGAGATATTGAACTGTAGAGATCACTTCAATTGGATGTTTTAATAATTCAAGCGGATTAATAGGCGGAGACAATTTCTTTAGCCCCTTGCCAGTAGTTTCCACGGCATCTACGAATTGGCGAAGGCGATCGCTAGCTGCTGGGAAGAGCGCAGACAATCGCTGAATTAGTTCCTCAGAATCTGAGGGAATATCAACAGCATAGTTTGGCATTCTCATATGGTCAAAGCCTTTGGGATCGTAACGTTCAAAGGTGACTTCCTGATCTAGTCCCAGTTTTTTTAGCACTCGATTCACAGTTTGACCTTCGCCACAGTCCCATACATAGTGAAATTGAGCGTTAAACTTATACTTTTTTGCCATTGTAAACGTATGCCCAAAGCCACCAGGATGCTCGTGAGCTTCGAGGATTTGGACTGTCTTGCCTGAATGGGTCATCAGAGCTCCAAAGGTCAAGGCTGACAAACCACTACCAACAATCAAGTAATCCGTTTTCATATTAGAGTTCCTACACGGTTTTAACTAGATTCTGTTTTGATCAACTCAATGTCCAAGATCACCACTTACAGCAATTCCTGAATAAACGAACCATAATAAATTTCAAAAATTTATTTGTTCTAATTTGAACGCAAAGCGCTGTATGAATTAGTCGAAAGTTCGCCCAAATAATTGCGGGGTTACAGTTTAAGGAGAGAAGTTTTATTTATCATTATTATTTCTCTTGAAAAACTAGTAAAACGGCAAAGTGTGCAGTCAATTATTTTAATTAGGGCTAACTGACTATTTTTATGTAGTTTTAAAATCGATTTCGGCATCTAGAAATCAATTGAGCAAAAATCTGACTCATCTCATTACTTTGTCAGACAGTTGTTTTATTTCCTGAATGAATTGATTGAGTACAATATAAAATGTAATCGAAAATCTCTTAATCTAGCTTAATTCACTGTATTTGTTAATGTTTATCATAAATTTATGACAAATTACCGATCGCCTAACCCATCAATGCATTGCATCGGAGCATTGTCCAAGCTTGTGGCAGCGATCGCCCTAACTACTTGTATTGATATACCTAATTCTGTAAAAGCCGAAACCTATATTAATAAACGCACTTGCCCTACGGACTTTCCCAGCTTAAGTGCAGCATTGGCTAAAGACTTGCCAGACTATCTCAACCGTGTCTATAGCCGCCTGCGGATTAAGCGCGAGGTGATGACAATTAGTCAGCCAGAACTGGAGCCTTTGCCTCTAGCTCCCGATCAAGCTCGCGATCGCCTCCCACAGCAAGTATTCTTATCAATATTAGAGCGGCAAACTGGTAAAATCGAGACATCGCAACGGGCTTACTGGTTATTTGTGATTCCCACCTCAAATGGTTGGCGGCTGTCGATGGCATTTATGCGGATTGGTCAAGCACCGCCTGTCGATGCAAGTGATGCAGCGATCGCGGATGCGACAAATAGGTGGTTGCGAGATTATTGCGATCCTCGTTATCAGCGATAGGATAGTAGGAAATTATGTCTTTATTTGAATCTGTGCGATCGCAAATGCCTGCGGAAATTCCATCGCAATTAGAACGCATGGATGCTTTCTGGACAAGCTATCGTCAAAGCAATCAGGAAATTGCAAAGGTCGTTCAGACAACTTCAGAGAAGTTAGGTGGCAAAGATTTTGATGCGATCATTTGCGGTGGTACATTAGGCATATTTATCGCCTGTGCGTTGCAGCGTCGAGGCTGGCGCGTGGCGATTATTGAACAGGGTATATTGCGTGGTAGAGCGCAGGAATGGAATATTTCTCGTAAGGAGTTAAATGCATTTTTAGAATTAGATTTATTAACAGAAGCAGAACTAGAAACTGCGATCGCAACTATATACAATCCTGCTAGAGTTGGCTTTCAGGGTGGTAAAGATTTATGGGTGCGTGACATTCTCAATATTGGTGTTGATCCTGTTTATTTATTAGAAGTTCTGAAACAGAAGTTTTTAGATGCTGGGGGAATATTATTAGAGAAAACTGCATTTAAACAGGCGATCGCCTATGCTGATGGGGTTGCTGTGGAAGTTGCCCTCACCCCTAGCCCCTCTCCCGTAGGAGAGGGGAATAAGAGGATTACGGGACGATTGCTACTAGATGTGATGGGACATTTCTCGCCAATCGCAAAGCAAGCGCGATCGCAAGTTCAGGGAAATATCAAACCCGATGGGGTTTGTATGGTGGTGGGAAGTTGTGCGAAGGGAATGCCTGAAAAATCCTATGGCGACTTGATTTATAGTTTTACGCCTATCCAAAAACAATGCCAATATTTTTGGGAAGCCTTTCCAGCTAAAGATGGCAGAACTACCTATATGTTTACATATGTAGATGCCGATCCGCAGCGTCCCAGCTTTGCAGAACTAATGGAAGATTATTTGTTTTGGCTGCCCAAATATCAAGAGATAGAACTGGCTCAACTAGAATTTCAACGAGTTCTCTTTGGCTTTTTCCCTTCTTACAAGCAAAATCCTTTGCAAACGCCTTGGGATCGGATTTTGCAGGTTGGAGATAGCTCAGGAATGCAATCGCCGCTTAGCTTTGGTGGATTTGGCGCAATGGTGAGACATTTACCCCGTTTGACCGATGGAATTGATACGGCTTTGCAAAATGACCTATTAGCCAAAGAAAATCTGCGATCGCTACAGCCCTATCAACCAAATCTCTCGGTAACATGGCTATTTCAAAAATCGATGAGTGTCTCTGTCAATCAGCAAATCGAAAGCGATCGCATTAATTATCTGCTAGGTGTAACTTTTAAATCAATGGAGAAATTAGGCGATCGGGTTCTTTATCCATTCTTGCAAGATGTGGTGCAGTTTACCCCTCTAGCAAGGACGATGCTAGCAATGTCTATTGCTGATCCTGTCTTAGTCCTGAAGATTATGCAACAGGTTGGAATCCCGACTTTACTAGATTGGTTAAAGCATTATCTGGGTTTAGGTGCATATAGCTTTCTGAATCAAATTGGTCAGAGAGTGGAACCCGCGATCGCTAATCTCTTACCTGAGCAAAAATATCAATGGCAACGCCAGATTGACGCATGGCACTACGGTTCAGGTGGCGATTATGAGAAGTAGAACAGCATACATCCACTGTCTCATAATGCAGAAGAAAAGTTAATTGTTCGAGCTAAGCTTAAATTTGCTAAAGATAAAATATTTAAGTAAGATAAAAATCTTTTTCTTCCTCACTAGAAAATTTTGTAGAGTCTAAATTGCGGCATGTACTTTTTACATAATAAGTAGGATGGAAATTAGGATCTTTTATTAGGTTTTTCCACTTTTCCCAATATATATGTCTAATGACAAAAGAAACGAAAGCATGTGGGGTAACTAACTTATTGACTGGCAATCTAATTTGATTTCTAAAACCAAAATGAAAATGTGAAATCGAATGATTAGGCGGATTATAATATTTACTATCATAATCATATCTTATAGGCATTACAGAATTATTTAGTTTTCCTTCGTCAGCCACTTGCTCATAATCTTGGCGAAATAAATCTCCACATTCATCATATGAAAGATCATTACTTGCTAGGTATTCTTCGTAAGATGGGAAAATAGTAGGAACTTCATAATAAGCATACCTATATACATCTTCACTCGAATTGAAGTCACCAGAAAACTGTAAAAATGAATAGTCCTTGAGTAAAAAATCATAGTCTTTGTTAATTAGAGCTATTTCATGAATCTTTCTGTAGTTATTACCTTGACATACTTCAAAGAAATCACTAGAAAACTTAGAAGAGCTAAAATTTAAATCCTTAGAATAATTTTCTTCAAGTAGTAGATTAGATTCTTTTAACAGTTTTTTTACCTGTTTATAGCCAATCTCTAATATTGCTAAACTCATTTATTTTATCAATTTAGTTATGAAGAAATTAAATCACGCAATTCATCTTTAGACATTCCTAATCTCTCTGCTTCAATACTAAGTTTTTGAAACTTTTCACGCAAAGCAGCTTTTGTTATATTTATAGGAGCTAAGTCTCTTTGAAATACTTCCATTTGTTCGATATTGGGATATATAAATTCTAAATTAGGCATTTTACTCAATGCCATTCTAATCTCATTTACTAACAGATTAGTCTTAGCACCCATTCCCGTTACATTTAACCATGCTTTTGATCGGGTAAATGCAGTAAATAATTTATTTCTTGCAATTCTAGAATCTTTTTGATCGCAAAAAGTGTCTACTCCAATTACATAAACTAATGCAGCTTCATTCCCTTTGGCTTTATATACTGTAGATAAAGTTACACATCCTTCAATAAAAAATTCTGTTTTGTATATATCAGTAAGTACATTATTGGAATTAATACCTATCTCTTTTAAATAATCGCTAATCTTACCAAAATATCTCCTAACCGCTCTATCATCTATACAGACAACAAGAATGTCTTCTGGGTTAAGCTTTTCTTGAACTATATTTTCTCGAATTGAATCACACACCCATTGCACCTCATCATCCATATCAGAAGCAACATGGCATTTTATAAGATCTTCAGGCTTTTGCTTGATAGATATAGTTAAAGGGCTATTTTCATCGGGTCTTTTTATGATCATTCTATCTCCTTCTCTACATTCTCCTTGAAGAACTTCGTAGCCTAGGTCAACCCAATGATCTTTATTCTCAAGCATTTGGATAATTGTAGAATTGTAAATACCGAAGCCAATTGCCATAGCAAGTACTAATATTTCCTTAGGGCTTCGATAAGACTTAGGTAAAACAATATCGTTATCAATTTCAGGGTACTGAGATTGTAATTCAGCTAGATTTATTCCTGAATAACTATACTTATCGTTTTTAAACGTATCAATAGTTGATTGTATTTTTACGTTTAAAATATTTTGCAATTCATCGTAACCCCATACAATGCAGTCATTACGGACTATTTGACGGCATAATTGATAAAATGAGGGTTTGAAATCTTGAGCTTCATCAATTAAAACGTAATCATAGACTTTCTCTAATCTTCCATTTCGTCTATCGAGTAAATCTTTGCAAACAAAATCCAACGGATCTTCAGACATTGATCTTGCTTCACTGAAAGATAAGGGCTGAACATTGTTTTGCCTACAGGCTTGGAAGTATACGCCTTTTACTGAACTGCCTCCCCACGCATGTAGAACATGAATTTTTGACCAATCTGGATCACTATCTTCTTGCTGTCTATAAAATCTTGTGATTAAGCGTTTGATATATGCGTATAAACTTTTTGTATTGAATGTATACAAGATAGCTGCATCAGGATTTTCTAAATGAATTAACGCAGCTTTCATTGCTAAAACTATGGTTTTACCTGAACCTGCAAGACCTCTAATTCTTTGCGGACCTTCTAGTTGAGTGATAGCAGCATACTTTTGCTGTCTATCAAAATTTGCTATCTCCGCTTCTAAATGAGCTAAGATTCCTCCCTTAGTATTTGCATCACTATCTGATATGTTTCTAACTTTAGGTTTGATTATTCCCTTAGAACCTTCAAGAACAGCTAAAACTTCATTCAATAACTTATCTGGAATTACTTCTACACTATTGTTTTTATTTAATAGTGTATCTATCTCAGAATCATCACATACAATAAAGTTTTCTGAATCAATACTTAGTAGGTCTGCTTTGTCTATGTATGGAAGATAGATGGTTGCACTTATGTTAAAAGTTAAATTATTACGATCTTTTCTAAGATTCTTATTTTTGATTAGCTTTGAAAGAATAGAACTGTAGATTTGAGACAATTCTTCATCAATTTTAATTAGGATATTTGAGTTTAGCTGTCTTTTAGACCTTGAGTCACACTGAAAAATATGGATTCCATGCACAGGAGAAATCAATGTTAAACTTGGATATTGAATCTCCTCGTCAAAGTTCTTAAATATGGGGAAGTTGTAATGCAGAATAGAATCTTTAAGATTTAAGCTCTCTTCGTTGGCTTCTAAATATCTAACCAAAGCTTGAGAAGCATTATCTGAGTAAAAGCTTTGAGAACGAATGGTTTTCTGCATCTTGTTTGAGCCTTAGCTTACAAAAATCTAAAAGATAAAGAGGATAGTGAATTAAGCTTAACAAACAAAAAAAATATTATAAAATCTTTTTTGCAATATCCTAAATGCCTCCATGTATATAACAATATAGCTTAATCTAGAATACATTAAGCATTAGCTCATATATTCTTTTATCAATCCCTCCAAATACTAGCAAATTTCATAACGCATTAGGTCAATTTCTCAGTTATCGCCTCGCCCTACAAATGACGGAAGCTAATCGAATTCTCTACTTAGCTGTGCCTATTGATATTTTCAACACTTTCTTCCAAGAGCGTTTTACCCAAGCTGCAATTGTCCAGTATGACCTAAAAATCTTAGCCTACGAACCTAATACAGAGGAGATAATTCAATGGAAAAGCTAGCCAAATACCGCCAAATTGTCCGCGAATTACTAATTGCCCATGCCACTACCAACGAGCCAAACATCGAATGTCAACTCATCTTTGACACCGAACACGATCACTATCAAATACTCGATCTTGGCTGGCAGGGATTAAACCGTATTTATGCCTGTTATATCCATTTAGACATTAAGGAAGGTAAAATCTGGATTCAGCACAACATGACCGAAGCAGATCTTGGTCAAGAGCTCGTCGAAAAAGGTGTGCCAGCTTCAGATATTGTATTAGGCTTACATCCACCATACAAGCGCCCCTACACAAATTACGGCGTTGCTTGAGTGTTTTATAAACCATTTAGGAATTGAGGGGATCTCTTAGAGCTTTTGACCGTAGGAAGTAATTCTTCAATGGTTTCTTAAGCCACCAACGCTAAAATGACGGCAGAGTTAGGAACGGGGCTAGCTAATACTGCTATCCCTACTCTCATCAGCAATGCTCGTGATAAAACTGATTTTTATAATAAGAATTGCTATCTTTTCATAATCGTTTCATTTTTATTTTAAATTATGCTATATTTTAAAAAATGAAACGATTATGAAAATAATCATGGAGCCTAAACTCAGTCTTACCAAAAACTTGATGTCTCTGAAAAGCTATCGGGCTATCCTTACTAGCCTTGTGTTTGCAGTTAGCCTGAGTGGGTGCAACCTCCCGACGACCTCTCCACAAACTAGTAACATCCCTAATTCCTCAAATACTTCAGAGCTCAAAGACAAAAAAGTTATTCTGACCACGTTTACCGTGCTTGCCGACATGACACAAAACGTCGCAGGGGATAAAGCGATCGTGGAGTCAATTACGAAGGTGGGCGCTGAGATTCATGGCTATGAGCCTACACCCAGTGACCTCCGTCGCGGTCAATCAGCCGATCTAATTCTTGACAATGGCATGAACTTGGAACGCTGGGCCGATCGCTTTTATAATAGTTTTCCTAAAGTCGATCGCCTAACTTTGAGTGAAGGCATTCAACCCATCAACATTGCCGAAAACTCCTATCAAGGTAAACCCAATCCTCATGCTTGGATGTCGCCTCAAAACGCCTTGATCTATGTCGAAAATATACGCAAAGCTCTGAGCAAGGCTGATCCTGTCAATGCCGCAACCTATGCCGCTAATGCCAAAGCCTATAGTCAACAAATTCTAGCGATCGATACCAAGCTCAAACAAACTATTTCGACAATTCCTCCTGATCAGCGCTACATCGTTAGTTGTGAAGGAGCATTCTCCTATCTTGCCCGTGATTATGGATTGAAGGAAGTTTACATTTGGCCAGTAAATGCTGAACAACAAGCCACTCCTAAACAAGTAGAGAAAGTAATTGAAACAGTAAAAGCAAAAAAGATCCCAACCGTATTTTGCGAAAGTACAGTCAGTGATAAAGCGATGCAACAAGTAGTAAAAGAAACTGGAGCAAAGTATGGAGGGGTCTTTTATGTGGATTCCCTATCTCCTCCCGATGGACTCACCCCGACATATCTCAAATTACTGGAATACAACGTCAATACATTAATCAAAGGCTTGCAATAGATTTCTTGTTCTGTAGGGTGCGTTAGCAATAGCGTAACGCACCTAATAACCGCAAATGTGCGTTACGCTCGCTAATGCACCCTACAAGCTACATCAAGATCAACAAAGAACAATTATGAATACATTTAGCATCGATATTGAGAATGTAACAGTCGCCTATCATCGCAAAGTTGCCTTGCATAGTGCATCACTCCAACTCAAAGCAGGTACAATCTGCGGTTTAGTGGGAATGAATGGCGCAGGAAAGTCCACACTATTTAAAGCGGTGATGGGCTTTGTCAAACCTGTTAGCGGAAGAGTATTAATTAACGGGTTACCAATTCGCCTTGTCCAAAAAAATAATCTAGTTGCCTATGTACCTCAAACAGAAGAAGTAGATTGGAACTTCCCTGTGAGTGTCTATGATGTAGTGATGATGGGACGCTATGGCTACATGAACTTCCTGCGCATTCCGAGTGTTCAAGATAAACAGGCAGTGCGTGATAGCTTGGAGCGAGTCGAAATGTGGGAAATGCGCGATCGCCAAATCGGTGAGCTATCAGGTGGGCAAAAGAAACGCACATTTTTTGCTAGAGCTTTGGCACAACAGGCTAAGGTTCTATTGCTAGATGAACCCTTTGCGGGGGTAGATGTCAAGACCGAGAAACTGATGATCAATCTGCTAATGGAACTCCGCGACGCAGGATATACGATTTTAATTTCCACCCATGACTTAGACTCGATCACCACATTTTGCGATCAAGTAGTCCTGATCAATCGCACAATTCTCGCCTATGGTGAGACTTCAGAAGTATTTACCGAAGAAAATCTTTCACGCACCTTTGGCGGTTCAGTTATCGATTTATCGCGTTCAAAAATAATTACAAACCCAAAGTTGTGAGGTTGCGCCCCGTAGGGGCGCAACCTCACAACTTTGGGTGGTTTATGTTGGGAAACTATCAGGAATAGCCATAATGGAATTAGTGAATTGGTTTACAGCACCCTTGCAATATGGGTTTATGGTCAAAGCGATTTTGGTGAGTGCCTTGGTCGGGATTGTTTGTTCAGCGCTATCTTGCTTCATGATCCTTAAGGGATGGGCGCTCATGGGAGATGCCGTTTCCCACGCAGTCCTCCCAGGGGTGGTACTTGCATATGTGATGAATATTCCCTTTGCGATCGGTGCATTTGTGTTTGGTGTGGGTTCGGTCATGGCGATCGGATTTATCAAATCCAACACCCGCATTAAAGAAGATACAGTCATTGGATTGGTATTCACAGGACTATTTGCCTTCGGGATTGTGCTGGTTTCCAAAGTTAAAAGCACAGTCGATTTAGGGCATATTCTCTTTGGCAATGTTCTCGGAATCGGTGATAGCGATATCCTCCAAACCGTAATCATTAGCGTCATTACCTTAGTAACACTCGCGCTTTTACGCAAAGATTTAGTCCTGTTTTGCTTTGATGTCACCCATGCTCGTTCAATCGGTTTAAATACCACATTTCTCTATTACATTCTCCTGTCTTTGTTATCCCTCACTGCGGTTGCAGGACTTCAGACAGTAGGGATTATTCTCGTAGTAGCTATGTTAGTCACTCCTGGCGCAACTGCCTATTTATTGAGCGATCGCTTTGACCATATGATGCTGATTGCGATGGCATCGGGGATGTTTTCCAGCGTGTTGGGAACTTACATCAGTTATCACATTGATGGCTCTACGGGCGGTTGTATCGTCGTTTTGCAAACCTTATTATTCCTAACGGCAATGATTTTTGCACCGAAGCATGGAATGTTAGTGCGATCGCGCCAACATATTTCTGAGTAATAAAGCCCTTTACTGTTTAGCGGTTATCGCCATCATAAAAGCATCGGTAGTCGCAAGAGAAGCGATCGCAATGCCAATTCCTTGAGAGATCATCGCCTTCCGCAAAAAGCTCGAGAAGAAAGCATTATTAAATCTAACCTTTTTCTAGTAATACTTGCTTGAGACGCATCGGATCGCCTTTGTCGATTACTTGACCCCGCTCTAATAAAAATGCGCCATCAGCATAGTCAAGCTCATTCAAACGATGAGTTACCCATAGAGCTGTGAGATTTTTGTGTTTAACGAGATCGCGGACTGAGGCGACAAGATCAAGCTGATTTTCGCCATCTAATAAAGCTGTTGGTTCATCTAGCAATAAAATCTCGGCATGACGTGCGATCGCACCTGCGATCGCAACCCTCTGCTTTTGACCACCACTAAGAGCGTAGATGGGGCGGCGAATCATTTGCTCTAAGTTAACAGCGCTAAGTGATTCTTTAACTCGATGCAGAGTTTCTATGTAGGAAAGATTTTCTGACGCTAAGCCAAAGGCAATATCTGCGCCAACGGTAGGCATGACTAATTGATGATCGGGGTTTTGGAATACAAATCCAATGCGAGCACCAATCTCAATATCGCCAGACTTAGGTTTAAGCAAGCCTGCTAGGAGCCTGAGTAAAGTTGATTTGCCGCTGCCGTTAGTACCCAACAGCATCCAAAGTTCCCCTTTTGGTACAGATAAATTGCAGTGATCGAGGACGGTTTCGCCCGATGCCCACGCAAAATTAAGATCGCGAACACTTATGGCAGTGGTTACAGATTGATCAGTGCGCATTATTAATTGCAGTTAATTACAGAAGATACGAACATGTTTATCGCACGCTGCGCGTGCGATAAACATGTTTAATGATTAGCCACGGATAAAGCCTGCGCCCATATTCGCAGAAGCTCCTGATTTCTCAGAAACCTGTACGGCGGAGATCTCGCCAACAAGTACTGAAACTTTTTTGCCTTCTTGTTTTTCGCAGGTTAATTCCAAGATTTTGGTATTACCATCAGCGATCGCGCTAGCAATTTCACGATATAGCGCCTCAGCATTTTCCTGCTCCTTGCGCTGCACAGACAAAGCGATCGGGTTGTTTTTGAGGGTGATTTCAACTGTATACATCAGCATTGATTAGGTCGTCCTGCCTAGAAATAAAGGTAGATAGGGTTATTACAAGGTTTATCGCAGATGCATTGGTGATTTGCATACCTGTTTGTTACCTTCAGTATGCCATTGCATAGACGATCAAGGGGAGGTTTGTTCAGTAGAGCATCCCGTAATACCAATTCACAAAAGTGTGGTAACACTTCTGTGAATTAAAAAACAAAACTCAAGAATTAGTGGTGCGGCGCGGAGCGCCACACCACTAATTCTTGGGGGAAAGGGAGTAGCTGCTTAAAGACCAAATATCAAGAGCTACAAATCTGGAAAATTAAGATACATAATAAGAACTGATGCAAAATTATCTGCGTTTATGATCGTAAAAGGCTTAGAAATACCCAGTTGGGAAAATATTAAACGTGAGTGGCGCGATGCCGATGCGTTATTGCTGATTTTCCCAATCCTATTGATGATTTTAGGTGGCGTTGCCATCTATAGCTCTGACTTTCGCTCTCAGAATGCAGTGTGGTGGCAACATTGGGTGACAGGTAGCGTAGGATTGGTGGCTATGTTTGCGATCGCCCGTTTTCATTACGATCAGTTATTGCGGTTGCACTGGATCACCTATGCAATCACTAATATCTCCTTGGTCTTGGTGATGATTATTGGTACAACGGCGCTTGGAGCAGAACGTTGGATTACGATTGGTGGGTTTAATATTCAACCTTCAGAATTTGCCAAGGTCGGTATTATTATTTCCTTAGCTGCGGTGATGCACGATCGCCCGATCCAAAATCCAATAGATGCTTTTAGAGTGGCTTGGGTAACCGTACCGCCTTGGGTATTAATTTTTTTACAACCGAATCTTGGTACGTCCTTGGTCTTCGCCGCAATCACGATTGGAATGCTTTATTGGGCTGGAGCGAGTTTGGGCTGGCTATTACTAATATTTTCTCCCATTGTCTCGGCAGTCCTGTTTTCGATTTATTTACCCGCTTGGATTGTATGGGTAATCTTGATGGGTGTGGCGGCTTGGGTCTCATTACCTTGGTTTCGGATTGTCAGTACCGTAATTGCCGTGGTAGTCAATTTGGTGTCTGGACAAGCAGGAATTTTATTGTGGAATATTCTGCATGATTATCAAAAGAAGCGCTTATTGCTATTTATCGATCCTAACCAAGATCCTCTCGGCGCTGGCTATCACGTCATTCAGTCCAAAATTGCGATAGGAGCTGGGCAACTATTTGGTCAGGGTTGGCTCAAGGGTACTCAAACACAGTTGAATTTTATTCCTGAGCAGCATACTGATTTCATCTTTTCCGCGATCGGCGAAGAATTTGGCTTTTTGGGTTGTATATGCGTTTTGTTATTGTTTGTAGGAATTTGCTGGCGCTTACTGGTGATTGCTGTCAATGCGCGGGATAATTTCGGCTCACTACTAGCGATCGGCGTGTTTTCCTTCGTCTTGTTTCAAACCTTTGTTAATATCGGTATGAATATCAATGTTGCACCTGTGACGGGGATTCCTTTGCCTTGGCTCAGTTATGGACGATCAGCATTACTTGCTAATTTCATGGCGATCGGCTTAGCGGAGTCTGTTGCCGCCCATCGACGCACGATCAAGTTTTAATTTAAAGGCTGTGCTTTGTGCTGCCTTATAAAACCCAAAAATATGACGGTGGGCTTAGTCCGCCGTCATATTTTTGGGATCGGTTATTTTGTGTAAGTACCTAAATTAGGAGAAAAAACATGAAAATAAAAAACTGCTTAGATTTAATTTTTGGCAGTTTGTTTGGCACTTTGCTAATTGCAAGCTATCAACCATTCGTGATCGCAGATGATATTTTTAAACGTGACTATGATTTCTCAACGCCGATACCAGCAACTGGGAAAGTCACAATCCGTAAGCCAATTCAAGATTTACCTAAGAAGAGTCTTTTCGCATCATGTCCAGTAAAATCTGATCTCCAAGACTTTGCTGAGAGCCACAGCTTTTTGGTCATGATTTGTCGAGATCAAAAAAATGTATTACAAAAATATTGGATTCAGAAAAACAAGAAAACAGGTTCAATTTTACGTTTGACAGCTCAAGACCTGCCAAATAGTCAGCCTTCAGTTTGGAAGAGTGGAAATTATCAAGTGTATCTCTACCATGATGGACGAAACCCACAACTAATTAATGCTTATCTAGAGTCATATAGCAACGTAAGAGATAGATAGGACAATTCAAAACCCAAAAGATGGCAGAGCGAAGCTCTGCCATCTTTTGGGTTTTATGTCCTAAGCAAAGCTTACATTGCTATATAACATGAAAACCAAAAAAGGAAGAGCAGAAGCACTGCTTTATTACTACAGTAAATTTCATGTTTCCCAATAGAAGGAATTATGACAATGCAAATACAAGATTATCGATCGCCTAAAGTCACCGTCATTGGTGCAGGAAATGTCGGCGGAATGTTAGCGCAACGAATCGCTAAGCAAAATCTAGCGGACGTTGTTTTATGTGATATTGTCCAAGGGAAACCGCAGGGAATAGCCCTCGATCTTGCCCAAGCGCATACGATTTCCAATCTCGATCGCCAAATTATCGGCACTAATGACTACAGCGATACCCAAGATTCGGATGTGATTGTCATTACCGCAGGCTTACCTCGCAAAGAGGGCATGAGTCGCAATGATCTGCTCAGGATTAATGCAGGCATTGTTAAGGATGTCGTACAGAAGGCGATCGCTCTATCTCCTCATGCAATTTTGCTCATTGTCTCTAATCCTTTAGATGTAATGACTTACCTAGCATGGCAAGTCAGTGGTTTACCACCCCAAAGAGTAGTTGGCATGGCTGGAGTTTTAGATGCCGCCAGATTTCAAACTTTTATTGCGATGGAATTAGGCATATCCACTGCGGATATCTATACAACCGTGTTGGGTGGGCATGGAGATTTGATGCTTCCTTTGCCACGCCTATCGACAGTAAATGGTGTTCCGATTACAGAACTAATGTCACAGGAGACGATCGCCCGACTAGTGGAACGAACTCGCAATGGCGGCGCAGAAATCGTCAAGTTGCTACAAAATGGTAGTGCATATTTTGCCCCATCGGCGGCAGCCTATGTCATGGTCGAAGCAATCATTAGCGATCGGCATCGAATTTTTCCTGCTGCAGCTCATCTCACAGGTGAATATGGTTTAAAAGATATATTCATGGGTGTACCTGTACAGTTAGGCCGGAAAGGTGTTGAAAAAGTGATCGAACTGAAACTTACAGATGATGAACTTGCAGCGCTCCATGCCTCAGCAAAATCCATCCAAGAAAATATTAATTTGTTGTAAGTAATCTACAATTTGATAAGTAACCTAAGTTGCTACCCATAGATTAACGCTAAAAGCAAGGACAAAGAGCATGACTTTAAGCTCAAAACCTTTTGCAGTAATAGCATGAATAGATTTAGGTAAAAGCTGGGATATCAAACTACCAGAGGTTTCGACTACT
>JADBWK010000058.1 GCA_020404895.1 Pseudanabaena sp. M085S1SP2A07QC | reverse complement strand
TCTCAATGGCATTGGGAAATCCTGTTAAGCCATCGACACAAGCAATCAAAATATCCTTGACTCCACGGTTGTGAATTTCGGTGAGTACCGATAACCAGAATTTCGCTCCTTCATTCGGGGAAATCCACATCCCCAATAATGGGCTTCATGCTAACTCTGATGGATTTCCATTTGAGTGGCAGTCTGGAGCATTGGTAAATCGAGATCATGATTTGCGTTTAGTTGTGATTCCTGATTTGACGCACTTGAGTTTGGCGGCGACTAGGGCTTGTGTAATGCTGATGTCTGCGGATGTGGGACATTTAGAGCGCTATGGACAGCAGCAGTCTTGGCAACCGAATTTGTGTTGGTTAGTGGGTTGTGATAGCCAACAAGTGGGGATGGTGTCAACCCATTTGCTCGATCGCTTGGCTTTGCGATTGCGGAGTGGGATCGCACCAACTTTGGAATCGGATGCTGCAAAAGTAACGCGATTGTTGGATTGGTTGAGTAGCGATCAAAATTCGGAGCATTCTGTTAAATTACCTGATGTGCCGATTACTCAAATACAGACGGCAGTGGTTGTGAGAGCTAAACTGACGGGGAAGGCTAGCGACGCATTTTGGAATATGTGACGGTTTCGGAGCGTTATAGGCTTCGCCGCGATCTGGCTTTGGCAAGATTGGCGATCGCTTTGGCGCGGTTGGATGGGGTAACGGAGGTAGCGATCGATCATGTAGATCATGCGGCTCAGGTGATGGGATTGCCGCCTTTGCGATCACGTCCTAGTACATCATCAACCGAGGGCGATCGCACTGAGCCTAAATCTACGCCCATTCCAGATTCTCCATCGAATTCTAATTTTGATAGAAGTTTGAATAATTCATCGCGTGATATTAGACCGAATGAGGTTAAAGAGCCTGTATATCAATCAGACACGATCAATGCAGGGAATTCGGAGTCGTTTGATCTTGACAATATTGGTAATTCGACAAAGCCATATCCAGAAGATACTGCACCGATAGAACGAGAGTCTGGTTCGTTACGGTTGCCGATGCAGAGATTTAGGACAGCAAATGGGGCGCGAGGTGTGGCGATCGGGGTCAGGAGGGCTACGGATGCTCATGATATCGCTTGGGTAGGTACGATTTTGGATGCGGCGAAGTTTCAGCGCATTCGTCAAGGTTCAGCCAATGGAAGTAATGGTTTTGCGATCTTGCCAACGGATTTACGGAGTTATCGTCGCGCTCCTGTTGCTGAGCAAATGTTGATGATGGTGTTGGACTATACTTGTCTGCGCGATCGCAATTGGCAAGAGTCTTTGCTGCCCTATTTGACTTGGGCGTATGTGGAAAGGGCTTGTATTTCTCTGATACAGGTCCACTGCATACACTGAGGACTATACGGCAAGAAAACCGACGGCAAGTTTCTGGATTCAAGATTTTAATCTAGAACAGCGTCAGCAGTTTGTGGAGCAGTGGTATATGTGTCAGGAGCGCTATGCGAGAGGTGAACGCAATACGCCTGAAAAAGAGATGGAAATATCTATCAGTTTTCGCACTTGAGTTTTCAGGAGTATCTTGCGGCGGCGGAAATTGTGAGACTGAAGGAGGAAGGGGAAAGATTAATTTTTAAATGCTTGGGTCTTAGTGCTTGGAACGATTTGATCTTGTTTTATGCGGCGATGGTTAATCCAATTTTCTCGGATAGCAAACTGTGAAATGTAATCCATAATTTATAAACACCTAATGATGTGAGGAGCAATCGCTTTAAGTCTTTAGTGTGTCTGAGGAAATAGGCGATCTTTGTTTGATTTGAGGTGAGTTGCGATCGTTGGTTTGTGGAATGAGTGGGCGATCGCTTTGAACATTTAGCGTTTCTGAGGAAATAGGCGATCATTGTTTGATTTGAGGTGAATTGCGATCGTTGGTTTGTGGAATTAGGGGGTGACTTGGGAGTTTAGACAAACTTGCAAATCAGCAAGCAAAAGAAAATACTATATAATCAACTACTACCACTTAATTGAGAGTTTTATGATTATGGAAACCATAATGATTAATCAAGGGCAGTTTAATCTCGCCAAACTGATTGCGGATATTAATCTGAAACATCAACCAATTCTCATCAAGGAAACGACAGGTAACGCAATTTTAATTTCTGAACAAGAATGGAATGAAATCCAAGAAACTCTATATATTCAGTCTATTGCTGGACTTGCCGAGTCAATCCATCAAGAGGCAGCTACTCCTATCGAAGAGTGTATTAATGTTGAGAATATCGAATGGTAATGTGGAAAGTAATTCTAACAAAACAAGCCAATAAAGATGCTAAAAAATTAACCGCCGCAGGATTAAAAGCCCAAACGGAAACATTGCTAGCGATTTTAGCCGAAAATCCTTATCAGCCACCTTCCGAAAAATTAAAAGGTGATTTATCTGGTTATTATTCCCGAAGAATTAATATTCAGCATCGTTTAATCTATCAAATTATTCCAGACGAAAGAATTGTTAAAGTTTTACGGATGTGGAGTCATTATGAATAGACTTCGTTAAACTAGATTCCAATTTTGAGCAATCGCTGGTTTGTGGAATGAAGGGGCGATCGCATTTCTATTTTTTGTTAAAGTGCCAAATTTTCTACTTGTAGATTTGGCACTTTAACAAAATCTTTTTGATTGCGAGTTACGACTATTCCATTTACAGACAAAGCGATCACCGCAATGCGTAAATCTTGAGTTCCAACTCGCAACTTTTGACCTATCAAACCCTCAAAGGCTGTATGAGCATTTTGGTCAAATGGCAAAACTTGAACACTTTTGAAATAGTCGAGAGTGATTTCTAATCTCGAATAAGCAGTTATCAAAGAGATAGCGGAAGTAGCTTTCTTAATTTCACTGAGTCTTCCATACATTTGTTCCTCAAGTGAAATAACCGTAACCGCTAGATTTTTGGCATTAGCCAAACTCAGTCGATTAATGACATTGAGATCTCCTCGCTGATACAAAGATATATGATCGGTGTCAAGAATCCATAAAGTCATAGAACCTGTTCCTTAGATTCTTCCATCTCAATTTGATGACAGTAGTTCTCTACCTCAACATCCTTTTCGCGACGATACTCAGCTATATCTTCTTGCATTCGATCAAAAGACTGATCATCCTTAAAAATCCCTGCAAAACGGAGCCAAGGATTTTCAGGTTGAGGGATTTCGATTTCTAATGAAACAACTTCAGCACCTATAAGCTTCGCTGTAACTAGTTTTTGTAAATCAGCCAGAGCAGATTGGCGATCGCGACTTTCTACGCGATATTCGGGCAATCCCAAGACCATAGCACTAACCTTGCCATTAGCTTCACTTTTTACAAACACGTTTACTGCTGATTTTACTACCGAGCTATCAGGGAGATCCGCTTCTAAAACTGGAGTACTCATAACCATACCCTCCTGAATTTCATTAAACTCATTATAGCTGCGTAGAGATTATTTATGCGATCGCCTTGCTAATTAGTGATGATATGGATATAGGCGATCGCTGTTTGATTTGAGGTGAGTTTCGATCGCCGTTACTGCGACTCAAAGCAAAAATGATAAGATATCAAAGTATAAACCTCAAGATACAAGCGACTTATACAGAGAAATTAGGAGTTAACTTATGCGGACAATCACCCTGCAAATTGATGATAGCGTTAGCGACAAATTTCTATGGTTACTCGATCGCTTCTCTAAAGACGAAATTAAAATTTTAGACCAATCCGATTATGTCAGCGATGAAGAATATCTAAGAGGAATTGAAGGAATGGTTCAAAGTATCAATTCAGCCCGTACTGAAACCATTGAACAAGGAGTAACTCTCGATAAGCTGGATTGGTAATGTACAAAATAATTTTCATGACGCAAGCTCAAAAAGATGCCAAAAAGCTTGCTTCCAGTGGATTGAAGCCAAAGTTCTGCAACTCATTAAGATCATTGAAGAAGACCCATTACAATATCCGCCAGATTATGAATTTTTAAAAGGAGACATGAAAGGGCTAATCAGTCGCCGCATCAACAAACAGCATCGGATAGTTTACGAAATCTTTGAACCAGAAAAATTGATCAAAATCTATCGGATGTGGAGTCATTATGAATAAATATTGTGAACATTTATCATGTCTGAGAAAATAGACGATCTCTGTTTGATTTGAGATGAGGTGAGATCTTAGTTTTAAGATGAAGATTGGGACGATCGGAGTTTTATTTGAAAAGCATAATCCTCATCAACCTAGCAAGTTTTTTGAGGATTGGAATAAAGAGCTTTGTGGGAATCAAAAGGCTTGAATCAGTAAATATGATTATGTACCTTGCCATACGATTAGGCTTAATTTAGGCTTAATATTAAAAACACACTTTAAAATTTTTATCCAATCTTGTGAATTACTACTTTCCTAATGATCCTCCATATTTTTTGTTTGCTATTTCCCTCGTTGCTGGACTCGCTTGTGGGCGATCGTTTGAAGTAACTTTGCGCAATCTTGTTAATGCTTGGTCAAGCAGTAAGTCTTCTCGCACCATGCTGGAACTAAAAAGTGCCAGCATCAAAGTCCCCTATCTTGGCATGACCATCAGCATTGCAGTCTTCATGTCAACTGGACTAGAGGTGTTTGGTTTCCCGACTCTATTTGGCTATATCGTTGCAATTCCGGTCACCATCGGTATAGCTCTCCTTGTTTGGCGGCAACTAGGGCAAATGTTGGTTGAACTAGAACGGGGTGGCTCCGCAGCATTAGATCTTGATTCATTTGAAGGTTGATTTACACAAATCTTTAAAAGCCCTACTTAGTAAAGCTTTTAAAGATTTGTATGTACAATAACTAGTAGGCTTTCGCCAAGGCGAATCAATTAATGAATGCTAAAGAATTTTTGCAAAAATATCGAATGGGGCAGAAAGTATTTTCTAATGTTGTTCTGGTGGGAGCCGATTTACAAGCGATCTTCACAAGATTGACTTTAGCCATGCCCTTATGAGCAAAGCTAACTTGTCTAGCGCAAAACTTTGTCGAGCAAATCTCACTGGCGCAGATTTGAGCTATGCCAATTTGACTAACGCTGATCTACATCGAGCAAATTTGCGCCATGCCAATTTTAAGGGGGCAGATTTACGCAAAGCTGATTTATGTGGGGCTGACTTACGGGGTGCTAATTTGAGTTGGGCTAACTTACAAGAGGCTCTTTTTGAGGGTGATCAAATGGCAAATGCCAATCTATACAACGCAAAAACATAAAAAAGGGACACTTTGCGTCCCTTTTACCAAAAAGTGTGAGGCGACGCGCTGCGCTGCTTCACACTTTTTGGGTTTTAAGCTTCGCCTGTAATTGATAGCCCTTCTACCCAAATCTGTGGCGCTACACCTGAAGGGGTAATTTTTACCTCTGGCTCTACATAAACGATCGCTTTTAGTAGTTCTAAAATATCGCCTGCTACAGTTGCCGATTCGACACTGATGCGATCTCCTTTATTGACTAGCCAGCCATCAAAGGGCAAGGAGAATGAACCTTGAGATGCTTGCACACCTGCATGAAGCGCTTGTAAATCATCGATTAAAATTACATTCTCAGCAGTTGCCAAATCATAAACTGTCTGATTGGATGCATTCGCCTCGCTACCACGTTCAATATGGAAAAAATTAGGACTAACGTAAACCTTTGCGCCAACGCTACCATTGCCTGTGGGCTTGGCATTTAAGCGCTTCGCTGTCACAGAACTGTGCAAGAAGTTAGTTAACATCCCATTCGTAATTAAAGGAGTGCGGCGAGTAGGAGTTCCTTCACCATCAAATGTTGAAGCTCCTACATTTCCAATATGAAGCTCATCATCGCTTACATTTAAAAGTGGTGAAGCAATTTGTGTACCTATGGATTCTGGATTGGAGAGACTATTTTTGTCAAGAATGCTCTGAGCATTGAAGAGACTTGAGAAAGCACTAACTAAGCTCAAAAATGCTTCAGGAGAGAATACAACTAAATATTTACCAGATTTGATTTTGTCGTAATTCAAGTGGCTAATCGTTTTTTCTGCTGTTTCCTCAACGCAACCCTTGACATCGAGATTTTCAAAACTACGGCTTACGCGATATGCACCACCGCTGCGAGGTTTTCTACCTTCTTCTTCAGTTTTGGTATAGAGATAAATAGAACTAAGTGAACTACTCTCATTTCGCATTGCGCCATCACTGTTCAAATAGAAGCGACTGACATCACGCTGAGATAAGCCATTGTAGGGAACACCTGCGATCGCAGTATGTTTTGCCAATAATTCCTTTTCTGCTACCAAAAGGGTTTCGACTAGCTGTTCGATCGCGGTTTGTGGTGAAGTTTGTGACTCTCGGGGCGGGATATCTGCGATCGCTTCGGGACTAAAATCAGGGATATTTTCTTTAGCGCCAAAGAAACTTGCTTCGTGAGCACTTTGGAGTGCGAGTTCTAGTCCAATGCGATCGATATTGGTGGTAGAAGTAACGCCCACAGTGCCGTGATCGTTCCAAACTCGCACGGTGATGCTAGCACGGTTGGAGGCTGACACCTGTTTGGGTGCGCCGCTATCGACTTCGGCACTGGTTTCATCGACGATCGCGCCATAAATATCAAATTTGTTAATCTTTAGCTTGTTTGCCGTCTCTTTAGCATCGGAGACTAACTGTTCTACACTGAGCGCTGATGACATAAACCTTTTAATCTTTTTTCTTTTTTAGTTGATTGTTACATTCTAGCAACTATAGCTATAGCCACTTATCCCAAAGCACAAAATGGCTTTGCTATTTTGTGGTTAGTGTCACGCATTATTTGCGCCTTAATGGTTGATAAAAATAAACTTGTAGGGGGCTTAGCATGCGATCGCCTAGAAATCACGACTCACTGTAATAGTGATCGCCTTGAGAAGATAGATTGTTGAGGCGATCGCATTGAATGCATTTTGGAACACACTTTTTTGTGCAATGCTAATTTAGATTTAATTTTTCTTTCTACATCTTCTAGAGTATAGGATTTAGCATAATCGTCATGAAAGAGACAACAAAGGTTGAATATCTAAGAAGGGTACAACGGGTACAATCTTATATTGAGAAACATCTGAGCGATAAACTCATACCTCTTGAATTATCTAAGCTTGCAAATCTTTCTCCCCACCACTTCCATAGAATATTTAGGGGAATTACAGGTGAATCTATCCTTGAGTATGTTAGGCGATTAAAATTAGAACGTTCTGCCCGTCGATTACGTACCACTGAAAAAAAGTGATAGAAATTGCCCTTGATGCTGGATACGATTCCCATGAAGGTTTTACAAGAGCATTTCGTCAATATTTTGGTGTTTCACCTTCAGAATTTCGCGGACAAATACCCATCTCTACCCATGCTTCGATCGCTCCACCCGATCAAATCGAAATCCGCGCTATTGATTCTATTGCGATCACTAAAATTCGTCATACTGGCTCATATGATGAGAGTGGCAGAATATTTCCACGGCTGATTAGTTGGGCGGAATCTCAAAGCATTGACTTAACAAAAGCTAGAGTTTTTGGGCTTTGTTTCGACGATCCTGAGATCACTCCAGCAGAATATTTACGATTTGATGCTTGTATTGAATACCAAGGCAAAGATAATGAATCAATGGGAATTTCTACCGATTACATTCCTGCGGGAAAATATGCTGTTGCTACTCATATCGGTGCATACACAAACAACATCCTAGATACATACCTATCTTTAATTGGTGGTTGGGTTCCGAGAACTGATTATGAACTATGTGATGAACCTGTTGTTGAGTACTATTTGGACGATCCTAGAAAGACACTTCCTGAAGAGATGCGAACCGAACTCTGGATTAGGTTACAGCCTTCTTGATTTCGAGGGCTGAGTAAAAAAAGCACTATCAGTCAAGATCATAGAATACTATTTACCTTAGAGTTTAAGTAAGATTTTCATGAAATAAAGCCTAGAGAATATATGAGATATTTACTAATTGGTATAGGTAGCCTAGCGGGATTAGGAGCCTGTATTTTGGTGATTGGATTTTTACTGCCGATTGAAGTAACTGCTTCGAGAACTGCGGAACTAAAGGCATCACCAGCTATAGTTTTTCAAACTGTTACTGACGTGGAGAAACAAACCTCTTGGCGCAAGGATGTTAAGACGGTTAAGGCACAACCCAATAGGGACTCATGGACAGAAGAAACAATTGACGGAGTATTAATCGAGTTCAAAGCTCGGCGCAAAGAGCCGCCACATCGATTTGAGATTGAATTTGTTTCTAATCAAGGATTTAGTGGGGCATGGGTTGGCATATTTACAGAGTCTCCCAAGGGAACCATAGTTCAAATCACTGAAACTGTTAAAATCCCTAACCCAATTTTTCGAGTAATATCAAGAGCCTTTAATCTGACAGACAAGCTTGTTGATACATACCTTAGTCAACTTAAGGCATCAGTTGAAAATTAAAGAGCAATCTCCATTAGCCAACCTTTAGGATATATTCTTTATATGCGATCGCCTAAAAATCACGACTCACGGTAATAGCGATCGCTTTTAGAAGGTAGATTGTTAGTGTGATCGCCTATAAATCAAAGATCACAGTAATAGCGATCGCCATCAGCAAATCTTTAATAGATAGCTAATTGAGTTGATCGCCTAGAAATACTCAAAGTAATCGCGATCCTATGAGGCTGCTGAAATGTCACTACCAGAATTCACTGTAGCAATCTGGCATCAACCACATAGAGCATACGGCTATATTGTCGAGGTTTTTGCATGGGGAGATGACGACATTCCCAAAGGAGTCTTTCAGTCATTCAAAGATGTCAAAACAAATCAAAGTCTTTATCAGATTCAATTTGAGCACGCTCATCGTGATTTTGAAGTGTCTGCCAACAGCGTTCTTTACATGATTGCGTTAGCCGACAAAATCACCTATTCATTTAAAGAGCATCCATTCACACCAATGTTAGGAGGTTCTTCTTTCGGCATAAGGATTTCGCGAGGCTACCAAGAAGTGACAGTAATCTGGCAGGGAAGTTATGACGATCAAGACGAATCAATACGTAATCTTTATTCATTTGTCAACAAACTTGCTCAGGACTAACAATTTGTTAAACATTACGATGTAGATCCTTAAAGTTGTCTCTTTCAAGCCAAGATTCTACTCTCAAAAATGGTTTGCTTCGTTAATGAGTTCCGAGAAATTGTTGGCGATCGCTTTCAGGATGCATCCCACCTCAGAGAAAAACATTTATTTAGCGATCGCCTAGAAATCATGACTTACAGTAATGGCGATCGCTTAGAAATCACAATGCACAGTGCGATCTTGTAGAGTGCGTTAATGAAATGTAACGAACCTTTTTTTCTTTAGTCAAACTATTTTTTGGCTAATCTCAAATGCTGAGTCAGCTCTGTAGAAACACACATCAAATGCAAGAAAGAAGTTCATATGTCCCAATATTAGAGGTGCATATTTATCTTGAGTCCAAGCAAAAGCTAAATCTACAGCAGGGAATTCTTCAACAGTGGCTTTGACAACCAATGCACGAGCTTCAAATCTAGCTAAATTCCCTCCTAATGTTAAAGATAGCCTTTGATTTTCCCAGACTGCGCCTAATGCCAGCCCCATTTCATAAGGCAAGACATTAACACTAGAGCCAGTATCCAACAGACCTGAAACACTCAAGGATTGACTTTGATACGTTAATGCTAGTGGCAAATAAGGA